>JAHYJN010000044.1 GCA_019428905.1 Candidatus Brevefilum sp.
GTTCATCTATCAATGTCATAATATTGTCAGTCATCTTTGTGCCTCCTTTTTTTGGTTTTGACACCTTTATGGAAGCACAAGATGACTATTTCGTCAAGCTTTTTACACCACTTTATAAGATATTATCGAATTTTCAAGATTGACTATAAATGCATTGTTGCTGCTGAAATCTTTTGTAGGTCATGCGTTGCGGGTAGATCCACCACCCTTGCAATAGCAAATATCCCAGCAACACGTGACATTATTTTACATCACCCCGTTTGTCACGCACCTGAAAGATGCGTGACCTACAAATGTTCGGTTGTTACTTGAAATCTTTTGTAGGTCATGCGTTGCGGGTTTGATCAATACCTTCGTAGTTGAGAGTATTCCCGCAATGCGTGACATTGTTTTACATCACCACGATTGTCACGCACCCTCCGGGCGCGTGACCTACAAATGTGTGGCTGCTGCTGAAATCTTGTGTAGGTCATGCGTTGCGGGTTTGATCAACACCTTCGTAATTGCAAGCATTCCAGCAATGCGTGACATAATTTTTCATCACCACGATTATCACGCACCCTCCGGGCGCGTGACCGAAAAATTCCATATTAAAAATTTTCGGGGAGATAGTGTAATCTCCCCGGTTTGATCGATTTGCTACCCTTACGCCGGCCAGATCTTTCGACCCCCACCCTGGGGTGTAATTTCGTCAATCAACTGCCTCTCTTCAGCGGTTAGCGGGGGCAGCAGCGCTGCTTTAACATTTTGCTCCAGCTGTGAGACGCGCTTGGCACCGGGAATGGCCACGGTGACCGCGGGATGCGCCATCACGAATTGGATCGCCAGCTGACCCAGTGTTCGTCCATTCGTCAACGCTTTGAGTTTCTCGACCTTGGCTAGGTCGTTTAGGAAGACCTGGTACTCATCCTCGTTATCAATCCAGCGCTGGCGGAAATCGCCTTCACCAAACTCGGTGTCCTTGGTGAACTTGCCCGTCAGGATGCCCATCGCCAACGGGCCGCGCACCAGAACCCCCAGGTCATTTTCGATGGTGTACGGGAAAATTTCCTTCTCAGGCGTCCGGTTGAGGATCGAATAATCGATCTGCAAGGTTGAAGCCCTGTTTTCTGCGTTGAAAGCCTGTAAATATTCGAAATTACTGGTGCTGACGCCATACGCCCGCACCTTGCCCTGTCCCTGCAATTTCTGGAAGCCCTCGATAAACACTTCCATCGTGGGCTCACGAAAATCGATATGGCTCTGGATTACATCGATATAATCGGTATCCAGCCGTTTGAGATTGCTCTCAACGCCAGCCACGAGCTTTTCGACCGTGTCATACGCGCTGACAACCTTCTCGCCATCAAACCCCAGCCAGCCAATCTTGGTCCCTACAATAAATTTATCTCGACGTCCCTGCATGGCTTTACCAAGCAGCTCTTCACTGTGACCGCCGCCATACACATCGGCGGTATCGAAGAAATTGATACCCAGATCCAGCGCGGCTGAGATCACATCCAATGACTCGTGGTCTTCGACCACACCCCACTGGTCACCGCCGATAGCCCACAGCCCCAAGCCAAGCTTGGTGACTTCAATCCCACTTTTACCCAATACACGCTTTTCTATTTCTACCATCTTATCTCCTTTCACTTCGATTCCTTTTTTTAAAAGTTTCCCATTCATTTCATTTTGCGTCCTTACGCATTAAACTAGACACCCTAACTGCGTAATTCTGCATCCAGTTCCTTACCTAATAGGTCAATAATCCTCTTACGAAGCTTGGAGACCTCTTTATCCGTCAACGTCCGATCGGGTGCGATGTAGGTCAGATTGAAAGCCAGGCTCTTCTTGCCATCACCAACCTGCGCCCCACGGTAAATATCAAACAACTGCACCTTTTTTAGCTCATTACCGCCCCCCTTGCGGATCACCGCTTCGACTTCAGCTGCCGTCACAGCTTCATCCACCACCACTGCCAGGTCTTCCAAAACCGGCGGGAAGGTTGGGACGGCTTCCACATCAAACAGGGTCCTGGCAGCGGCTAACAATAGCAAAAACTCAAGTTCAGCCACGTAAACCGGTGCTTCACCCATCTCGAAATTGGCTTTGACCAGCGGATGCAGTTCACCCATGAAGCCCACAACGGTGTCCCCAATCAGGATCTGTGCGGTTTTTCCAGGATGCAGGCTCGGGTGTTCACCAGCCCGGTAGTGCACATTTTCAATGTGCAATCCAGCTAACATGCCTTCAACCACACCCTTCAGGTCATAGAAATCCATCACAGGCGGTTCATCCATCCCCCATGAGGGGAGGTCGCGCACGCCGGTCAACCCAATAGACAGCATTACCTTTTCATCAGGCAGGAGTTGTCCTTCCACAGGATGAAAAACCGGGCCGATCTCAAAGAATGCTAACCGACGATCAAGATTGCTGTTATATTCCAGGATCTCCAGCATCGTCGCCAGGATGCTGCGGCGCATCACCCGCCGCTCCACAGTGATCGGGTTCTGGATCTCCAGGTATTCCTCATATGGACCGTCATACTCAGGCGGGAAGCGCCGCTCCTCGCGCTCCGGGGAGGTCATCCGATAGGCAACCAGCTCCTGTAGGCCCAGGTTGACCAACAGGTCACGCAGGTTCTCCTCCATCATCAGCTGGTGGTTGACATGCTGTGGCGGTAAGGGTTGGTTCAAGCGGTGTGAGGGGATTTGATCATATCCATAAATACGGCTGATCTCCTCCAGTAAATCTGCCCGGCCAACCAAGCCCTGATTAATATCCAGGCGATGCGGCGGGGTTTTTGCCGTGATCATCTCACCGTCGACATGGCATTCAAACGCCAGGCGGCGCAGGATATCTGCCATCTCCTCTGGTTGGATGTTTGTCCCCAGGCTGTCGTTAACCCAGGAAGCTGAAAACACCACTACCGGGTCCTCGGGTGGATTGGGATAGAGATCAATTAACCCCTGGGACACCTGTCCACCGCCCCACTCGGCCATGCGTTTTAGCGCTAATCGAACCCCGATCTCAGCCAATGCCGGGTGCACCCCGCGGCTGAAGCGATAAGCAGCCTCAGAGTTGATCTTTAACTTGCTCACCGTTTTGCGGACGTTGATAAAGTTCCATGCCGCACCCTCCAACAGCACATCGGTCGTCTCACCGTTAACTTCGCTCTCCTCGCCGCCCATCACGCCAGCAATGGAAAGTGGACCGGCTGTATCAGTCACCAGTTCCATCTCCCGGTCCAATGAGTGTGTCACGCCATCCAACGTCGTCAGCGTCTCCCCAACTTCCGCAGTACGGGTGATGATCGTGGGTGGCTTACCGCCAGCCCTTTCAACGAGGATATCGTAATCAAAGGCATGCAGCGGCTGGCCCAACTCCAACATAATGTAATTGGTGGCATCCACAATACAGTTGATTGGCCGCATCCCCGCCAGGTTCAAACGCCGCTGCACCCAGTAGGGACTCGGCTTGGTTGTGATCCCTTCAATCAAGCCCAACACAAACCGTGGGTTCAGCTCAGGATCGGTAATTTGAATATCCGCCCGGCCTTCAATCGCTGGACCGTCCATTTCAAGCGATACGTCTGGCTCCCTGAGTTCTCTGCATGTTACGGCTGCCACCTCGCGCGCCATCCCAAGTACACTGGCATCCCGCACCATATTGGGCAAGGTGTTCACATCAAAAACCGCATCGCCCATGTAGTCAACCAAGGGCATTCCGGTCGGCGCATCATCGTCCAGGATAATCACGCCGCCGTGGGCATCCGAGATACCCAACTCCTTCTCTGAACAAATCATCGACGATGACTCCACCCCGCGAATTTTCATCTTCTTGAGCTTCATCAATTTCCGACCAGGTTGGTGCCCGTCGTACAGTTCTGCGCCCTCGCGGGCATAGGCCACCTTCAGCGGCTGTCCCAACGGTCCGATACCTTTATACTCAAGCAGGTTCGGCGCGCCGGTCAGGACGATGATTTCATCCGTCCCATCGTTCACCCGGCACAACACCAGCCGGTCCGCATTGGGGTGGGGCATGACCTCATCGACCTGTGCCACGACAAATTTATCCACCGGCCAGGAGATGCCCGTGTACTTGAATTCGTGCATATCACCTGGGGGTTTTGCTCGTCCAACCAGCCGGATCTCCTCGACCTCCAGCCCGACCATTGTCATCAGCTTGGCCAGCGCCTCAATCTCCAGGTCATCAACATCAACATAATCATTCAGCCAAGATAGGGGTAATTTCATGAGTTCCTCACGATCTTAATATCATACGTCATTGGTTTTTTCGTGAATAGTGAATGGTGAGTGGTGAATGGTAAAAGATTGATCAGCGTCATGAGCTTGCTTCCAAATCTTCTGCATCATCCATTAAATATATCGCTTGTTCATCCGAGATAGATTGTGAACCGGGTTCGTTCCAGCCTCGCTTGCTTTCTTTTAAGTAATTGACATAGCCTTGAATGAGTTTTAGTAGTACTGCCATTTTCTCTTTTAGCAATGTTTTGGTTTCATAAGCAAGATAGCCTTGGCTGACAGCAAGATCAATATGGCTTGATAACTCCATCAAAGAACCTCGTGCTAAGTAACAAAACCGGATAGATTCTTGATAATAGTAGCGACCATAACCCTCAGCCACATTGGCAGGGATGCTGGCAGCAGCTCGTCTGATCTGGCTCGTTAGGCAATATTTTTCCTCGGATGGCATCTCAGGAAGTACATGCTGATAAACAAAGACTCCCAACTCTTGAGCATGTTGATAAACCTTCAACCTATTCAAACCTTCCATCAATTAAACCTCTCTCACAAACTCACCAATTTCGAATCACAATCCACAATACACAAGTCTTTTTTACTTCTCACTACTCACTATTCACTATTCACTATTCACTAAAACTGCCTCAAGAACCGCACATCATTATTTCTGAAATGGCGGATGTCATCGATGCGGTAGCGCATCAGGGTGCTGCGGTCAATGCCCATCCCAGCGGCAAACCCGGAGTAGACGGCCGGGTCATACCCGCCGTATTCCAGCACCAGCGGGTGGACCATCCCGCATCCCAGGATCTCCAGCCAGCCGGTTTCTTTGCACACCGGGCAGCCGTGGCCGTCACACACAAAACAGCCGACATCCATCTCAGCGCTCGGCTCGGTGAAGGGAAAGTGTGAAGGGCGTAATCGAGTGCGGGCATATTCACCGAACATGCGGCGGGCGAAGTCATCCAGAGTGCCCTTCAATTCCGCGAATGTGACGTGCTCACCAACGACCAGCACCTCCACCTGGGCAAACTCGATTTCGCTGCGTGCTGAAAGCTGCTCATAGCGCATGGTTGCCCCAGGCAGGATGGCCCGGATTGGCTCTGGCGCGCGCGCCCGCATCACTCGGATCTGGCCAGGGGAGGTATGGGTCCGCAGCAACACACCTTCAGTCTTGGTGTAGAAGGTATCCCACATATCCCGGGCAGGGTGGTAAGGCGGCATATTTAAATAGGTGAAATTGTAATCATCCGTTTCCACCTCGGGCGAGGGGTAAACCTGGAAGCCCATATCGCCAAAGATCTGGAATATGCGCCGCAGTACCTGGGTCAGCGGGTGTAAGCGGCCGCGCCGTACCGGGCGGCCAGGCAGGGTCACATCCAGCTTTTCAGTCTCCAATGATCTGCTGAGGGCTTCTGCCTCCAGGGCTTGGCGTTTCTCATCCAATGCCGCTTCCAATGCCTGGCGGACCTCGTTGGCTGCTTTACCCATCACCGGCCTGAGATCCTTATCCATGCTCCCCATGCGGCTGAAGACCCCCATCACCGCCGAACTGCGTCCCATGTGAGCTACACGCCAGGCTTCTAAAGCGCCTTCATCAGCCACATCCGCCAGTGCTGCCAGCGCCTCAGTTTGGATCTGAGCCAATTTTTCTAATTCTGCTTCTTTTCCTGTCATCAATCGTTCCTCCTTTAGCATGCCATCCACAGCATCAAACCAATCCGTTTAAACAAAACACCCATCCTAACAACTCGAAGTGTGCTTCGAGAAAGGACGGGGTTGACCGCGGTACCACCTTTGTTGGCTCTGCAGGGTCGCTGCAAAGCCCGCTCATCACCACTCGAAAAGTGCTGCGCAAACATCACTTCGTGCGAATGGCTTCCCCAAGTAACGTTGGGGTTTCCGGCTCAGACTACCAGTTTCATCAAAACCTTCACCTGAGCAGCTCGAGAGGGAACTTCGGTCGGGTTACGCAGGGTGTGGGTCTCAGTCTTGCCCACACCGCCCTGTCAGCCTCCGCCAACCTACTTTCCTCTGTCATAGCTGATGTGCTATTCACCTTGTATTATTATCCTCAGAATCTAGCCTCATGTCAAGATTCAGCTAGGTTTTGAACAACGGCTGGCAATCTTCGATTGATCTTAATCTCAAATCTAGCACCAGACGCATCTCGACCACTGCCCAATGCATACCCCCCCCCACATTCATGCCGTGGTAGATACCAGCTTTTCCACATCGTTGCTCAGGCTTAACTTGATCATTTCATGCACACACATTTTTCTGTGAAGTGCAATGCTTTTGTTGAAGGTCAAGCCGCTGAAAAAGCCAGTATAATGTTTTTATCTATCTCTGATGAATGTATCCTAAAGTCGATAATCTGCACGAAAGGAAATAAAAAGATGAGAGATTCAATTTATCTAGACAGACTGAACCGATGTACACAATTGATGCAGAAAACCGAATTCGATGTGCTGCTGCTCACAAAACCCTCCAATATGTTTTATCTAACCGGCGACGGCCGTTTATGCGCTTATGCAATGATCACAAAACAAGGCCAAGTTGCGTTAGGCGTGCCAACCACAGATGTCGATGATGTGACTGCCTTAGCGCATTTTGATCACATCATCAGTTTTGAAGACGAAGTCGGTATGATCCATGCCATTGCTGATCACTTCAAAAGGTTTGGTATCCAAAAGGGCACCGTTGGGTTGGAATTTACATTTCTCACACAATCCATGATGAAAATGGTCACACATCCCCATGCCAAACCTGAAAAGGTTGAGATTGGTGATTGCACACCGATATTATCCGGACTGCGCTTGGTTAAAGACTCAGAAGAACTCGATCTGCTGCGGGAGTCTGCAAAAATCGCCGATATCGGCATGGAGGCAGCGGTCAAAGCCGTGAAACTGGATTTGACAGAGAGCCAGATAGCCGCCGCCGCTGAATATGCCATGCGTCATGCCGGGGCTGAAGGTTTCTGGCGAACGTATGTATCCTCTGGTCCTCGAACAAACATTGCACACGGATTACCCACCAACCGCAGTGTTCAAAAGGGTGACCTGGTGACGATCGACATCCATCCAATTGTGAATGGATATAGCTCGGATATTTGCCGCACCGTCTGCGTTGGTGACCCATCTACCGAGCAGGAAAACGCTTACCAGGATTACTTACAGGCTCAACAGGCTACCATCGCCGAGATTAAAGCTGGTGTTGACATCGCAGCATTAGAAAAAACCTTTCATGACCAATTGAAAGCAGCGGGACATGGCGCACATATCTTTGGACCGCCCATCCATGGTGTAGGGATCGATTTTGAAGAAGCACCGCTACCTCCCGGACATGCCTTCTTTCATGGCGAGAAAGAAGCACCGCCTTTACCGCAAAATGTCGTCATTGCTGTGGGGAACTGTGGCGTTTATTTAGGTGTCTGGGGAGTGCGCGTTGAAGATACCAATATAATCCAGAAGGAAAGGCCTGAAACACTCACACATTACCCTCGCCAGTTATTATCATAAATCTGGACGGAAAAGCAGCAAGCAGTTGCTAATGTAACTACTCAGTGTGCGAAGGCAGAGGGGGGTGAGGTATGGGCGAAGCCGCCAAACCGCACCCCCGTTCTTCAGCAGCAGGACTGCCTGAGCAGTTACATTTTTTGTTTATTATCATTCATTGATTCATAGGTGAAATGTTGGTCCTTGTTCACATTTCACAAAACCTCCTATGAACCTAATCGTTCACCGCGTCTCAAGTCTGAGAGAAATTGATAGCTTCAGATGTTACAATCAAGTTCAATTGAGCTGAAAAACTGCTGTTTACCAATAAGGAGATGCTCATGGAAGAAAATCTAAAAAAACATCAGCCAAAATCACATCTGGCCATCAATTACACCGCTTTACCGCTGGTCATTTCACTGGTGATCATGGTGACCTTTGACCAGCTCTCCTGGGAAAGGCAGCGGGGGATCCAATTTTTTGCATTGATCATAGCGGTTCTGGTTGGTTTAATGGTGCTGACCATTTTTGAGAAGAAGCGCGTTCCCTGGCAGTCCTATCTGCTCCTGGTGCCGATCATATTTGGTGCGTCAATGACCATCATCCACATTGCGCCGGTGACAACCTTCTTCAACATCCTCCTGACCCTGTATGCCCTGTTCCTCTTGGCGATAACCCTGCTGAATGGAAGTTGGGTTCACTACCGCATCCGCGAAGTGCTGATGGGACTCCTGCTGTTGATCCAATCGGCGCTGATCGACCCAATCCGAGTTCATATCAAGGAAAAAGACACCCCAGTTAATCTGCCTGTAACAGAGAAGCGTGAAGGCTGGCGCAAGCTCATGCCTTACCTGCGCGGGCTGCTCATCGCCATCCCGCTGCTGCTGGTGTTCGGTGCGCTGCTGGCAAGTGCGGATCTCATTTTCAAAACTGGGTTGACCAACCTTTTTAGCTGGTTCACGGTCGAGAATTTTGCTGATCTCATCTTCCGCGCGATCTATATCTGCATCCTAGCTTACTTCCTGGCCGGAGCATACATCCATGGCCTGACTCGCACCGCTGAAAAGAAAGTACCCAACTCCGACAAGCCTTTATTATCGCCCTTCCTCGGGCATGTGGAAGCCTTCACCGTTCTGGGGTTGGTCAATTTGTTATTTCTCGGGTTTATTATCATCCAGTTCAGGTACTTCTTTGCAGGGGAAACCAATATCACATTGGAAGGCTTTACCTATGCAGAATATGCCCGGCGGGGATTTTTCGAGCTGGTGGCGGTATCGATGATCAGCTTAGGGCTGTATTACACCCTGAACATGGTCACCAGGCGAATAGATCACAAAATTAAGCGAGTATTTTCAACCCTTGGCGCCCTGTTAATGCTGCAGGTTGGATGCATGCTGGTCTCTGCTTTCCAGCGCCTTAGCTTGTATGAAACCGCTTACGGCTTTACCACCCTGCGGACCATCACCCATATTTTCATGATTTGGCTGGGCGTTCTGCTGGTCGCTGCAGTCCTGATGGAAGTCTTCAACCAGTTCAGGCGGCTGGCGCTGGTACTTTTCCTGGTCCTGCTTGGTTTTACCTTTTCGTTAAACCTGCTTAACGTGGATCAGTTCATCGCCCAACGCAATGTTGAGCATGCCATCGCGGGGAATCCCCTTGACGCCAGTTACCTGGTTCACCAGCTGAGCGAAGACGGCCTCCCCACCCTGTTCAAATATTGGCAGTCCCAAAGCACCCCACAGGACGTCCAGGATGCGCTGCATGCGACCCTGGCATGCAGGTATGCCATGCGGACAAATCAGCAAGAACGGGAAGGCTGGCCGGAATGGCACAACTCGGCGGTCAGAGCGGATGCGCTCTTAGAAAGATCCCAATCAGACCTGGTGACTTACCCGTTCATTGAAAGGGTTGAAACGTATTTCTATTACGAAGACGGTCAAGAGGTTGAAGGGATAAGTAAAAGTTACTCCATATCTATTCAAGGTGAAGAGGTGTGGTGTATGGCAAACGAGGGTCATTAATCCCGCTCATTCGCCTGGCCAATAGAACAAGAAAAATAGATTCGGCGAATAATTTTAGAACGGGAAGATCAAGGGCAAAAGCGCCACACTGACGATAATCACAATTAGCGAGATTGGTAGACCATTTTTTATGTAATCGCTGTAGCGATATCCACCTGGGGTCATAACCAGGGTATTCACCGGGATGGCCACCGGGCTCAGGAAAGATGCCGCCAAGGCATAAGCTACACCCATCAAGAAAGCATATGGCGAAATTTCCAAATTGATAGCTGTGCTAAGCGCGATCGGAGACATGATCACAGCCAAAACAGGCGCAGGCATGATTAACGTACCCAACACACACAGGACCATAATGCCGGCCAGAATGCCTGTTGGCCCAAACCTGCCAATCGTTTCGATTACGACATCACTCACCAACGCGGCTGCCCCCGTTTCCTGGATGGCAATACCCAACGGCAGCATGGCAGCGATCAAAAAAATTGACTTCCAATCGATACTTTCATACGCCTTTTCCATTGTCAGCGCCCCACTTAAGACCATTAGCGCACACCCTCCGATCGCCGTTATCGCGATCGGCAGATTAAATGAAATCGAAGTCAGTATGACACCAACCATGATTAATGCAGCTGTGGGCGCTTTTTTGATCAAGGGCTGTTCTTGCAAGTCCATCTTCAAAACCACGAAATCCCGCTCGCGAGCCATAACACGTAAATTCTCAATTGTGCCATAACACAGCAAGGCGTCACCATGCTGTAGAGTCAGATCGCCTAATCCGGTCCTGAAAGCCCGGTCGCCGCGCCAGATAGCCAGCACAGTCACATGATATTTTTCACGGAACCGTGATTCACGTAAATTCTTACCAGCCAAAGTGGAATAGGGGGACAGCATCACTTCAACCATTTGCACAGAACCACTGGTCAGGTCATGCAGATCAACTTCTGTTTTTCGTTCAACATCCAGTCTCTGCAATCCCCGCAAGGCTTCAATATCTACAGGCCGTCCTTCCACAATCAGGATATCATTTTCCTCCAAAGTTATTTCGGGGCTTGGTAAGTGCCAATCTCCCCCAATCCGTAAGATTCTAAGCACCGTTATCCCATAGGCTGCACCTAACCGGCTTTCAGTTAGGGTTTTTCCCACCAAAGCGGAATCGGAAGGAATACGCAATGAGAGCAAACGTTCATCCAGTAGGTAATTTGAGACGTCGTTGATGGCTAATATATGAAAGCCAGGATGTTGCTCAAAAGCCGCAATTTTCTCAACGGAACCTTGAATCAACAGCCGATCGCCTTCAGTCATGATCATATTCTGAAGATTGGTTCGCCGGATGATTTCGCCTTGCTGAATCCCCAAGACGTTAATTTGAAATTTTCCTCGCAAATCGATTTCTAATAATGATTTGCCAAAAAAGGGAGAGTCTGGAGTGACCATTAGCTCAGCTAAATCAACATCGCCTGCCAGCAATGTTTCAGCGACCGGGCGTTCATCTTCAACAAGGAACAACGGGCACTGGCAAATCTCATCAATCCGGTCCAGCCGTCCCAACACCAGTAAGCGGTCACCCCCTTCAAGGTAGGTATCGGTTTTAGCTCGCACCCGTTGACCATCCTTGCGCAAAATACTTAACACAGTTAATCCCAATGCCCGCCCAATGCGGCTGTCTGTGAGCGTTTTACCAACCAATGGGTTATCTTCTGACACAATCAACGTTGCCAACCGTTCTTGTAAAGCGTAAGGATCATCTGTATGGTTGCCATTCACGGGATCAGCAGCAGATAGCACCCTTGGCTGTGTCCGATCCGGCAGTAAGCGCCGTCCGATCAGAACCATATATAACACACTGATAATCAGGATGATTAACCCGCCAGGGGCAAAATCGAAGATGCTAAACGGCGTAAATTGCGCTTCACGCATGGCATCGCGCACAACCAGGTTGCTGGCAGTACCGATTAATAGAATCAAACCACCGTGCAATGCTCCATAAGCCATGGGCAATAACAGCCGAGACGGGGGACGTTTGGTTCGGCGGGCAATCTCCAGTGTGATCGGCAGGAACATGGCTGCCACACCAATATTGTTCATGATAGAAGAAAGCAGTGCCGTCACACTCATTAGGATGGCGATCAAGCGGCCTTCACTCTTTCCCGCAAATTTAAGCAATTGTGCGCCGATCAGGCTGGATATGCCCGTACGAGATAACCCCGCAGACAGGATAAACATCGCCCATACAATAATCACAGCCGGGTTGCTGAAGCCAGACAGCGCCTGTGTTGGAGTGACCAGCCCGGTCACAGCTAGGGCAACCAACACAAACAAGGCCGTCAAATCCATTCGGATCAGGCTGGTGGCAAACAGCATAACAGCAATCATTAGAATAATGGCTAAGATGATAAGTTCGATCGACATTCATTTCTCCCGTAAGCCAGACCAGTCATTAATTAAGATTATACTCAATAATGATTTTCACCTGAAAATTAACCATCCACTAAGAGCAAACCTCACTAATTAACAGATAACAATCATCTCGCATCTAAATCAGAATTTTCTTCACAATTCAAGATTTACAATCTCTGTCAGTCAAATAAACCATTTGGGTTGACATAGACATCCGCTAATGATATACTATACACTAGTATTGTATACTAAAGGATGACATTTATGCCTATTTATGAATATCACTGCACAGATTGCGGACATGACTTTGAAAAGCTGGTGCGCTTTTCTGACCCCAAGACAAATTCAGCGGAATGCCCGGGTTGTCAATCGCAAAACACCCGCAAACGCCTTTCGACCATCGCCATTTTCAGCAGCGGCAACACAACAACCTCATCTTCAGCCAGCTGCGGCAGCTCAAGCGCTTTCCGTTGAGCAGGCTAACCCATTCCAGGCCGGTGGTCTGGTAAAAGGACAAGCAAATGATCCACATCAAGAACCCGCAAGTCAAAACACAGGCCATCCAGCGCTTAGCTCGGATTGAAGGCCAGCTGCGCGGCGTTCAGAAGATGATTGTTGAAGACCGCGATTGCAAAGATATCGTCCAACAGTTGATCGCAATCCGGTCTGCAGTGCAATCTGCCAGCCTGAACTTTGTGCAAAATGTCGCCAGCGAATGTCTGCTCGACCCCGACCAACAGGTTGATGCTCAGGCACAGCAGGCGACCATGGGCGAACTGATCAAATTGCTGGGGAAATTATCTGAATAAATGTGTTTGCTCAGCGTACAAGGAACCGATCTTCAGCAGCAGGGCTGCCTGAACATTAATGATTAAATCACAAAACACAAGGAGAAAAAATGTCAGCTAACACTACACTAAGATGGATCCCGGACGGGAATCGCTTCGTTTCCACCGATTCAACCGGTCATTCCGTCGTATTATCCACCTCGGACGAGAACATAGGAATGAAGCCCTCAGAGCTGATCCTCTCGGCCTTGGCAGGATGCACGTCCGTGGATGTGGTCGGAATCCTGGCTAAAAAGCAAACGCCCCTCTCACATCTGGAAGTGGAAGTTACCGCGGAACAGGATGCCGATCCACCCTGGACCTTTCGCAAAATTCATATGAATTTTAAGCTCAAAGGCAAAGGACTGACCGAGAAAAATGTCCAACAGGCGATTAAGCTCTCTGAAGAAAAGTATTGCTCTGTCGGCGCTACACTGAGGGGTGTGGCTGAAATCACCACCCAATTTACCATCATAGAAGACTGAGAATAATTTTACTGGTCTTCCAGCTTTAGCGGCGTAAAACCCTCCCCCAAGGCTTCCTGTGCGTGACCGATCACCATGAAGGCCTTGGGGTCGATATCATGCACCAGGATCTTCAACCGGTTAATTTCCATCCGTGAGACGGCACAATAGATCACATTCCTGGGTTGACCCGTATACGCACCAGTGCCAGAGAGGATCGTCACCCCCCGCTCAAGATCACCCATGATCGCTTGGGCAATCGCCTCCGTTTGGGTGGTAACAATCATTGCCGAACGAATCACATTCGTCCCCTGCAAAGCAGTCTCTGCGGCTAATCCACTCACATAAATTAGAACCAGGCCGTATAAAGCCTTTGTCCAACCAAATACAAAACCCGCACCCAAGACCACCAGCGAATCGGTGATCAAATAAGCTTGCGAGATTGTCATATTGAAACGGCGATTGAGAATCCGACCCAAAATATCCGATCCTCCGCTGGTGCCGCGTCCCCGGTACACAACCCCCAACCCGATGCCCAACACCAAACCGCCATAGATCGTATTCAACACCAGGTCATCCGTGACTCCCTGACTGGGCAAAAAGAACACTAAAATATCCGTGAAGATCGAAAAAGATAGGATGGACAGTATGGTCCGGATCGCAAATCTCGGACCGCCCAGGTAACGCCAGCCCACAACGAATAGCGGGATGTTGCCCAACAGGACCATCATCCCGATCGGGAAAGCGGTGTAGTGGTGAAGCAATTGTGCCAAGCCGCTGATCCCGCCGCTGACCAATTCAGCTGGAACAAGGAACAGACGTAATGCGAATGCCTGGATCAAAGCGCCAAACAAAATCAGGACAAAATCCCACACATCCCGTTTGTTGAATTCAATTTGTGAAAAGAATAATTGAAGGCGAGCGCTGTTCTTCTTCATATCTCATCCATTGTAGAGGTGAATTAATCCATCAGGGCAAAAACCACAGCCACCCATTATACCCTCAACCAAGCCGCTGAATCATACAACACGAGAAGCTTATTACAGACAAAAACGATAGATTGTTGTTACCTCGCCCAGCACTATTTGCGAAGCAGCCTTGGTATCAAGCAGGCTAGACGCTGCCCCCTGCATGAGCCTAAGACAGGTCTAAATTGGAATAAAATTCTCAAACTTTTCAACACTCTCATTTTTGACGCTTGACATCGAACGGATGTTCGTGTATCATTATAGATGATTATTAGCACAAATGAGCGGTTTCGAACAAAGGAGCCTGACATGATGGCAAGAAAAAAGGTTGGATTGGGTGAGAGGCATAAAAAAATCCTCAGATTCCTTGAAAAATTTCATTCTGAAAATGGTTATCCCCCATCCATCCGTGAAATCGGTGAAAATACCAGCATCAGCTCAACATCCGTTGTCAACTACTATCTCAACCAGCTTGAGGAGATGCACTACATCGAACGCGAAAGCAATGTTTCGCGCGGCATCCGCCTGGTACGCAACCTCGAAGGCCAACTCCTCAAGGCTGCCCAAACCGTCACAGAAATGTTCACGGTACCTGTTATCGGCAGGATCGTGGCAGGCGAACCAGTCCCTGTTCCGTCCTCAGATTTCAATTATTACGACCAGGAAACAGGCATCGACATTGCGCGCAGCCTGCTGCCCCCGAAAGAGAAAACGGAAGACCTGTTTGCCCTTGAAGTCCAGGGTGATTCAATGATCGATGCCATGGTCAACGATGGTGATATCGTCATCATGCGCCCGATCACCCAGGCCAATAACGGTGAAATGGTGGCTGTCTGGCTCGCAGATCGTGATGAAACCACCCTGAAATATTTCTACCTTGAAAATGGCCGTGTGCGCCTGCAACCCGCCAACCCTTTGATGAGCCCGATCATCATCGATGACCCAGCCTACGTCCAGGTGCAGGGCAAGGTGGTGCTCGTCATTCGCCGGCTTGAAGAGTCCTAAGCGACCTCAAAAGCTCTTTTCACCCTTAATCAACTGCGTCCCCGGGAGTGGTGTGCCTCGGGGACGTCGAATTTAAACAACAAGCCCCGCCCCGCTTGCCAACATAAACGCAAGATCGGGGCAGAGGCCTGCCTTTTTAATTACCAAAACCGGATTGTACTTACAGAAGTTCGACCTTGGCGCCGGCAGCTTCAAGTTTTTCCTTGGCGTCCTGCGCAATGTCTTTGCCTACAGCCTCAAGCACCTTGGAGTCTGGTGTTTCAGCCATATTCTTGGCATCAACCAAACCCAGGTTGGTCAGTTGGCGAATGACTTTGATGGTTTCAATCTTCTTCGGACCAGCGTCCTTGATGACCACATCAAATTCGGTTTTCTCTTCGACTTCTTCTTCTGCAGCTGAAGGGGCAGCAGCCATCGCAGCAACGGGGGCAGCAGCAGAAACGCCCCATTTTTCTTCCAGCATTTTGACGAGTTCAGCAGCCTCTAAAACGGTCAGCTCACTCAATGCATCCATCAATTTTTCTAAATCAGCCATTTTAATTTTCTCCTAGCGTTGTATTTTTTTCTAAATATTTCGTCGATCGATTAATCTTCAAAATTTGTTATTATATATGCTTCTCAGGCGGCAGTTCAGGCAGCCTGTCCTTCTTCTGAGAAGGCTTTGACGACCGCAGCCATCGAACGGGCTGGTTCTGCCAAAGTGCGGACGAGCTTGCTGGCAGAGGCCATGATCGTACCCAATAAAATCCCGCGCATCACAGGCTGGGTCGGTAGATCGGCCAATACTTTAACATTTTCTGCTGTCAGAAGCTTCTGGTCCATGTAGCCCAGCCGAATATCAAAGACGGTGGACTTTGAAATCTCAGTAATGGCTTTGGCAACGCTGGGGGCATCGCTGAAAGCGAAGCCAACCATGTTGTTTTCTTCCCAAAAGTCTTCGTCATAATCCATTCCCATCTCATCCAGTACAAGCCTGAATAAGCGGTTTTTCACAACATGCAGTTCCGCATTGACCTCACGCATTTTTTCACGCGCGTCGTCGACCGCAGCCATACCCATATTTTGATAGGATAGGACAAAGAATGCTTTGCTGCTGTCGATCCAAGATTTGTATTGTTCGACCATTGCTTCTTTTTCTTTACGAGTAAACGCCAATGTGTTCACCTCCTTCCGGTTTTGGTATTTTAAACATTGAAGTCTTTGCCTCATTTTCCGCTGAGGCAAAGACTTGTGGGTAAAAGATGCCAGCTGGCATCTAAACTTCGTGTTCTGCCTTCACCTCGGCGGGGTATTAAGCTCTTGTTGGAGCACCTGCTTTCTTCAGCGAAGAAATCTTCGATATTTACTTGTTAAATTACAAACCGCATTATATCACAAACTAACCAATTTTCAAAGTAAGGGATGATGCGAAATGGTCAATTTTGATCCCCGGTCCCATGGAAGAGGATATGGTCACCCGGCGGATAAAATTACCGCTGGCAGCAGCCGGTCTGGCCTGCCTGAGGGCGCGCATGAAAGCAACCAGGTTCTCCTGTAAAGCTTCCTCGGTGAATGAAATTTTTCCAATCGGGACGTGGATATTGGCGGTTTTATCCAAGCGGAATTCCACACGCCCAGCTTTTGCTTCCTCAATCGCGCCGGCAATGTTGTCAGGTTGGACAACGGTTCCGGCCTTGGGATTCGGCATTAACCCACGTGGGCCTAAAACACGGCCTAAGCGGCCGACAGTCCCCATCTGATCAGGTGTGGCGATCGCCACATCAAAATCCGTCCAACCTTTTTGGATTTTGTCGACCATCTCGTCAGAATCAACGACGTGATCAGCCCCTGCCGCACGGGCAGCCTCAGCTGCCTCACCCTGGGCAAACACAACCACAACCACCTGCTTACCAAGCCCATTCGGCATCACCACTACATCACGGATTTGCTGATCTGCCTGGCGGGGGTCAAGCCCTGTTCGCACGTGAATTTCAACCGTCTCATCAAAATTTGCGTAGCTAATTGACTTTAAAATCTTTAATGCTTCAATGGGATCGTATAACTGATCACGATCAACTTGTTTTCTTGCTTCGATATACTTTCGACCATGCCTTGCCATATTAACTCCTTTGTGGTCCTAACGGGTCTTCGCCCTCCCACACTTAATCCTTAATCTTCAACAACCGCAATGCCCATGTTTTTGGCAGTGCCTTCAATCTGGCGCATCGCACCTTCAATATCAATAGCGTTCATATCATTGAACTTCTGTTCAGCGATCTCACGCACCTGGGAGCGGGTTACCGTTCCAACCCTCTCACGGTTGGGTTCGCCAGAGCCCTTTTCGATACCAGCGGCCTTGCACAGCAAAATAGCTGCCGGTGGCGATTTGAGCTGGAATCGGAAGGAACCGTCCTGGAAGATGGTGATCTCCGCTGGGATGATTTCGCCCGCCCGCGATGCGGTGCGGCCGTTATAATCCTTGCAGAAAGCCATAATATTAACGCCATGCTGGGCCAAAGCCGGACCAATTGGCGGCGCCGGGTTGGCTTTGCCAGCCTGAATCTGTAGGGTAACAATTGCTTTTACTTTCTTTGCCACGTAAACACTCCTTTGTGGTTCAAACGGGTTTAAGCCCTCCCACAATCAACTTGACTAAAATTTTACATCTTTTCGACTTGTAAAAAGTCCAATTCAACAGGCGTAGAACGCCCGAAGAAGTTAACCATCACCCGCACTTTTGAGCGGTCCATATCAATTTCATCCACCACGCCGGGAAAGTCGTTGAATGGGCCATCGATGATGCGTACTTTTTCTCCCGGCTTGTAGGTCACCTTGATGGTCGGCGCTTCAGCCTCCATTCGGCGTAAAATCTGCGAGACTTCTTCAGGTCGCAGGGGAATTGGGTCATTACCCATACCCACAAAACCGGTCACGCCTGGCGTATTGCGGACGACATACCAGCTCTCTTCGCTCATGATCATATTCACCAGCACATAGCCGGGGAAGACATGTCTTTCAATAGAGCGGCGCTTACCGTCCCGTACTTCGATCTCTTCCTGGGTGGGAATCACCACATCAAAGATGCAGTCTTTCATCCCCATTGATTCAATTCGCTGTTCCAGGTTGTGGCGTACTTTATTTTCATAACCCGAATAGCAATGGATCACAAACCAGCCCCGGTCATCATCCGCTTCACCAGATCCTGCGCTGCCATGAAGATCTTCAACGGGCTCAGCAGCAGCATCCTCAACCGGCGCGATAACGGATTCCGTTTCTTCGCTTTCAGGAACGGTCAGATCTTGTTCTTCTTCCGGAACTTGTTCTTCTGGATTCTCTGTTGCTGACATAACTACCTTACCTGACTCTCACCTGGTCTTCTGTGTGATTTTAAAGAGCTACCAGGAATGAGATCAATCGTGAAAATAAGAAATCCAACAAGCCTAAAATGGATGCCATTAATACCATCACCAGCAATACCAGCTTGGTCATCTTCCAGGCTTCTGGAGGCGTTGGCCAGGTGACCTTGCGCAGTTCACCCACAGTTTCGCGCCAAAACCGTTGGATTTTTTGGATCAGACTTAATTTCTTTTTCTTTTTCTGCGCCACAGGTCACTCCTTGTCTACGCTTAAAACGCCGCCCATAAGAGACGGCGTCGAAAAATTCCAGGCAGGCCAGGCAGGACTTGAACCCGCAACCCCCGCTTTTGGAGAGCGGTGCTCTTCCAAATTGAGCTACTGGCCTGTGTGCGTTGCTGAACTAGCCATCATCTTTCGATTTGACTGCCTTTGCACGCTTATTTGACCTCACGGTGCGGTGTATGTGCCCTGCATCGTGAACAATACTTCTTTAACTCCAACCGGCCAGGATCATTCCGACGATTCTTTTCTGTCGTATAGTTTCGCTCTTTGCAATCTGTGCATTCAAGCGTGATGACCGGGCGGACACCTTTCTTCTTCGCCATGTTTATTTTATCATGGTTGCCCTGTCAGCCAGGACAACCATGTTATCCTTCCTAAAATTTTTCTACTACGCAATAATCTTGGTGATCACACCAGCGCCGACGGTCAGACCGCCTTCGCGGATGGCGAATTGCGAACCTTGCTCTAACGCCACCGGTACGATCAGTTCCACGTTGAAGTTCACCCGGTCACCCGGCAGCACCATCTCCACGCCTTCCGGCAGGGTCACCGATCCGGTGACATCCATTGTCCGGATGTAGAATTGCGGTCGGTAGCCCGTGAAGAACGCACTGTGCCGCCCACCCTCATCTCGGGTCAGGATATACACTTCACACTCAAACTTGGTATGCGGCGTGATGCTCCCCGGTTTGGCTATCACCATACCGCGCTCCACCTCGTCCCGACCAATGCCGCGCAGCAACAAACCTACATTGTCGCCCGCCATTCCGTCGTCCAAAATCTTGTGGAACATTTCAACACCCGTCACCACCGAGTTCAGGCTCTTTTCCTGCAAGCCGATGATCTCCACCGGGTCTCCCGTGTGGATCTTGCCGCGCTCAATACGACCCGTCACCACCGTGCCGCGCCCCTTGATCGAGAACACATCCTCAACCGGCATCATGAACGGTTTCTCCGTATCGCGCACTGGCTGCGGAATGTACTCATCCACCGCTTTCATCAGCTCATGGA
>JAHYJN010000045.1 GCA_019428905.1 Candidatus Brevefilum sp.
TAACATTGGTAAATTATGGAAGATTGTAAAGTAACATTTTTATTTGAGGCAACCATCATCACAAAGTAAGATTTTCTATTGAGGCAATACGTTGCCAATCCCAGGGTAATCCCAAAGTCACACACTATCCCAGGATCAACGATCTTCACAATGGAAACACCCCACATTCCTAGCCCTTCTCCCTGCACAGATAAAGAAAAAATCCCTCTCCCCGCTGGGGAGAGGTTAGGTGAGGGGGTCGTTCACTTGCAATCATTGGCCAACTTTCATTGGTAAAGTCTAATTCGGTCTAAAACACCAGGATTGATTTTAAGCAAGTTATGTGAAAACCCTCATCCTTAGCAACAATGATAGTACAGACATCTCTCCCACTTTGCAATTGATCTGTTGCCAATCCCCTTTACTTGTCTTTTTGACGGTTATAATGGACCCCATGGAACGCACCAAACTGCTTCACAGCCTGGCTGAAATGATCCTCCAAGTAGAAGTAGATCACCCCGTACGCGTGGCGATCGACGGCGTGGATGCTGCCGGTAAAACGATCCTGGCAGACCAGCTGGCTGAGATCCTGCGAGACTCGAACCGCCAGATTATCCGTGCCAGCGTTGACGATTTTCATCACCCGCAGCACATCCGCAGGAAACGCGGCGACCTCTCCCCCCAAGGCTTTTACCACGATTCATTTAACTATCCTGCGCTGATCGAAGTCTTACTAACACCCTTAAGCCCCAACGGTGATTGCCGCTATCGCACAGCTGTTTTTGATCTCCAACAGGACCAGCCAGTCGAACGGCCTTGGGCAACAGCCCCCCGGGATGCCATTCTGGTGATGGATGGGATTTTCCTGCTGCGGCCGCGCTTGATGCCTTACTGGGACCTAACCCTCTATCTCGATGTGGACTTCACCCACAGCAAGGCGCGCGGCATCCAGCGCGATGCGGCTTTTTACGGCTCAATGGAAGCAGCCAAACAGCGTTACCGGCAGCGCTACATCCCTGGCCAGCAGCTTTACCATCAAGAGGCCCAACCGCTTGACAAAGCCGATATCCTCATTGACAATAATGATCTAGAAGCACCGGAATTTATCAGAATCCCGCCCCATTTGCTATCTGGTGTGGGCCTTTGAATTTATTCAATCAGACAAGGAGCTCACCATGACTTTTCCTTCTCCCTTCTACCGCTGGCGACCCCATCCCTGGCACGGCCTGGAGGTCGGCCCAAACCCCCCGGACCTGGTATATGCCTATATCGAAATGACGCCTTTTGACCATATCAAGTATGAAGTAGATAAGGCCACCGGCTACCTGTATGTCGACCGTCCCCAACGCACATCCTCACTGACTCCAACCCTGTACGGCTTCATTCCACGCACCTATTGCGGAAAGCGCGTCATGGCGCTATCTCAAAACGCAGAACGTGGCGACGGTGACCCGCTCGATATCTGCGTCGTCAGTGAACGGCCCATCAACCGCTCAGAAATTTTCCTCAATGCAATGGTCGTGGGCGTTATCCAAATCCTCGATCATGGCGAAGCGGATGACAAGATCATCGCTGTTTTAGAAAACGACCATATCTACGGGCATGTTCGATCGATTGAAGAATTGCCGGATGTGATCGTCGAACGCTTGAAACATTACTTCCGTACCTACAAAATGGTCGAAGGACGGGAAGCCAACATGGAGATCATCGGATCCTTCGGCGCAGAAAAGGCAAAAAAGGTCGTCAAGGCTGCTATCGAGGATTACAACGACGCTTTTGGCAATGGATGATTTTTTGCTGCCCTTCATCCCATCCAAAACAACCAACAACCTTGTCAGGAAAGGGGCTTCACGCTAGAATTGAGCCATGCAATTTGACGTCTTCTCGCTCTTCCCGGAGGTGTTTGACTCCTATCTAAATACCAGCATCCTCAAACGGGCGCAGGAGACCAAAGCACTTGAAGTTTTCACCCACAACATTCGCGATTGGACCACCGATAAACACCATACCACCGACGATACCCCCTACGGCGGCGGCGGCGGCATGGTGATGAAACCTGAACCGGTCTTTGCCGCCATCGAGGGGGTTTTAGGCGCTCCACCCGTCTGCCCCGTGATCCTGCTTTCACCCCAGGGACGGCTGTTCACCCAAAAAGTCGCCTTCGAGCTGGCTGAACACGCACACTTAGCCTTGCTGTGCGGCCGCTACGAGAGCCTGGATGAACGCATCCGTCAGTACCTGGTTTCGGACACGATTTCCATTGGTGATTATGTCCTCACCGGCGGTGAACTGCCGGCATTAATCATCATTGACGCAGTCACGCGTTTGCTGCCTGGCGTTTTGGGCGACCCCGAAGCCATCTATGATGATTCCCACGCCACCGGGCTGCTTGAATATCCCCACTTCACCCGCCCACCTGAGTTTCGCGGCTGGGGCATCCCCCAAATATTGCTCTCCGGCAACCACGCTGAGATCACCCGCTGGCGCAGGCAGGAATCCCTGCGCCGAACCTTACTTCACAGACCCGATCTGCTGGCGAAAGCCGATCTAAACCAGGATGATTTGGCTTTCCTGGCAGACCTGGGGTATTCACCCAACGCACAACCCAACCCCTCTACCCATCAAGAATAATGGAGAAATGATGCAATCAAGAAAATTAAATTATTCGAAGACATTTTTGCTCGGCTTTGGTTTTTTTGGTGTAAGCGTGATCTGGTCTGTCTACAATGCTTTCGTGCCCTTATTGTTGGATAACCGCTTTGGATTACAAGCAGGCTGGATATCCTTCATTATGGTCCTGGATAACATCGCTGCCCTGATCATTCAACCGCCCTTAGGCGTATTTTCTGATCGGATGCGCTCTCCGATTGGGCGACGGTTGCCTTTTATTGTCGTCGGTGCACCGGTGGCGGCTGGCATGTTTGGCTTTATCCCTTATGCGCAGGTTCTGCCGTTATTCATCCTCAGCTGCATTACCTTGCTGCTGGCAATGGCTTTTTGGCGCACGCCAGTTGTTGCATTAATGCCCGATATCACCCCATCAAGTAAACGGTCACAAGCAAATGGCGTGATTAACATGATGGGGGGATTGGGAACAGTGCTGGCGACCCTGATCGGCGGTCCCCTCTATCGCATCAATCCAAGTTATCCATTTTTCTTCGCGGCAATCCTGGTCGTACTGGCTGCCATCCTGGTATTAATTTTCATCCGTGAACCTAAACAATATATCTCCTCCAAACTGCACCTTGCGGATAAAGGCGAAGGCACACAGATGGAGAATAAGGTACTAAAGAATTTGGGCAATGTGTTCACTCAAAAAGATAAAAGCCCGATGTACATTCTGCTGGCAATCCTGTTCTGGTTCATCGCTTATAATGCGCTTGACACCTTCTTTACATTATATGGTGTCAACCATCTTGGCTTGGAAGGCGGCGATAGTGCATTTCAAATTTCCTATATCGGTTTGATCTTTATGTTGATGGCCGTACCGGCAGGGGTCCTGGCGAGCAAATTCAAGCGGAAAACCATCATCATGATCGGTATCTGGGTTATGATTGCCTGCGTCATTCTCATGTTTGTCTTACCCGTCAGCGCGTTGACTACACAATTTGCCTCATTTATGGGATCTGGTTTTTACACGCTATCGATCATCCTGATGTTCGCTGGAATAGGCTGGGCGATGATCAATGTCAACTCACTTCCGATGGTTGTTGATATGACGGATGATGAACACATTGGTACTTTCACTGGCCTTTACTATTTCTTTTCGCAACTCGCAGCGACTTTTGGGCCAATACTCTTTGGGTGGACGATTCAGTTTGCCCAAAATGATTACCGCCTGATGATGGTCATTGCCCCATTTTTCTTCCTAATCGCCTTTATGATGATGATCCGCGTCCGCAGTGGTGAGGCAAAGATGGAAGCAGTGTTACCAGAAATTGATGGATAAAAACCATAAGAAATGATCTTGTTAGAATCCGGGTTTCGCTTTATACTTAATTAAATGGTTTTAAATAGCCATTACACCTATACCCTATCTCTTTTAGGAGGAGAACCTCATGTCAAAAAAATTAATACTCATCTTTTCTATCCTTATGATTGGCAGCTTACTGTTCGCTGCCTGCGGCCCTGCCGGTGAAACTGAAGGCGATGGAATCTTAGTCTGCCAGATCACCGATACCGGCGGGATTGACGATAAATCCTTCAACGCCACCGCCTGGAAAGGCATTACCGATGCACAGGAACAGCTGGGAATCAGGGGAACATACATCGAATCACAGGAAGTTGCTGATTATGAGAAAAACATCAACGCCTACATTGAAGAGGGCTGTGACCTGATTATCACCGTCGGTTTCTTAATTGGTGATGCCACAGCCGCTGCAGCGGAAGCTAACCCAAATCAAAAATTCTCAATTGTGGATTACGCTTACGATCCAGCTATCCCCAACGTCGTTGGCCAGGTGTTTGAAACAGATGAGGCAGCTTTCCTCGCTGGATATGCAGCCGCCGCTGTTACACAGACCGGTAAAGTTGGCACCTTTGGTGGTCTGCCCATCCCAACAGTCACCATCTTTATGAAGGGTTTTGTTGAGGGTGTCAATTATTACAATAACGCTAAAGGCACCAATGTAGAAGTCCTTGGTTTTAACATCGCAGATGGCTCAGGCTTATTCTCGATGGACTTTTCCGACCAGCAAAAAGGCCGTGAGTTGGCTGTCTCCCTGATGGATGAAGGCGCAGACGTCATCATGCCCGTGGCCGGCCCGGTTGGTCTTGGTGCAGCGGCAGCTATTCAAGAGCGTGGCAATGCCTACGTGATCGGTGTCGACTCCGATTGGTTCCTGACCAGCCCCGAATATGGCAGCATCACACTAACTTCTGTGATGAAGAAAATGGATGCAACCACCCTAGCAGTCATCCAATCCATTATCGATGGCACCTTCACCGGTGGTGTGGCAGTCGGCACACTTGATAATCAGGGTGTAGATATTGCCCCATTCCATGATCTAGCAAACCTGATTTCTGCAGAAGTACAGGCTGAACTCGATCAGCTCCGAGCAGACATTATTGCCGGAAGAATCGTCCTGCAGTAAGAACAAAATGCAAAAAATACGGGTTGGAGTAAAACTCCAACCCGCATTTTTATTTATACTCTTTATTTCTATGTAAATCACCGGACAATATCCTTAAACATGAAAAGGGGATCGTATGACGCCTATTCTTGAGTTAAGAGGAATTACTAAACAATTTCCCGGCGTATTAGCCAACGATCACATCGATTTAGCACTTAATAAGGGAGAAATTCTCGCCTTACTGGGAGAAAATGGCGCCGGTAAATCCACCCTGATGAACATCCTGTATGGGCTTTACCAACCTGATGAAGGTGAAATTTTCATTAACGGTGAAAATCTTGTCATTAATTCACCAACCGATGCTATCGAAGCCGGCATTGGCATGGTCCATCAGCACTTTATGCTCATCCCGGTCTTTACCGTGGCTGAAAATGTCATGTTAGGACAGGAATCCGTTAAATACGGCGATTTTCTTGACCGAGCTGACGCTGCCCGAAAAATTCTTGAAATTGCAGACACATTCAATTTACCGGTCAATCCAAACGATATGGTTAGAGATCTACCAGTTGGCGTCCAGCAAAAGGTGGAGATCATCAAGCTGCTCTATCGCCAGGCGGAAATCCTGATCTTCGACGAACCGACGGCTGTCCTCACACCGCAGGAAGCAGATGAGTTGTTCAACATCATGCGGGGGCTGGCCCTGCAAGGAAAATCGATCATCTTCATCACCCATAAACTGCGTGAGGTTTTGGATGTTTCCGACCGTATCATGGTCATTCGGCGCGGTGCTGTGGTGGGGGAGACCACGCCAGATGAAGCGGATAAAAACAGCCTGGCAGCCATGATGGTTGGTCGAGATGTCAACCTGGTGGTTCAAAAAAACCCCAGCAAACCGGGTGAGGTTATTCTTCAGGTCAATGGTCTGACTGTGGCAGATAAATTTCAAAACATCGTTGTAGATAACGTCTCCCTTGATGTGCATGCTGGAGAAATTGTGGGCATTGCCGGTGTGCAGGGCAATGGTCAAACCGAGTTAGTTGAAGCAATCACCGGCTTACGAAAAAGCGCCGGAGGGAAAATTACATTACTGGGTCAGGAAATCACTAAAGCCACACCCCGCCAGATTACCGAGTTGGGTTCAGCCCATGTCCCTGAGGATCGGCAAGCCGACGGCCTGGTCTTACCCTTCCCAACAGCAGAAAACCTGGTTCTCTGTTCCTATTACAAAGAACCCTTTTCAAAAGGTGTTGTGCTCCAGTATCAAACTATCTTAAAGCATGCCGAGCAACTGATCAGCGATTTTGACATCCGCACACCCAGTGCGCTGACCCCAGTCAGCAACTTGTCAGGTGGTAACCAGCAAAAATGCATCATTGCCCGTGAGCTTTCCCGCCCCATTCAATTCCTGATGGCGTCCCAACCTACCCGCGGTTTGGATGTAGGTTCAATTGAATATATTCACAAGCGCATCGTTCAAAAACGTGATGAAGGTTGCGCAGTGCTGCTCGTCTCCCCAGAATTGGATGAAATCATGGAACTCTCCGACCGAATCGCGGTCATGTATCGCGGCAAAATCCTGGCGATTGTGGAAAGCAGCCTTGTTTCCAAAGAAGAAGTCGGCTTGATGATGGCGGGGGAGATGCCCGAACAAGGTTTTACCGGCAAGAAGAAACACGTAGTAGAAAGGACGCTTTAGGAAGGTGCCTTATGAAACGTGAACCTAAAAAAATCGAAGAGGCAGGCCAGGTCCTGCTTCAGGAGATCAACGAACCTGGAGATGAACATCTCACCCACAAACGCTCGCTGTGGAATGTGATTGCCATTCCTGGGCTGGCCATCCTGACCGGGTTGATCATCGGGGCAATATTAATTATCGCAACCAGTACAACCGTTTATGCCGCTTTTGGACACTCCTTTGGTCGAGGCCTGGCAACCGCCTGGCAGGAGGTCATCACAGCCTACCGAGCCTTATTTACCGGCTCAATCGGAGACCCCGCCAGAATTATAAACGCCTTAGCCTCTGGAGAAGAGGCCGCAATTCGGTCAGCCTTCAACCCATTTCTCGAAAGCCTGGTGCAAGCCACGCCATATATCTTTGCTGGCCTGGCTGTAGCCCTTGGCTTCCGCTCCGGCTTATTTAACATTGGTGTCGAAGGTCAACTCTTCATTGGTGCAGCATGTGCCACTTTTGTGGGCTATGCCATCACGGGCTTACCTGGAATCATCCACATGCCTCTGGCGTTTCTCGCAGGTGCCTTAGGCGGCGCCTTATGGGGCTTCATCCCCGGTTTACTAAAAGCGACCACAGGTGGGCACGAGGTGATCAACACCATCATGATGAATTGGGTTGCCTTTAGGTTGACAGAATGGCTGCTTTCTGGCCCGATGAACCGTCCAGGTGCTGGGGGCATGCCCATCAGCCCTCTCATCCAGGACAGCGCCCAGATACCGCAATTTTTTCAGACCCCCATCCGCTTCCACCTCGGCTTTTTCATTGCGCTGGGAATTGCCTGGCTGGTGTGGTGGCTGTTGTTCAAAACGAAGTGGGGATTGAATTTGCGCACAGTTGGCGCTAACCCCCGAGCAGCGAAATATGCTGGCTTGAATGTAGCAAAATCTTATATGCTGGGTATGGCCCTTTCTGGTGCATTGGCAGGGATGGCCGGGGCAGTTCAGATCCTGGCTGTCAATCGCAGCATGGCGCTGGGTTTGTCCTCAGGCTACGGTTTCGACAGCATTGCACTGGCATTAATTGGCAACAATCACCCCTTAGGCGTCGTGTTGGCATCTATTTTGTTTGGTACCTTGCGCAACGGCGCTACCCGCATGATGGTTGTTTCCAGAATTCCTATCGATATTGTTGACGTTTTGCAAGCCATCATCCTGATGTTTGTAGCGGCACCGGCCATCATTCGTGGCCTTTATCGGCTTCGGAAACCCATGCACGAGGATGAAACCGTTTTCGTCAGCGGTTGGGGAGGAGGTCAATCATGACAAGTACCACACAATCCATTGCGCATAAGAAAATCTTCGAAATATCCCCGACAAGGCAATTGGCCATGGGAATAGCCGAACTCTTAATAGCGGCCATCATCCTGTTCGGCTTTGTACTGAATACTCAACCAAATACCCTTACGAGGTTTGTGATGACGCCGGGAGGGATCGATATTGGCACGATGGCCGACTGGATCATTCCAACCCAGCCCACACTGATCATTTTACTCGTCATCACAGCTGCCATAGGGATCTATCAATTAATTCGCGGTTTCGGCCGGGTGACCAACGGCATGGTCGGCTTGAGTGGATTGTGTCTGCTTTTCGGTTTTATCACCTGGCAGGCTGGTGGAACATCAGTCAACTTAGGGGGGATGCTGGCAAGTGCAGTGCTGCTGGCCGTCCCGATTACCCTAGGCGCTTTTTCGGGCATTCTTTCTGAACGGGCAGGCGTGGTTAATATCGCCATTGAAGGCATGATGCTGATGGGATCCATGATTGGTGCCCTGATCGGCAGCATCACGAATAACACCTGGATCGGATTGTTAGGTGCAATCCTTTCAGGGCTGTTTCTCAGCGCCATTCATGCCGTTCTCTCGATTAAGTATAAAATCAACCAGATCATCTCCGGCACCGTCATTAATATTTTCTCAGCTGGGATGACGGCCTTCATTTCTCAGAAGTACTTGCAGACCAACCAGGCACTGAACAATCCGCCCTTATTCTCCCGTATCCCCATCCCGGGATTAGCCAATATTCCCCTACTGGGACCGTTGTTCTTCAACACGAATGTGTTTGTCTATTTGATGTTTTTCTTGTTAATTGTCATTCAGGTGGCGCTCTTTTCTACCCGCTGGGGCTTACGCTTGAGGTCTGTCGGTGAACATCCTCGTGCAGCAGATACCCTTGGGATCAACGTGATCAAAACCCGTTATATGGCGGTATTATTGAGCGGCCTGATAGCCGGTCTTGCCGGTGCATTTTTCACATTAGGCTCGGTCGGTCGCTTCAATGAAGGGATGACCGCCGGCAAAGGTTTTATTGGCCTGGCAGCGATGATTTTCGGTAACTGGCGCCCGTTAGGTGCGATAGGTGCCGGCTTCATATTTGGCTTTGCAGATGCCATTGGCTCTAAACTGTTATTGCTGGGCAGCACGATCCCACCGCAGATCATGGCCATGGCGCCTTACCTGATCACCATGATTGTGCTGGCTGGGTTTATCGGCAAGGGTGACGTTCCCGCCGCGGATGGTGAACCCTATGAAAAAGAATGATTAGTCCTTAGAATTATCTATCCAAATGCGACATGAAACCATTGGGCAGGTGCATCTGCCCAATGGTTTTTTTTGTACCTGAGTATAATGAAAAACAAAATCAACCCAACACCTTAGGAATGAAATGAAAAAAAAACTTCCAATTTACCTGGATTACAACGCCACCACACCCATCGCCAGGGAAGTGGCAGATGAGATGGCGCCTTACCTGTATGAGTTTTTCGGAAACCCATCCAGCACACATCCCTATGGCATCCAGGCAAAACTAGCCATTGAACAAGCCCGCAAGCAGGTCGCTCAAGCCATCAACTGCCAAACCCAGGAGGTTCTATTCACCAGCGGCGGGACAGAGAGCAATAACCTAGCCCTGCGCGGTTACGCCTTGGCCCATCGGCATCAAGGCAGCCACATCATCACCAGCGCCATCGAACATCCCGCGGTGTTAGAAGTCTGCCGCTATCTTGAAGGGCAAGGGTTTACCGTCACCTACTTACCGGTTGACCAATATGGTTGGGTTGACCCGAAACAGCTTGCAGCCGCCCTATCCCCCCAGACGCTGATCGTCAGCATCATGCATGCCAATAACGAGGTAGGCACCATTCAGCCAATCCGTGAGTTGGCTGATATCGCGCATGAGGCTGGGGCCGTGTTTCACACGGATGCGGCTCAAACCCTGGGTAAGCTGCCGGTTGACGTGCAAGCTTTAGGGGTCGACATGCTCTCGATTGCAGGTCACAAGCTGTATGCCCCAAAGGGGGTGGGAGCGCTGTTCTTGCGCACCGGCATTCACCTCAACAAACTAATGTTCGGCGCAGACCATGAATCCAATCGACGACCGGGCACCGAAAACGTATTGGAGATTGTTGGCCTGGGAAAAGCTTGTGAAATTGCTCAACGCGATTTGGAGAAGAACATCTCCCATCTACAGACCATCCGAGACCGCTTGCATCAAGGGTTACAGTCAGCCTTGCCAGAAGGTAGTTTTGTCCTCAACGGTCATCCAGAATTACGGCTTCCCAACACCCTCAGTTTGGGGTTCTACATGGTTGAAGCCAACACCCTCCTCTCCGAAGTTGGCGACCGCGTGGCTGCCTCCGCTGGCGCAGCCTGCCACTCGGACGAGATCGACCTCTCCCACGTTTTAGAAGCGATGCAGGTCCCGATCGATTTTGCCATGGGGACGGTGCGGTTCTCCGTAGGTCGAGAGACAACCCCTGAGGAGATTGACCAGGCCATTGAAATCCTCACAAAATCACTCATTCCGCTTTTGCCCCACCAGCAACCTCAGCTAATCTCGGTTGAAGAGGACCTCAGGGAGATAAAACTCACCCGTTACACCCACGGCTTAGGGTGTGCCTGTAAGCTCAGGCCCCAAGCCCTAGAACAGGTCCTGGCCAACCTGCCGCCATCTTTTGACCCGAAAGCCCTGGTCGATGCTTCCACCAACGACGACGCAGCGGTCTACCAGGTCAGCGATGCGTTAGCCGTGGTGCAAACGGTGGATTTCTTCACACCCATCGTCGATGACCCTTACTGGTTTGGCGCCATTTCTGCAGCCAATTCCCTCTCAGATATCTATGCCATGGGGGCACAGCCCATTTTTGCACTTAATATCGTTGGATTCCCTTCCAACCGCTTGCCTTTGGGGGTTCTGGAGGAAATTTTGCGCGGCGCCCAGGATAAAGCGCAAGAAGCCGGCATTTCCATCCTGGGCGGGCATACGGTCGATGACAATGAGCCGAAATATGGCATGGTCGTCACCGGGCTGATCCACCCCGATAGGATCCTGCGTAACAGCACCGCCCAACCCGGGGATGTGCTCATCCTCACCAAGCCAATTGGCACAGGTATTCTCGCCACAGCCCTTAAACAAGGCTTACTCGATCAGCCCACACAAGTAAAAATCATCGATCTGATGGCAAAGCTCAACCGAGACGCGGCTGATTGTATGCGTGAGGTCTCGGTCAATGCCTGCACAGATGTGACCGGGTTTGGCTTACTAGGTCACCTACACGAAATGACGGGGGCATCCAAGGTCGACGCCCGGATTGAATTAGCAGCTGTGCCCATCCTGCCTGAGGCACGTCACTTTGCTGCGATGGACATTATCCCGGGCGGATCGTTAAATAACCTTGAGTTTGTCGCTCCCCACGTTCATTTTGGTGAAAACATCGCGCACATTGATCAAGTTTTGTTGGCCGACGCCCAAACATCCGGCGGCCTCCTCATCAGTTTGCCGCCAGCAGAGGCAGAAATTCTCTTGGACAGTTTGAGTAAAAAAGGGATTCGTGCCAGTCAAATCGGTCAAATAACCGGTCTTGGCACTGGGAACATTTTTGTTGATTAGATGCTTCTTCCTGTGCAAGCTAGTCACATCAATAACGGCACGCGGTAGAAAAATTCAACCAATTCACATATTTTGGTTACTATTTCCAAATCATTAAACCTTTTAAAGGATTTTGGTTATTAGCTGTTGAGTCTCAAATAACCCTTAATACTTGTTTTTAGAAAACCGGAGCATAAAATCTTTCTCTGCAACTAGCTTCAGAGTAAATTCAATCAACGCAAGCGATTGAAAACCTCCACTTTTCCCAAAACGGAAATTTTTTATCAAACATGATGGATCTTTAAGTAATAAAACATCCCCGTAAAGTAATCTCAGGCTGCAAGACATAATTCTATTGGTATAATCACACTCAACGATCATGCCAATTTACGAATGAAAATCTTAGCCAAGTTGAATATTAATTTATTGCGATAAACAAATAAATATCCTGGAGGAAAACATGACCAAAGAAGTATTCCAACCCCCTCAACCCTTCCCCTATCCGGAATGTGGGCTGGTAAAACAGCTCTTGAAAACCCCTGTTTTGCTGTATCGGCTCGGCATGGGGAAACTATTTGGCAATTACATCCTGATCTTATCCACCACTGGACGGAAAACGGGTAAAACACGCCGGACGCCCGTTGAGTATTTTTTGCACGAAGGACAATATTACATCATCAGCGGATTCGGCGAAGCGACCGATTGGTTCCAAAACATCCAGGAAAGCCCCCAAGTGACCATCCAGAATGGCTTCGAACGGGTCTGCGCGGTTGCCCGTCCGCCCAAAACAGAAGAAGAATGGGAAGCGGTTTATCTCTACCTGGTCCACAGCCCGGTTGGAAAGCATTTGATCCCCTTTGAAGATGAAGATATAACCTCAGCAGAGATTATCGAAGCGGTTCACGATTGGCCGATCCTCACCTTCGAGCCCACCGACCAACCCTGTCCACCGCCCCTAGAGGCCGACCTGGTGTGGGCCTGGCCGTTGATCCTGTTGGGTATGGCTTTTGACATCACCACACTGTGGTTGTTAGGCCGGAGGAAGAAATCCAAATCAGGTTAAGCCCGAAAAGCCTATTTTCAACGTTTGAATACCGCTAAGATCATTAACTGGCCAAATAACCAGGTTGCAGAGCATGGTTATCGTCTAGAATTGATGCGGAATTCATATTGGAATTTTTTCTTCGCCTGTGATAATTGTTGGTCTTCCTCTATTCCGTAGAAAGGGCAACTTATGCCGATTATAAACGTTCATAACATATCCAAACGGTTTGGCGAGACAGTCGCCGTCGATAACCTGAGTTTTGCAGTCCATCCTGGAGAGATCTTCGGCTTGCTGGGTCCCAATGGTGCTGGAAAAACCACCTGCATCCGCATGATTCTCGACATCTTCGAACCCGATTCAGGTGAGATCAGCATCTTGGGCGGTCCCATGACCGATGACAAGAAAAATCGCATTGGCTACCTCCCCGAAGAGCGTGGGCTTTACCAGGATATTCCCCTGGAACGCTGCTTGGTCTTCCTGGCTACTCTTAAAGGCATGCCTGAAAAAAGTGCTGCATCAAAATTGACCGAGTATCTACAATATTTTGACCTGTATGATGTACGCGACAAGAAGGTCAAAGAGCTCAGTAAGGGTATGCAGCAAAAAGCCCAGCTGATTTCCACCCTGGTCCATGATCCCGATTTGATCATCATCGACGAGCCCTTCACTGCGCTTGACCCGGTCAACACCGAAATGGTCAAGGATATCCTCGAAGCAAAGCGCGATGAAGGCAAAGCCATCATCATGTCCACCCACCAGATGAACCAGGTCGAAGAGCTGTGTGACCGGATCTTGCTCATCGATCATGGGCATTTGGTGCTGTACGGCACCCTGCAAGAAATCCAGGATCGCTTCGCCTCGCGCGATATCTTTGTCAGGCCGCGCACGCCCCTGCCAGCTGTCATAGAGGGTATAACCGAAATCCGTCAAATGAACGGCCGCCAGCTCCTGGTTCTGGCGGAGGATGTTGAACCGCACCAGGTGCTCAAAACGCTGATCAACCAGGGCATAGAAATGACCGCCTTCGAAGTCGCCATCCCGCCCCTGAATGAGATCTTCATCCAGGTGGTTAAGAAGCAAGCGAGGGATGAAGATGTTTAAAATCTGGCAGATCATCAAATATGAGTATCGGCGGCACGTCTTCAACAAACGCTTCTTATTCAGCTTGCTCAGCTTACCGATTATGGTCATCGCTATGGCTTTAGCAGCTTTTATAATCTCCTTTTTTGTCATGGACACCTCACCGGTTGGTTACGTCGATCGTTCTGGCGTCTTATCCAGCCCCATGCCATTAGATATCGAGGGCGATATTTTTAACCCCGTTTTCGAATTTTTACCCTACAGGGATGAGGCTCAAGCACAGCAGGATCTTGAATCAGGGCAGATCCAGGCTTATTATGTGATTCCCGAGGGTTTCCCAGAAATCCGCGACATTGAACTATTCTTCACCGATATGCCTAATTGGACCCTCCAAAACCAGTTCCGGCTGCTGATCCTGCAAAATCTCGATACCTTCCAAAATCTGGACCCCCAGGTAAAAACAAGGCTCCAGGAAGGCAGCCTGTTCACCTTGGCGACTGTAGATGAAAGCCGTGAAATGCGTGAAGACCAATGGTTTTTGGTCATCACGCCCATCATTATTAGCATCATCTTCATCCTTACCGTCATGACCAGCGGGGGTTATCTGCTGCAAGCCGTTGTCGAAGAAAAAGAAAACCGCACGATGGAGATCGTAATCACGTCTGTTACACCATCACAATTGATGACCGGCAAGACCATCGGGAACATCAGCGTGGGTTTAACCCAGCTGGTGGTATGGCTGATCTTCGTGTGGGTCGGGTTGATGATCGGGGCACGATTTTGGCCTTTCTTAAGTGAAATTTCTTTACCTGGCCACATCATTGTGGTGATGTTGTTGATTTTTTTACCCGCCTTCGTCATGGTAGCCGCCATCATGTCGACGATCGGTGCTGTCATGACGGAAATGAGCGAAGCCCAACAAATCAGCGGGCTGTTTTCCTTATTGATCACCATACCTTTCTATGTGACTACCACCATCATGTCAAACCCTAACGGCACTTTAGCACTCATCTTGAGCTTTTTCCCCTTATCTGCACCCATCACCATCATGATGCGGATGGCGTTCACCACCCTGCCAACCTGGCAAATCGCGCTCAATGTTGTCGTTTTGGTGATCATTGCCGCCTTCTCAGTCTGGTTAGCCGGCCGAGCTTTTCGATTGGGCATGCTTAAATATGGAAAGAAAGTTTCGCTTAAAGACCTGTTTGGAAAGCGTGAACTAACATGAACAAAACATGGACCGTCCTAAAAACAGAATTCATTAACACGGTTACCCGCCGCTCATTCCTTCTAACCCTGATCCTGGTGCCATTGGTGCCGGCACTGATTTTGGGCGCGTTATCCTTGTTTGGCGGTGACCAACCCAGCGATGCACCCAGCCTCATTCCCTCCCAACCGGTGGTTGAAGACCAGGTTATTGAAGGCTACCTGGACCTAGCCAATATTATTACTAGTACCCCAGCCTGGTTAAGCGAGGATCGTTTGATTGCCTACAAACAAGAAGCTGAAGCCAGGCAAGCGGTGCTTACGGGTGAGATCAGCGGTTACTTTGTGATCCAGTCGGATTACTTGGAAAGCGGGTCCATCCGTTACATCAGCCAGGATTTTAACCCGATGACATCCATCGATACCTCCTGGGCCATTAATGCCCTCATTCAATACAACCTGCTTGGTGCTGACCAGGCACGCCTGGAAGCTTACCAAAACCCCATCCTGGTTCAATATGTCGACCTTGCCCCTGACGATGTTGAAGCGGGCATCGACATCTCAACCAGCCCGGTTGCCTTCTATGTTCCCTATGGCATGACTATGCTGTTTTACGTCCTGATCGTAACGGCTGCCAGCCTGATGATGAACAGCGTGGCAAAAGAGAAAGAAAACCGAATCATGGAAGTGTTAATGAGCTCCATCAAGCCCAGGCAGCTCCTGACAGGTAAGATCTTCGGCTTGGGATTGGTCGGCTTGCTCCAATTGGTGGTGTGGCTGGGTTCAGCGTTAGTGCTGCTCCGCTTGGGCGGCAGAACCCTGCAAATCCCAGCAGAGATCCAACCTTCACCCGCCATCTTGCTGTGGGGTATGGTGTTCTTCGTCCTGGGCTATCTGGTCTATGCCACCATCATGGCGGGTGTGGGTGCCCTGGTCGGCACAGTTAAAGAGGCCTCCCAGGCGACATTCATCGTGATTCTGCCAATCTTAATCCCATTGATGATGGTCGGTGCCATCATCAACCAACCCAATGCGCCCTTGCCCGTGATCTTGAGCCTGATCCCATTCACTGCCCCCAACACGATCATGACCCGCATGGCCATCACCCCCATTCCAATCTGGCAGCTCGCGTTGTCCATCAGCCTGCTGATCCTGACCATCGTCCTCCTGCTGCGCGCCGTTGCCGGCATGTTCAAAGCCCAACTGCTGTTGACGGGTAAAAAGTTCAGCCTGGGGCTCTTGATCAGGGCTTTGCTGGGCAAACAGCTCGCAGAAACCGAATCAACCGGCAGATCCTGATCTCTTTCAACGCATAAATCTTTTTCTGAAGTGGGTGTGATGTGTATCACACCCACATTAATTTTAAGGTTTAAGCCCCATTTTGGAACTTAAATTGCACGCAAAACGTCGTAATAACTGTAAAAGCAATCTTTAGCGTGGTCACAATCCACATTATAAGATTTGAATTTATAGTAGAAAGTTATATAATTTAATAATCGGAAGGATCGGTATTCGTACCAGGAGAAAAGTCATGCAGAAATCAATCTCAATCATCACATTCTTGTTGATTTTCACAATCGCCCTGACCAGCTGCAATTTACCTAACCAGGAAACACCCACATCCCAGGTTGACCTGTTGAACACTGCCGCGGCGCAAACCATCCAAGCCCAGCAAACGCAGATTGCCCAGGCCACCGATGTCCCACCCCAGGAGGCGACACCAACGGCAACGCTCCCCGCCCAGGATGACACTGAAGTTCCCACCCAGCCAAGCGCCACGCCCACCATCACCCCCACACCCACGCAGCAAGTCAAATGCGACCAAGCGGCGTTCGTCAGCGAAACCATCCCGGATGGCACCACCTATAGCCAGGGACAGGCCTTCACCAAAACCTGGACCCTCAGGAACAACGGCTCCTGCACCTGGAACGCCAACTACCACGTGGTGTTTTTCGGCGGTAACGCCATGGGTGCGCCGGCTGCCAAACAGCTCACCACCGGCACGGTCGCACCGGGAGAATCCGTGACGATTTCCCTGGAATTACAGGCGCCCAACGTCGCAGGCACCCACCGGGGTGACTTCAAGCTTCGCAATGCTGGCGGCATCATTTTTGGGATCGGCGCCAAGGATTCACCCTTCTGGGTCGAGATCAGCATCCCCGGCAACGCCTATGACTTCGCCACAAATTACTGCGCGCCCGGTGTAAAGTGGACCAGCGGCGCAGGTGAGCTGCCCTGCCCCGGTACATCCGGAGCTGATAAGGGTTGGGCGCGGTTGATCAATGAACCCCAGCTGGAAAACATGGGTATCGATGACGAACCCGGCTTGCAGGTCCACCCCCAAAAGGTGAATGATGGTTGGATTCGCGGCACCTACCCCGAAATCTCCCTCACCGGCGACACCGTCTTCAAAACCATTGTCGGGTGCTATGGCTCTGCCAACTGCGATGTCAATTTCAAACTGCTCGCCAGGGTTAACGGCGGATCCGAACAAACCCTGGGAACCTGGCACGAAGTCCAGGATGGAAAGTTCAACCGAGTTGAAGTTGACCTGAGCAGCTTGGCGGGCAAACGGGTCCAATTCATTTTGCTGGTCGAAGCCAACGGCAGCTCGGCCGACGACTTAGTACTGTGGTTTGCCCCCCGCATCGAACCAGATTAACCCGATTGAAGCCCTTACACCGGCGGTGCATAAACCCACCGCCGGTTTTTCGTTTCAGAATATACGAAAAACAGTCTCAACTGACCACCTTGACTTTTCACGCCCATCATCTACAATTGATTGTTGACCAATCCTTTTACGGTTTGGAGGAATATTCATGATGCAAAAAATTCTACAAAAAACCACGATCCTGTTGATCGCCATCATCCTTTTAGGATTAACCCTCAGTGCTTGCAGCGCATCAGAGCCAGAACTGGATATCGATGCCCAAAAGACGGGCTTTGCCCAAACCGCGGATATCCAGGCATCCCAGACCGCTGAGGCCCGACCCACGTCGACCGAGACGCCGATCCCATCACCGACATATACACCCACGGTGACAGCCACCAGCACACCCATTCTGACCCCGACCGAATCCAACGGTGCACAGCAACCCCCAACCACGGGTTCGGATGCAGCCGCCTGGCTGGCAAACGACCCGCCGGATAACACCAAGTTCGCCCCAGGTGAAGCCTTAACCGTCACCTGGACCATCGAGAACGTTGGATCTTCCACCTGGACAACCAGCTATTATGTTCAGTTTGCCACAGGCGAGCAGATGGGCGCGATTGAAAAGATTTTTCTGCCGTACCCGGTCCCGCCCGAACGCAACGTCCAGATCAGCATCGATTTCATCGCCCCAGAGTCAACTGGCTCCAAACGCAGCGACTGGAAGCTGGTCAACGCCAACGATGTCGCCTTTTATGACTTTTATATCGTGATTGATGTGGTCAGCAGCGGAGAATAAATCCAAACGTATCACAAACTCCATGGCCGATTGCCTTGATAGGTTATATACCGAAATTTGATCATGCTGGATTTACCCAACCTGAAAGAAGACATTAAAACCGAGGCTCACCACCTCGGTTTTACCCATATGGGGGTGGCACCGGCGAACCCCGCACCTCGATACGAAGTATTCCAGGCGTGGGTCGAGGCTGGGCACCATGCCGATATGGGCTACCTTTCACGCCAGGATACCCTCGCCAAGCGCGCCGATCCCGGCTTAATTTTGAAGGGCTGTCAGCGGGTGATCAGCCTGGCAATGCCTTACCCAGCGCCGCAAGCGCCGCTCAATTCAACCCCACCCGGGATGGGCAGAATCTCGGCCTATGCCCGCCTGCGCGACTACCACGAAACCCTGTGGGAAGCTCTGGGCAAACTCGAGGCCTTCATTATCGACCGCTCTGGGGGAGCAGCGCGGGTTAAATCCTATGTCGATACGGGTCCGATCCTCGAGCGCGGCTATGCTGCCCTAGCCGGCATCGGTATCCCCGGGAAGAATACCTGCCTGATCATCCCCAAAGTCGGGTCCTATGTCTTCCTGGCAGAAATCCTGACTGACCTGCCGCTGCCTGTAGACCCACCCTTCACCCGAGACCTGTGCGGCACTTGCCAGCGCTGCATCCAAGCCTGCCCCACCGGATGCATCCTCCCCGACCGCACGATTGATGCCAACCGCTGCCTCAGCTACCTGACCATTGAAAACCAGGGCATTATCCCGGAACCGCTCAAACCGCAGCTCGGTGACTGGCTGTTTGGCTGCGACGTATGCCAGATGGTCTGCCCCCACACAAAGGTCGCACCGAGCCACAACCAGACCCCCGATCAACCCGCCCCGTTGGCCGATCCCGTCCTGCCGGAATTCATCGACCTGGTCGATCTGCTGGCACTCGACCAAAACGCCTTTTCAAAAACATTCAAAGGCACATCTCTCTGGCGAGCCAAGCGCCGCGGCCTGATCAGGAATGCTGCGGTGATCCTGG
>JAHYJN010000046.1 GCA_019428905.1 Candidatus Brevefilum sp.
CTGAATTCGCGGCCCGCCACGCAGTCAACCCTAAGGTCGTCAACATCATCGCCTCCCACCACCATGAAGCTGAACAGGAATCGGTGGAAGCCGTGATCGCCGAGGCAGCGGACGCCATCTCCGGTGCCCGACCTGGCGCCCGGCGTGAGGACCTGGAACAATATATCAAACGGCTGCGGGCTTTGGAAAACATCGCCAACAGCTACGAAGGCGTCGAACGCAGTTACGCCATCCAGGCCGGCCGGGAAGTGCGCATCATCGTCAAACCCAATGAGATCGACGATGTCGAAGCCAACCGCATGGCCAAGAACATCGCCCAGCAAATCGAAGAAACGATGCAATACCCCGGTCAGATCCGCATCACCGTCATCCGGGAGAGCCGGGCAACTGAATACGCGAAGTAAAACCAAACCGAAACTAATCAAAGAGGTTGCCAGATATCTGACAACCTCTTTGATTTTTAACAAGACACAAGCTCGGTGGCTAGCTGGACCTTTTCTCAGCGCTTGCGTTTGATACTGAGAGACGATAGGCTTGCCCAAGCAAGTGAGCATAAAGCACAGCTGCATAAGCGGTGGTAATAAAGATCCCAATTCCAAAAAGAACAATGCCAAGGGGGGCAATGATCGCCATCGCCAAAAATTGGCAAAGGATCAACATCACCCAGAAGATAAACGAATGCTTGAGCAATCCAAACAGCTCTCGAAAATTAAATGCCGCCCCAAACCTATCTTTTGCCAGGAAATTGGCGAACGCCACTGTGGCGATAAAAAACCACATAATCCACAACAGCAACCCAACTAGGCCGAACAAGCCACCCATAACAAACAAGAACCCCTGGGCAATCCCTTCAACATTGAAACCTGACCTAATCAACACAACTGCCGTTGCGAAGAACATCATTGCAGGCAGGATGTAGATCAAATCAATTAGGGAAGCCAAAATACCCCGGCGTAAATCAGCGCCAAACTCAACCTTTGGAAGCTTATTTTCAGCATGACCATCAATCACCATTTTTCCCACCTTTAACCCCCAACCGCCAATAACCAGCACCCCTATCACAGGGATCAAACCCCACAAGGCAACGCTGACAAGTTTCTTGACCCATGCCTCATCCTTGAAAACATATCTGAACGATAATCCAAAATCCATGATGGCCTCTTTTTATAAAGTTTAGGTAACTGCCCAGATAGCCCTGCTGTTGATAGGCGCCCTCGGACACTGAGTAGTTCCAATTGGAGTAAACATAATCGACCGCTATCTTTAATATATTCCTTATTTGATGATTATTATCCAAATTAAAACAACAACGAATCACCATTTTTCTGATTCTGGTTACATAAGTTCAACGTTTAATTATAAATTGTGGGCACAATAGATTAGGCAGTGAGAAACAGCCTTTGATCACCCCCTGTAAAGTAGATGCCTAAAGCCCTTACAAAAACGGGTTATTAACCCGTTCGTAACCCACGGTACTCCCTGGACCGTGTCCGGGCAGTAGACGGGTCTCATCCGGCAGGGTGAGTACCTGGGTGCGGATGCTCTCCAACAAGGTCAGCAGATCACCGTCCTCAAGGTCGGTGCGTCCAATGCCCTGGCGGAAGATCACATCCCCGCAGACCAGTGCCCCCAGGCTTTCGATGTAGAACATCACATGCCCGGCGCTGTGCCCGGGCGCATGGCGCACCTCGGCCACAGGTGCCTGACCCTCTTGCAAACACAATTGCATCCCATCCTCAAAATAAAGGTCGATTTCCGGCAGCGCGGGAATGGCCATACCGAATTTGGCTGCCCCGCCGTCATTTTCATACCAGGCCAGGTCTGCCGGGTGCAGACCGACCGCTAAAGGCGGCGTGAAGGCATTGGCGATCACCCCGGCGCCAGCCAGGTGATCAAAGTGCCCGTGAGTCAACCATACCCCCCGCAGCGTCCACCCCTTTTCCTCGGCACGATCAAGGACAGCCTGTGCCTCATAGCTGGGGTCGATCACCACGGCATCGCCGGTATCCGGATCGCCCAATAGGTACACATTGTTGGGCAAGGGACCCAACGTCAGTCGGATAATCTCAAGCGTCATTTCTTACTTCCTTTTGATCAAACCTTTGTGAACGGTTGGCCTCGCCGCCGCAAGTCCAGGTAACGAAAACTCAACAAGATGGCCGGGATAAGCACGATCAGGCTGACAGGATAGATCGAAACCGGACGCCAATCATACAAGAACCCCGCCAAAATCGGCGCGATCATGAAAGCCATCGCACTCAACGTCTCTACCATGCCAAAGGCCAGTCCGACTTCGCGTTCGCGCACCACCGGCTGGATTAAAGCAAGTGTCATCGCCCGGCACAGGCGGTATCCCCCCAGAAACAGGTAACCCAGCCCGTACCACCCAAAGCTACCGCCGTGCCAGATGAGCAACACAAACAGTACCATTCCAGCCTGGCCGAAGAGCATGGCAACCCCTGCTGGCAGATTCCCGAAGACCAACATCATCAGCACACTGCCCAATGCACCAAGCGATCCCAACCGTCCAATTTGGCCAAGGGGCAGCGCCCGCTGGTTTTGGAGGAAATTGGCGGTCAGAGGCTGTGGCAAGGTCACAGCCAGCATCACCAGCGAGATCACCGCCAGCAGGGAAATAAAGCGCCGGTTGCGCAGCAGGTGCCCATCCCCTTCCAAAATCGTCATGTCCTCAATCGGCTGCTTTTTGATAAAGAAAATGATCAAGGTCGAAACAGCAAACAAGACCCCCGCAGCATAATACACCGTGCGCAGGTTAAATGTCTCGGCGATTACCCCGCCCAGGATCGGTCCCATCACCCCACCGACGTTGTAAGTGGCAGAAACAAAGCTGACCGCTCGCCCAACCGACCACTTCCCACGCGCCCCCTGCACATAAGTGTTGAGGGGTGCTAAAACGGACGAGGTGACACCATATAGGAGCAGTCCGGCCACGAAGCCGCCCAATGATGGCGACAAAGCCATGATCCAGGTCGCCACTAGGCCCGAAAGCCACGAAAACCACATCAATGGGCGTCTCCCGATTCTGTCCGCCAGGTAACCGGAGGGTATCTGGGAGAGGCTCATCACCAACCCATTGATCCCCAGGATGACCCCGATCAAAATCGGGTCGGCACCCAATTGCTGAATATACAAGGGCTGAAAGATGTAAAACATCCCTTCTCCAATGCCCCAGGTCAGCATGGAAGCGGAGACGATTTTTAAGTCACGTGTCATCTTTGGTCCTTATGCACCCATCAGGTGTTCTAATGGCAGCAGTGCACGCGGCAGGTCGGTCAAGGATTCCAAACCGCTCTCAGTCACCACCACATCGTCCTCAATGCGCACACCACCCTTGCCCGCCAGGTAGATCCCGGGTTCAACCGTAAAGGTCATCCCGAGGGCCAATTCCAGGGTGTTGCCGTCAAAAATGTAGGGTTCTTCATGCGCTTCCAACCCCAGGCCGTGACCGGTGCGGTGGATAAATGCCTCGCCATACCCCGCCTGGCTGATCACTGACCGTGCAGCCCGGTCGACAGCCCCAGCCGCCAACCCAGCCTGCCCGGCCGCCCGCCCCGCCTGGTTGGACTGCAGCACAATTTCCCCAACTTTGAGCAGCTCTGGGTCTACTGTGCCAAAGGTGAAGGTACGGGTGATATCTGACAGGTAGCCCTCGCAGCTGGCACCCCAATCCACCAGCACCAGGTCACCCTGCTGTAATTTCCGGTCAGTTGGTACGCTGTGCGGGTTGGCACTGTTCTCGCCAAAGGCCACGATCGGCGCAAAGGGTAATTCAGGGCCAGACCCCGCCTGCAACAATTGAATAATAAGCTGGTTAGCTGTCTCTTTTTCGGTCATCCCCGCCCGTATGGCCTTCAGCGTTTCAATTAATGCCGTCTGGGCAATCCGCACAGCCTGCCGCATTTTTTCCACCTCTGCCTGATCTTTTACCATACGCAGGTCAGCCAGGCAGGGACTGGCATCGATAAATGCCCGCCCCGGCAGGGCTTCCCCCAGGTACATCAGCTCCAGAAACCGCATGCGGGCCGATTCAACCCCAAGATCCTCGCCGGGCAGGTCCAAATGCTCAATAGCGCGCATGAAAGCCCCCGGACGGGTCTCCGGGTTGTCATCATAGGTAAAGGTGTGGATGCCGAGGGAGTTCGCTACCAGCTTACCGGCTTCCAGCGCAGGCAGCACCAGCGCCATCTCGCCCTCGGCCGAGATCAGCAGCACGGTTGGGCGCTCCATCAGGTGAAAGTGTAAACCTGTCAAATAGGTCAGGGTCGGACCGGGGTTCAAAGCGATGCCCGGTATCCCGAAATCATCCATCAGGGGCAACAGTTTTTCAATACGTGACCGCATCATGCCTCCTTGCAACTCGTCAATGGGACAATTATAATGGGGGATGAGTGAATAGTGAATCGTGAGTAGTGAATAGTCTGCCATGACCTGTCTTGAAATATGATGACAAGTATTTATAGAAAACGATGATAAAATTCTCGCCTTTATGTATTACCTTGATACCTGGAGCGCAAAAAACACAAAAAAGGTGTGTCAAAGTAATTCGGAATGTGATAATTCACCATTCACCATTCACCACTCACCATTCACCATTCACTATACATCAGCTTGACATCACCCCAATACCCAATATAATTATGATATAAATGATCTAATTTACACGGAGATGTTCGTGATACTCAAATGCTTGTGTCTGAGGCGGGGTCGTTAGCCACCGCTCAGACTTCTAAACTGGAAAATCGACACAGCCAGTCGACTGGGCGGCGGAAGGCCCCGCAATGTTGCATAATGCGATGCAAAGCTCTCGCTACCCTTGAAAATAACCGACTGGCTGTGCCTGTTAATCAGGACACCAGGCATCATCACAACCGGTATTTATTTGGAGAAAGACCATGAAAATTTATAACAACATTACTGAATTAGTGGGCAACACACCCTTGGTGCGCCTTAACCGCCTAGCGGATGGCGCTGCAGCAGAAGTTATCCTCAAACTTGAATATTTCAACCCGGCGCACAGCGTCAAGGACCGCATCGGCGTGGCTATGATTGATGCAGCCGAAGAAGCCGGCTTGCTCTCGCCGGACAGCATTATCGTCGAACCGACCAGCGGTAACACCGGTATTGCCCTGGCGTTCACTGCTGCCGCACGTGGCTACCGGTGTGTGATCATCATGCCCGAAAAGGTCAGCCAGGAACGGGTGCTGATGATGAAAATCCTGGGGGCAGAATTGATCCTCACACCCGGGGATGAGGGGATGGACGGCGCAATTGCCAAAGCCGAGGCATTGGTCGCCTCCGACCCGCGATACTTCATGCCCAATCAATTTACAAACCCAGTTAACCCCGAGGTGCACCGCCGCACCACGGCCATGGAAATTTGGCGCGATACCGATGGAAAGGTAGACATCCTCGTGGCCGGCATTGGCACCGGCGGCACCATCACCGGCACCGGGGAAGGTTTGAAAGCCCTCAACCCCAACCTCCAGGTGGTCGCCGTTGAACCGCAGGACTCGCCGGTCCTTTCGGGCGGGAAAAAAGGTCCGCATCCCATCATGGGCATCGGCGCGGGCTTTGTTCCGGCCGTGCTCAACACTGAAATTTACGATGAGATCATTCAGGTCTCCGGCCCAGACGCGTTTGCGACAGCCCGCAGCCTGGCAGCGAAAGAAGGCCTCCCAGTCGGGATTTCCTCAGGTGCAGCCGTTTGGGCAGCTTTACAAGTTGCTAGGCGGCCGGAAAACAACGCTAAACGCATCGTGGTGATCATCCCATCCTTTGCCGAACGCTATCTGAGCACCCCACTGTTTGATGACCTGCGCGAGGAAAACCAGTAAGGAATGACCATGGAACACACATCAACCTTCAATCAACCATTGGCACAGGACCGTGATTCAAGTAAGGAGTTAGGTTTAATGAAAATGATAGTGGAGGATATCCGCTGCGCGCTGCAGCGTGACCCCGCTGCACGCAATGCGTTCGAGGTTTTTTTCAACTACTCAGGATTGCACGCCATCTGGTTTTACCGGGTCTCCCACTGGCTATGGACCCACAAGCTGTATTTCCCAGCACGCTGGCTGTCACAGTTCGCCCGCTGGGTAACCGGCGTCGAAATCCACCCCGGGGCACTCATCGGCCGGCGTTTTTTCATCGACCACGGCATGGGGGTGGTGATCGGCGAGACAGCAGAAATCGGAAATGATGTCACCCTGTATCACGGTGTGACCCTGGGCGGCGTCAGTCTGGAGAAAGGTAAACGCCACCCCACGTTGGGTGACCGGGTGGTGGTAGGGGCAGGCGCCAAAATCCTCGGCGCAATCGAGATCGGCCGCTGCAGCCGGGTCGGCGCCAACGCGGTGGTCGTCAAACCGGTCCCGCCAAATTCTGTCGTGGTCGGGGTGCCAGGTCAAATTGTTCGGCGCACCGACAAAGCGCTCGACGACGCCCTCGACATGCACCATGACTTGCTGCCCGATACGCTGGGTGAAGCCTTGCGCCAGGTGATGGCGCGCCTTGACCAGCTGGAAGAGGGCATGCCTGTCCACAAAAATGGCAAGATCCAGACAGATAAAGAAGGCTACTGGATCGGTTCTGACTTTAGCATTTAGGAAAATTAAAAATCGATCCCTAGGACAACAGCCACAGGGATCGATTTATTTTAATCAGAATAGCGCGTTATAGATCTGGCGAATGGCGCTCCCGGCACAGGTCTAAGGTTTCCACAGCATGGCGCAGATGGGGGATGACGATGCTTCCGCCGACAATCAGCCCAACATTAAAGGCATCGTACAGCTCTTCATCTGTCCAGCCTGTATCCACGCACTGCAAGATATGATAATCAACGCAGTCATTACAGCGCAACACCAGTGATGCCACCAAACCCAACAATTCCTTGGTCTTAGCGCTCAGAGGGCCGTCTGTATAAGCCTGGGTATCCAAATTAAAGAAGCGTTTGATACCAAGATGATCAACCGCAGCAATCCGTTCATTCATCTTGCGACGGTAATCTTCGAATTCTCTCAGCCGATCGGTCATGCAATGCTCCATTGTTGTTCAAAGAATCTTGAAACTTATTTCGTAACTGGTCAGACAGCCCTGCTGCTGAAAGGCGCCTTCTCACGCTGAATAGCTGCTTTACTTCTTCTTTTTCCGCAGGATGGTCTCACGAAAAGTGCCGACCAACAAAATCATAAGCAGCACGGTGCTCCAAAAGATGATATTGCCGGTATGGCCGATTTCTTCCGGGTCAAGAAAATCCTCTGGCTGGAGCACAATCGCTTCAGGTTCAGGGGTCGCCGTCAGGTTGTCTTCGGAAGAGACGCTGGTAACCGTCAGCGTGACCACCCGTTCGCCAGTGGGCTGAGAGATGGGACTGCGCAAAGCCAGTACAGCCAAGACCACCACCACGATCATCATCCCCACCAACATCCACATGAACCGTCTGCCCCAGAATGATCCGTTAGGTCCGTTAGGACCGTTATGATGGTTTCCCATTAGAGATCACCCAGGCTTTCTATCGCCAGTTGTGCAGCTTGGGCTGGGTCAACCAACCCCTGCAGCACCTGTCGGCTGCCCTCACGCAAAATTGGGCCCAGACTCAGAATAACATCATTAGACGGGCGCAAGCGTGTCATTAAAGCAATCTGGCTGATCGTTGTGCGAATCCCCTGGTTTTGCCAGCCTTCAAGTGAGGAGGGCCTGGACGGGATATACCCGGCAGCCCTGGTCCAAGCTGCCAGGTATTCTGGCTGAACCAGGAACTCCGCTAAAGCTACCGCCAGGGTGTGCCGGCCCACTTCCGGCGTGGCCAACGCCCAACTGATGCCGGTCCCTAAAGCAACTGTGTTTTCTGATCCTGGGAATAAAGGCACCAAACTCGCGTCGGTTGGATTCTCTTTCAGGAAATTTGAAGCCCAGGTGACAGCAAGATCCACCTGTTCATCCCGGAAGGCCGCCCACACCTGACCAGACGTCTGATACTGATTGAGGTAATCTGGAAAAACGCCGGTGTTGACCCCTTCTTCAATAATGCGGTATACCTGGGTCAGAGGTTCAACCTCCAGCACCGGCCGGCGTTGTGAATCCTGTAAGGCGCCCCCTTCAGCAAGATACAGGTTCATCAAATACAGTGCTTGGTCTTGATCAGCCGGAAAGGCTAACACAATTTCAATTTCATCCTCTTGTTCAAACAGCGCTGACCAGGTCTGTGGGAGGTCGGGGATTCGCTCAGGCCGGTAGACCAGGGCCATTGCATCTGCAGCAAAGGGCAGACCATACGAGCTCCCCTGGATCAGGGCCATCTCCCGGGCAAAGCTGTACCAATCGGGGTCATCCGGGCTTTCCGTCAGCCCATCCAGCGAGTAAATCAAACCCTTCAAGGCAGCTGTTTCCAAATCTGGACGCGAGAGGGCAATCAGATCTGGCAGAGCGCCAGGTGCAGCGGAACTGCTGGCAGTGAGGGCATCCAGCAATCCACCTGCACCGCTGGCTGCTTTCACCCGCACCTCAATTTCAATGCCACCATTGGCATCCGAAAAAGCATCCAGTCGGTTAGCAAACAGCGCACCGGCATCCGTCCCCAGGTTCGGATCCATTTCTGGGGGCACCCACAGCGTCAGGCTAGTCACCGGCGGGGGTGTTTCTTCAACCTGTGGCGTGGCATCTGGGGTAGGGGTTATTTCACCATTCTCATCCAACGGCTGAGTGGGCGTTGGGATTTCATCCACCTGCCAGGGCAGGTCAAAGGGCAAGCCTTCACACGCTGAAAGGGACATCGCCACCAGCAACCCTACCACCAGGATGATTCTTATGCTCTGCTTCACATCTGCTCCAGCGATTATCCTAAGATAATCGGTTCACTCAACAATTTAACCAAAAGTTTGACCGCATTCTCAACATCATCCGAGTCTACCATCTCTGAAGGTGAATGCACATAGCGGCAAACGATGGAGACACAGCCAGCCGGGACACCGCTGCGAGTCAGTTGGATGGCACGACCATCCGTGCCGCCAGCTTCCAATACTTCCAACTGGTACGGGATATCAGCTGCTTGTGCGGCTTTGATCATCCAATCGACCAGCCTTGGGTCAGCGATAAAACTTGAATCGCGCACTTTGATCGCTGGGCCATCGCCGAGGGCTGTCGCCATCTTGGGGCTGAAGCGCGGTGTGTCACCGCTGCGGGTCACATCAACCGCAAAGCCCACCTCCGGGTCAACACCATAGGCGGCAGTGGTCGCACCGCGCAAACCTACTTCTTCCTGTGTGCTGAACACAAAATGCACTTCGTGGGGCGTGTGTTCTAACCGCCTTAAGGCCTCAATCGCAACGGCAGCGGCAATGCGGTCATCCATCGATTTGGCCACCATGCGTTTGCCCAGGTCTAAAAATGGGCGCTCAAAACCGCACACGTCGCCAACCTTAACTGGGCAATCATCTTTGCTAGTTGCACCTACATCGATGAACAGATCGGATAACTTGGGCATCTTTCCGGGCCCAATCACATCCATCCCAATCACACCCTGTGTGCCGTCCATAAACAACACCCGTCCGCCATAACATGTCAGGGGGTTGATGCCGCCAATGTTCGTGAAGCGGACAAAACCGTTCGCGTCAACATGTGTGACCATCAGACCGATCTCATCAATATGGGCTGAGACCATTACCCGCATGCCCTCATCGGTCTTGGTTCCCACGCGGGCGATCAGGCTGCCCAGGGCATCCACACGGATCTCATCCGCCGCATCTGCGATGGCTTCACGGATCACATCTCGGATCGCATACTCAAAACCGGAAGGACCGGGGGTTTCAACAAGCTTTTGGATTAAGGATTTCATAAAACTGCTCCTGAATAGAATGATCGAATAGAGAAATTATCAATAGATAAAGTAAGCATCAACCGCGCCGCTCGCCTACCAACAGGTTAGGGGTGACCCGGCCTAAAGCCGCATGCAGCAGGCGCAGGGTATTCGCCCAATCGTCCAACCGGGCGATGCTGGCCGCAGTATGGGCATACCGCACCGGTACTGAAACAGACACGCTGGGAATGCCACTGCGCACCTTATGTATTGCGCCGGCATCCGTCCCACCCCCGCCAGGCTGGCGTAATTGGTAGGGAATCTCATCTTGGGTAGCAGTCTCTACCAGCCAATTCACCAGGCGTCGATCCGGGATGGTCCCAAAATCCATCACGTAAATCGCCGGACCTGCATCCAGGCGGGTGTTGTAACGGTCGTTTTCATCCTCGTCATCCCAAGGCGGCAGGTCATAGGCCGGGGTAGCATCAACTGCGATGGCCATATCCGGGTCGAGGGCATAAGCGGCCACCCGCGCACCGCGTAAGCCGACTTCCTCCTGAACGGTGAAAGCAGCCAGCAGGTCAATTTGATCGGGCGCATGTTTGAGAAGCTCAATTAAGGTCGCCACACCAAAGCGATCATCGAGGGCTTTAGCCCGGATGCTCGGCCCCAGCAGCTCAAACCGGGTGGCAAAGGTCGCCCGGTCGCCTGGTTTGACCTTCTCGCCGATCTCGGGTCCGAGGTCAATCCGCATGGCGGATTCATCAATCTTGTTCTTGCGCTCAGCCGCCGTCGTCAGGTGGATCGGTTTGGCACCGATTACACCCGGCAGGTGCTCCCGCCCAACCAGGACCGGTTTCCCGGGCAGCTGGCGTTCGTCAATGCCGCCCACCCGAACGAATTCGAACACCCCGTCCTCATGTTTCTTAACCACCATCAGGCCAATCTCATCCATATGAGCTGCCAGCATGACCCGCACGCGCTTATCACTGCGGCCGAACTTGGTCGCCAGGACGTTACCGAGGGCGTCCACTTTAACCTCATCTGCAATCAACTTAACCGCCTCAAGCACGATTTGGCGAACTTCATGCTCATCACCTGATACCGCTGTGGCATTGCATAATTTTTCTAATAACGCAATTTGGCTGGCGCCGATCTCCGGCAATTTACCAGCTGACATCTCAAGTTTATTGGTCATTGGTCACTCTTCCCATTGGATCTTATCGAGGGCATCCGGTGTGAGGTCAGCAATGAACGCTGCCATCAAGCGACCTGCACGACGAATGTCCTTTAACGAAACGGTTTCAACTGGTGTGTGCATATACCGCAGCGGGATGCCCAACACCATGCAGGGGATGCCCTCTGCGACCACCTGGATGGCCATCGCATCCGTTCCAGACATTTTGGGCATCAAGTCTCTGTGATAGGGGATCTCCAAGGCCTTGGCCTTTTCCTCAAAAGCAGCATACAACGCCGGGTGGATATTTGGTCCATAACCCAACCCAACCCCTTCACCAAAGGGGATGCTGCTCCAATCATTGGAACCCGTGCTTTTCGCAAAACACACATCAATCACGATGGCGATATCCGGTCGGATATCAAAGGGCGAGGTCAGCGCGCCTCCCAGGGTTTCTTCCTCTTGGGCAGAGGCAACCGCCCACACATCCCAATCGTGCATCCGGGTCTGAAGTTCCTGCAAGCACAGCGTCGTGGCTGCCACCGAAACCCGGTTATCAAGGGAATGACCTGCCAGCGCCTCGCCGGTTAGCTCCAGGGGCTCCTGGGCATAGGAAACCGTATCACCGATGCGGACCTTCTCTGCAACCGCAGCAGGACGCAGGCCGACATCAACAAACAGGTATTTCATCTCTACAGGTCCTTCACCTGCAGATTCTGGCAACAGGTGCGCAGGCGGCTGAACAACCACGCCGGGCAGCGCCTCGCGACCATGAACGGTCACCAGCTGCCCTGGCAGGATGCGGTGGTCCAAACCACCAATTTCAGTCACGCGCATCAAGCCACCCTCGATGGCTGTGACCATCATACCAATTGCGTCCATATGGGCTGAGATCAAAACCCGTCGCCTGGGGGCTTCTCCCCGGCCCATTTTCAGGCCGTGCAGGCTGCCAATTTTGCTCACCGAAAGCTCATCGGTGAGGGGCGTCCAGGCCTCATGGATGATCTCACGGATCGGGTCTTCAAATCCAGAGAGCCCCGATGCGGACAACATCTTTTTTAGTAAGGCTATAAAATCAGTCATAAATCTAAATTTCCTTGTTCAATCAGGTTAAGGTGTGCCACTCACAGCTTCTGTCGCTGTGTCAGTAGGCGTCGGTGTGATATCGGTCGCTGTATTCGTAGGTACGACAGTTTCCGTTGGGGTGATCGTAGCGGTTGCCGTCGGTGTGGGTGTTCTGGTTGCCGTTTCAGTCGGCGTAGCTGAAGCCGTTGGTGTAATGGAAGGGGTCAGTGTGATATACGGTGTCGGTGTGACGGTTGGCGTCCGGGTCGCTGTCGGTGTGACAGTCGGGGTCATCCCAGCTGGACTGGATTGGTTCACCTGCAAAATACCCAACCCCAGGCAGTAACAGGGGATAGTGACCAATATCGCCAGCATTAAAAAATAACGAACCCGCTTTCGTCTGCTCAATTCTTCCAAAACACCTCCAACCGATTAAATCATAACATCAGGTCACAAGCTGGGCAAGGCTCGCTGTGAAACATCAGATCTTGGCTGGAAAGCCACGCCTCAGGCAAGCTTCTTAACAATAAACCATGCCCGTGGGGATGTCGTCTGAATCTCCGTGCGTTTGCTTAAGTTACCAAATTGATCCACAATCTCAAACCCGGTCTCGTTCAGTAAGAATTGCAGGTCAGCAATTGGGTAACCACGTTCACGGTGCGTTTCATCGATGCGCTCCCACAGGTCACCCCGTCGCTGGAAGATCGTGATCTCCACCGTCGCAACCAGGTTTTCATAATCAAATTCATGCCGGTGAACCTCGATAAAATCATCCGCTTCGTTTTGGATGTAAGTCCGCTCCCGCATCCAATCCACCGCCAGCCCATACACGGTGTTGATATCAAAGATGAACAACCCGCCAGGTTTGAGCGCATTAAATGCACCCTGGAAGGCATCCTGCAAATCCCTGATCGTCAACAGGTAGTTGAGGCTGTCAAAAAAGCAGGTCACAAGGTCAAATTCTTGATTGAAGGGAAGATCACGCATATCTTCAACACTGAAACAGACCTCGGCATCAGCTTGTGCAGCGCGATCGCCAGCCAGGTCGATCATGCGCTGCGATTGGTCAATGCCAGTGACCCGGAAACCCCGCATGGCCATGGCCACCGCAAAGCTGCCCTCACCGCACGCGACGTCTAGGATATCCAGGGGCTGAAACCCCAGTGATTCGAGGTACTCAGGCAGCACGGATTCCGCTAAATTCTGCGAAAATCGCACATATGGCCCGCGTTGATAAATGGGAGCAAACCGGTCATAAATGGGCATGGTCAATATTCTATTATAGCCGTCTTGGAAAATTTGGGGTAATAAAGTGAATGGTGAATGGTGAATAGTTGTGAGGTATGAGGTACTAGGTAGCAGCTATTAGGAATCTAATAGTCCACATATCGAATCATTGCTGAATAGTCTCAAGTTCAAATATAAATCCTAATACCTGTTACCTAATACCCAATACCTTAATCCAGCCACTCACTTTCAATGAAATCCCCGCAGCGAAGCGAAGTGGGACTATTCACATTTAAGTAAACAAATCCTCGCGCTCAAATTTCTCGTCCAATTTTGCCAATCCAAACGAGGCAAGCGCGCCCAGGATAAATAACACCACACTCAGAGCAATATCCCAGCCTGCTACGCCTTCGGGGATAATTGCCAGTGTCGAACCCACCACCACCCCCAGGATGAAGTGGTACATCAAGGCATAAAACTTCTTGAACAGCCAGGCAATCAATTTCGCCAACACCAGCACAATCAGGATCAAACCCAGGGCAAGGGGCACAGCTACACCCAGGTCAAGCACCCGCAAGCCGGCTGCCATCGGCTGGTATAATCCCAAATAGATCAGGAAGTTGGAAGGGCTCATACCAGGCACCACCACACCCAGACCAATCAATGCACCGCTCATCAACCAGTTGGTAAAGGAAGGCGAAAGCTGCACGGTGCGGATGGATTCCATCCAGCGCATCAAGAACAGTGTCCCAACCGCAAATAAAGCCAGGACCAGCCAGTGTTTCCAGTTCCTGCCCTGTTTCCCGGCCGTTTTAAACAACGAGGGGAAGGTGCCAGCGATAAAGCCGATAAACAGCCAGATAAATAAGGCTGCATGGTACCTGAAGGCAATATCCACCACCGCAGAAAATGCCACCACGCCAATTACGCCGCCAATCCCCACAGGAATAAAAAACAGCACATTTTGAATAAATTTGTGCCGTAAGTTGCCTAAAAAGCGAATTAAGGGTTCATAAATGCCAAACACAACTGCCAGAACGCCACCTGAAAGGCCGGGGGTGATAAACCCTATCCCCACCATAATGCCCTTCAGCATGCGCACGATCCAATCTGCCACCGGGTTGAACTTTTTGGTATTATCGACTGTCGTCATAGGTCAAAACACTCCTTAATCAACGCGCTCTCTTCAAACGCCCTCTATCTTACCAGCAATCGATATTTAATCAAATCTCCCCAATTACAAGTCTGCTGTTGCCACCATTTTGAATCATTTACTGCCTGTTAAAGCACCCTGACCGGGATTGAATTCACCAATCATCTTAACCGCCTGGTTCCAAATGTCTGTCTTGCCCCATTAAGCAAAAGACCCTGTTCCAGGATGAACAGGGTCCAAAATGTCAGTTGACAGGGCTAGAACGAAACGCTAGTAGTCGCCCATCAACATCAAGACGCGGGCAAAGTGCTTGCACCCTTTTTCATACAGATCCAGGCTGATCGATTCATTGGGGGCATGCACCCTTGAGTCAGAATCGCCCGCACCGGAAGAGATGATCGGCACACCCAGGTATTTTTGGAAGATGTAATTCGGGCCAGACCCGCCGATCATTGGAATAACCCGGGTTGGCTGGTCATAGACATCTTCAGCCGCTTTGACCGCCAGCTGGACCGCTGGGTGGTCGGGGTCGGTCTTAGCGCCCGGGTTGCCGCCCAGGTCCACAATTTCGACATCCTCGAACCCATGGACATCCAGGTGAGCCCTGAGCTGTGCCAGCACCTGCTCCGGCGTCTGATCGGGCACCAGGCGGAAATCCACCTTGGCGCTGGCTTCTGCGGGCAAAACGGTCTTAGAACCCTCGCCCTGGTAGCCTGATGTGAGCCCGCAGATGGTGCAGGTCGGCTGGTAGACCGCTTCAACTGCCAGCGCCAGGGGATCGTCAATACCCTTCAAAAAGCCCTTCAACCCAAATTCCTCCCGGTAATAATCCAGCATATCGGGTAATTGCCCCAACAATTCCTTCTCCCGCTCGGTTGGCGGTATGATGGGATCATAAAACCCAGGTAAAAGGATGTTCTCATCCTGGTCTTTCAGGCTGTTTAACGCCCACACCAGGCGCCAGGCGGCGTTGGGAAAGATCGAACCACCCGTCCCGGAATGCACATCCCGGTTGGCCGTACGTACCCGCAGCTCAACATAGCAGATCCCCCTCAAGCCCACCATCTGGGTCGGCGCACCTAAGTGATCCACCCTGCCGATCTCCCACACACACACATCACCCCCCAGTAACTCCTGGTTGTCCCGCACAAAGGGCTCCAGGTTGACACTGCCGATCTCCTCTTCACCCTCGACCACAAACTTGACATTACAGGGCAATTCGCCTTCCTCCGCCAGGATGGCGTCGATGGCGTGCAGCCGGGAGCTAAAATTGCCTTTGTTGTCCGCAACCCCGCGGGCATACAGCCGACCGTCGCGCACCGTAGGTTCAAAGGGCGGCGAGTCCCATAATTCGAGGGGTTCAGGCGGCTGAACATCATAATGGTCATACACGATTAGGGTCGCATCCCCCTTGCCAGCGCGTTCACCAAAAACCACAGGGGAGCCCCCTGTCGGGATGATCTTCACTGCAAAACCACGTGCTTCCAAGGCATCTGCCACCAGTTGGGCGCAAGCTTCAATCCCCCATTTCTGGGCTGCCACGCTGGGCTGTGCGCACAGGCGCGAAAGCTCCGCAATATTCCGATCAAAATGCGATTCAATATAACGGTCAATCTTTGCTAAACTCATGGTTTCCTCTCTCGATAAAGTCAATCCTGTAATCCCGCTCTGATCGTGTTTTAAAAAATACCCTCCAGAGATCTAATCAACCAGTCACCCGCGTAAGCAAACATCATCATTTTGAGTACCTTCCCGATCACGCAATAAAACAAGAATTTCCAGATGGGCATTTTCAGCACCCCAGCCAGCATGCCTGCCAGGTCAAATAAGGGGTTGGGAATAAAAGCCAAGACTAAGATCGTGATATCTCCATATTTACGCATCCATCCGACCACCCGATCGTAGCGTTCGGCGTTCTCCACCACGGCTTGCCCGCTGAAACCCGCCATATATCCTGAGAGCTCCCCCAACGCAGCCCCGCCCCCAGCCGCGATCGAGACCCAAAACGGGTTAAACACCGCGCCCATAGCCGAAGTGAACACCACGCCCGGCACCGGTACCAGAATCGTTGCGTTAGCCAGGATCGAAACCAGGAATATCCCCGGATATCCAAAAGCCTGGAGTTCTTGGATTTTCTCACGGTTGATCACCAGGATGATGGTCAGCGCAATCACCCCCAGCAATACCAGCAGCCGGATGATGTTCAGGGTCCGTTTCGGGATCCGTTGTGTCAGCGGTGAATGCTCAGTAAGATGGGGTTCTTCAGGCAGGGTTGTTTCTTCGTTTGATGTCAACAGGCAATTCTCCGTTTAACAGTGCTTGCAAGCGGGCGATGACCATATCCAGCGCCACCAAGTTCAAACCGCCTTCGGGGACAATGATATCCGCATAGCGTTTGGATGCTTCGACAAATTCCAGGTGCATTGGCCGCACCGTCCGCAGGTACTGATCGACCACCGAAGGCACCGTGCGGCCCCGCTCTTCAACATCACGCGTCAGCCGGCGGATGAAGCGGATATCAGGGTCCGTATCCACATAGATCTTCGCATCGAACAGGTCACGCAATGCTTTTTCGGTGAAGATCAGGATGCCTTCCACCAAAATCACCGGCTTGGGCTCAACACGGATGGTTTCATCCTTGCGGCTGTGGGTGGTGAAATCATAAACCGGCATCTCAATCGGCCTGCCCTCCAACAGCTGGCTGATCTGGCGGATCATCAGATCCGTTTCCAAGGAATCGGGATGATCGTAATTTACCTTAACCCGCACTTCAAATGGCAGATGTTTTTGATCGCGGTAATAGGCATCGTGCGGGATATAGGCGATCTTATCATCACCCATGCTTTTAATGATCAGATCTGCCAATGTGGTTTTTCCAGACCCTGACCCGCCTGCGATCCCCACCACCATAGCTTGGGATTCGTTCGTGTTCTTCATCATGATAAGATTATAACCGTTGTTCAGGTATAATTTTAAAAATCGTACCTATTCAGATGTGAAGGCGCCTTTCTGCAGCAGAGTTGCCTGAGCAGTTATTAATAAATTTTTTTAATGGAGGTTAAATGCGTGCGACATTAATTGATGGCAAAGCCATCGCTGAATCACTGCGTGAAGAAGTCAAACAAAAGGTCAGAGAACGGATAGATAAGGGTCTCCCCACCCCCGGTCTGGCAACCGTGATTGTCGGTGAGAATCCCGCCTCGAAGGTTTATGTGCGGATGAAACATAAGGCATGCCAGGAAGCCGGCATCATCTCAGTCGGCCATGAGCTGCCAAAAGATGCCACCCAAGATGAGGTGGAAGACCTGGTGCGCAAATTGAATGCCGACCCAAAAATCCACGGCATTCTGGTACAGCTGCCCTTACCAGCCGGGTTAGATGAGGAACATGTCCTCAACACGATCAGCCTGCAAAAGGATGTCGATGGATTTCACCCGATCAACATTGGGCGCCTGGCACAAAAAGGGCGTGAACCGTTGTTCATCCCCGCCACACCTGCCGGTGTGATGTACCTGCTTGAACACAGCGGCACACCATTAGCAGGCGCCAACGCTGTTGTTTTGGGACGGTCGAACATTGTTGGCATGCCTGTCAGCCTGCTTTTGGTGAGCGCCAACGCTACCGTTACCATCTGCCACTCCCGCACCAAGGACATCCCCGGGATCATCCGGGAGGCCGATGTGCTGGTCGCTGCTGTTGGCATTCCCGAATACGTGCGCGGCGACTGGATCAAACCCGGCGCAATCGTGATTGATGTGGGCGTTAACCGGGTCGAAGATGACACCCGTAAGAGCGGTTATCGCCTAGTCGGTGATGTCAATTTCGACGAGGCCGCAGAAGTCGCCGGCGCCATCACCCCCGTCCCAGGTGGTGTAGGGCCGATGACGATTGCCATGCTCCTGCGCAACACCCTGCGCGCCGCCCGCCTGGCAGACGGCAACCATGTAGAATAATCCTGACAAACCACACAACCAAAATTAACCCATTGCAGGGCGCCTCAAGGCGCCCTGCATGCTATTTAAGCTGACTGGAAAACCTGTGTTCACTTTTTGGATTGAATAAGTCGCCCTAAAATTCCATAACGATGGTCACCGGCCCATCGTTTTCTAACGCGACCGCCATATGCGCCCCAAACACACCCGTCTGTGTCAATAGACCGCGCTTGGTCAGCATTTCGGCAAAAGCCTTTACCAGCGGCTCGGCTAGGTCTGGCTTGGCCGCGCCAATAAACGAAGGCCGCCGTCCGCGGCTGGTATCGGCGTACAGTGTGAATTGAGAGACTACAATCGCCTCTCCATCCACATCCATTACAGACAGGTTCATCTTTTCGTTCTCATCTTCGAAAATGCGTAGGTAAACGATCTTGTCCGCCATCTGTTCGGCAGTAGCAAGGGTGTCGTCCGGCGCTACCCCCAACAGGATCAACAAACCCCGGCCGATCTTTGCCACAACATCCCCCTCAACTGTGACCTGCGCTTCTTTGACCCTTTGTATAACTGCTCGCATTTTTTACTCCAAAGATGAATGGTAATCCCACTCCGCTAACGCTTCGGTGACTTCGTAGCTCAAAGCTCGTAGCTGATCCCACTTCGCTTCGCTACGGGGACTTCGTAGCTGATAGCCTGTAACAGTATAAAACCTGAAATCGCTCTCTGACGATCGACACAGCCGATTATAGCACTGTTCACTACGGGTCACCTATACCCCAATTCCTAGTACCTCCTACCTAATACCTCATGCCTAATACCTCCTACCTAATACCTGATTGCCTAATACCCGGATTCTACGCCGCCGAATCGGTCAAGGAGAGACCTTTGTAAAAAAGCCCCACTTTTAGTGAAAAATTTGACTTTCTGAGCCAATTTTTTATCAATTTGAAGTCAAAGTCACAGCTTTTCACC
>JAHYJN010000140.1 GCA_019428905.1 Candidatus Brevefilum sp.
AGGATGGAGAGATCAGGGATATGGCCCTGGTTGTTCCTGGTCGGCAGGAGAGCCAATTTGTGGACGTCGACAACCCTGAAGCCGGATTGATCACCTGGCAGGGTTCGTGGCGAGCCTTGGATCGCGATTGGGAATTTGACCCGCAGTGGGACAATTTCACCCGTGCATGGAACACGATCAATTTCCCTAGGTTGTTGTGGAACACGGTCAAGTATGCCGGCATCACAACCTTTGGCGCGGTGTTTTCTTCGGCGCTGGTGGCGTATGGCTTTGCCCGCTTCCGCATCCCGAAGAAGAATGTGCTGTTTATGCTGATGCTTTCCACGGTGATTTTGCCGGGGGCGGTGACCTTGATCCCCACCTATTTTGTCTACCTCCAGATTGGTTGGGTGGGTACCTGGCTGCCGTTGATGGTGCCGGCTTTCTTTGGCTGGGGCACCAATGTGTTTCTGATCCGCCAGTTTATTATGTCCATCCCCTTAGACCTGGATGAAGCGGCGATGATCGATGGTGCCAGCCCCTTGAAAATTTTCTTCTCGATTATCCTGCCGCAAGCGGTGCCAGCGCTAACGGCTGTTTCACTGTTCCACTTCTTCTGGGCGTGGAACGACTATTTCAACCCCTTGATCTACCTGGTGGGCTATCCCGAAAAGTTCCCGATTACGATCGGGTTGACCGCTTTCAACAACTTATACGCGGGTTCGACCAACTTGATCCAGGCTGCCTCGTTGATCTCTGCGGTGCTGCCGGTGATCATCTTCTTCTTTGCCCAGCGCGTCTTTATGCAGGGTGTGGTCATCACGGGTGTAGAAAAATAAATATGCATTGAGGAATCAACCCATGCCGTACACACGACATTACCGTCATATCGTTCTGGTTGTGTTGGCATGGGTTGCCTTTTCCCTTGCCGCATGCGGCGTAAGCGGGGAGCAAACACCACCAGCCATCCAACTACCAGAGGTGGCTGCCGGCACTTGCCTGGTCGCCCCGGATATCAGCTTAGGAACCATTAATCCTTTCGTTTACGGTGTCAATCACGGCCCGTGGGCAGTGATCACCGATAAAACGCTGCCTTTTGCCCAAGCAGCGGGGGTGACGATGGTCCGCTTCCCAGGGGGGAACTGGGGCGATGAAAATGACCTGCAGCCTTACCAAATTGATCAATTTGTCCAGCTTGCCGAACAAATGGGGAGTGAAGTCAGCCTGACGGTACGCCTGTTTGGGGGATCACCTGAAAAAGCTGCCGCTTTGGTGCAGTATGCCAACATTGACAATGATTATGGGATTCGTTACTGGGCGATTGGCAACGAGCCGACCCTGTATGCCACCTCACGCGGCGCCCCAGATTATGGCGTTGAACAATTCAACACGGAATGGCGTGCTTTTGCCGAGGCGATGCGGGTGGTCGACGAGTCGATCGTATTGATCGGCCCAGAATTACACCAATTTGGCCCAGACCTGCAAAGTACCCCCAAGGACCCTTTTGGCCTGGATTGGATGAGCGGTTTTCTAGAGGCTAATGGCGACCTGGTGGATATCGTCTCAATCCACCGCTATCCCTTCCCCCAGGGCAGGGGCGGCCCCGCCGCCACCGTTGAAGAGCTGGCTGCGGCCTCGGCTGAGTGGGATGCGATTATCCCCTACCTGCGCCAGCTGATTTTGGAGAAAACTGGGCGAGATCTGCCGATTGCCGTGACCGAAGTTAATTCCCACTGGTCGAATGCCATTGGCGGAGAAGCGACGCCGGATTCATACATGAATGCCATCTGGTGGGCAGATGTGCTTGGGCGGATGATCAAAAACCAGGTCGCTATCGTGAATTATTTTTCTTTGCAAAGTCACCCCAGTATCGGCGGGTATGGGTTATTCTCCCGATCTGAGCCCCGGCCAACCTACTATGTGTATCAGATCTACCAGCAATTGGGTGAGAACCTGGTCTTTGCTGCCTGTGACGATCCTGGGCTTGGAATGTATGCTGCCACAGCTTCAGACGGCAGTTTGACGGCCATCTTGATCAACTTGGGGTCTGAGGCCGTGACCCGTCCGGTGATGATTGATGGAGAGAATTTTGATCTGATTTCGGTTTGGGGGTTTGATGAGGCGGAATTGCTGCATGAACTGACGCTGACGGCTGATGAAGTTGGTAGCGGTCTCCACATACCAGGTTATTCGATTATCCTATTGAAATACGAGTGAGGTTATGAAGAAAAGTCTTTCGTATGTATTATTGGTTTTGATATTGCTATCTGCCTGTCAACCGGCGGTAGAGACCGTTACCGAACCAGCGCCACAAGTCGTGGCGACTGCTATAACTCCGGTTGAAATCTTAGCACCGGATTATTTTGATCCCGACCTGCCCGCTGCAGATCGGGCCGCCGATCTTTTAAGCCGCATGTCTTTGGCAGAAAAACTCGGCCAAATGACGTTGATTGAAAAGGGCAGCGTCACACCGGATGCCGTTTATGAATATTTTATCGGTGGGGTTCTGAGCGGGGGCGGGGGCACACCGCGCACCAACACCGCCGCAGCTTGGGCAAAGAT
>JAHYJN010000047.1 GCA_019428905.1 Candidatus Brevefilum sp.
AAGCCTGACCGATGTACACAATCTCTTCTTCGCCCATGGTTGGTGGATCGGGTGAGAAACTCATTGTGATGAAGCCGATTTTCTCTTCTTCCACCAAGAAATACGGTAGAAGTGTATGGGTGTTGTCAAACGACGCCACCCCGATCACCTTCTCACCCAGACCAGGGGCACCCGCGGAGTACAAACCACTGGCGCCGCTGTTGCCGATCGAGGCGACCACGACCATACCCTTCTTGACCAGGTTATCCGACGCAACGGCGGTCGGGTACTGCGGCCATTGGAAGGCAGAGCCGATGCTCATATTTAAGACATCCATCCCATCCGCCAGGGCCATTTCCATGGCTGCCAGCATGATATCGGCATAGGTAGAACCTGTGCAGCCAAACACGCGGTAGGCGCCAAAGGTCACATCCGGCGCCACACCGGTGACATCGCCGTTGGCGCCGACAATGCCGGCCACATGGGTGCCGTGCCCGTAGCAGTCATCTGGATATGGGTCTGGTTCCGGGATGGTGTATCCATCAAAATCATCACCGACAAAGTCCCAGCCGGTAAAGACCCGGCAGCCCTCGCCAAAGCAGCCGCCCAGGTCGGGGTGATCGTAATCGATACCCGTATCCATGATGGCGACCTTGATGCCCTCTCCGGTGAAGCCCAATTCAGACTGGGCCACATCGGCACCGGTCATCGCCAGGGCAGTGTACAATTCCGGAGAAGCATCGCCAGCAATGGTTTCGGGGATGGCAATCATTTCGACGGGGTAGAGGCCCTTAATGCCCGGTAGCGTTGCCAGTTTGGCGACATCACCCGGGTTGATCTTTAGGGAGATGCCGTTCCACAGGGTATCAAAAGCAAAGCGTTCCTCGTATACCAGGCCGCTTTTTGCGGCTGCAGCGCGGAAATTGGCTTTATCCGCTTGTGTATTGCGGAGATTGCCGCCATCGGCCACGGGTGAGTTGCGGAATTCAACAAACCACAGAGGAGATGATTCGTTGATCGCCTCAAAGGTGTCAACTGTCGGCACCGGGACAAGGGGTTCAATCGGCCCCAAGTCACTGGCACTGGCCAAAGGAACCATGACCATCGTCAACAACAAGGCAACGATTAAGGATTTAAAACCTTTCTTTTTCATATCACATTTTCCTTTTCTTTTTCCTGAGTAAAGTAACAGTATAATGGTTTTTTACTGCTATGAATTGACCCCGATAGCGCCCTCCCTTCTAAAACTGATAATGGCTTCATAAAGAATATCCCTGAGAAATTCCTTAATCCGCATCAAATTGGTTTACAAATTATTTCCAAGGCCAATTATAACTGCAAATCGGTCAGTCGTGTGTGTCCAATTATACACAAGATTAATTTTTAAGACGCCAATCAAAATTAAATAACCAATCGGCGGAATTTTGAGCCAAAAATAAACAATGTCAACATCGAGCGCACTTACACCGGCTGTAAAAACGGGTTGTTAGGCATCCCCATGAAACATCTCAGCTTCAGCCAATCAACAACAGCTTTTTAACCCCCGTCGCCCCATCACCATACGCAAGCCAAAATCATTCGCAGAAACATGGACTTCAGCTTGTCATCCTGCGGATGAACACCCTGTGGGCACAAACAGCACGCATCGCGCTGGATGCTTATGACCTATTCATCATCCAGCCTAAAAAATAGACGATGCCAGCTTATCCTTCAGTTTTCCCCCCGCAAATAGTCCCGATACGCCTCAGCCTTCACCCTGGGTATCCCCAAATACGCCGCCATCTCGCTAACCGCCGGGGTTAACCCACCATAGGCCAGCGGGTAGTGATGCTGGTAGCCGCAGCGGGTCAGCGTTTCCACCAGCCCGGGGATGCCGATCGGTTCTCCGTCCATGCGGATGTCCTTCAGCCAACCCCGGCTGCCCTTGTAGGAAGGCTTGCTGGGGTCGATCTGTCCCTCAAAGACCAGCAATTGGTCTAGCTGGGGGGTGAAACCCATCACCGTCACCTGGCCCGCTTTGAGCACCAGGTCATTATGCAGCCCCATCCGCTTGCCAGCCGGGTCATCAAACAGCCACAGCGAGTCCATCCTGACCCCATCCTCCCCTGCCAGCTGCGGCGAGGTCGGTCCGCAGTGCCACAGCAGGGCTGAATCATCTGTCGGGTCAATCGAGACCAGGTCCATCAGGGTGACCACATCCCCGTTGGTCAGGTAATGCAGCGCCAGCATCCCGACCGCCGAAGGCACATCGCCCTCGCAGGCGGTGATCACCCCCAGGGTGTTCAGCTGCCCCACCAGGCTGCACACCGCCACACCGGGGTCAACCTGGAAGCGGGGCCAGCAGCTGAGGGCCAGCGCATCAAAACCATGGGCAGCGATCAATCCCTCAAACCCCAACTGCAGTTTCGCCAGCGCCAGCAGATGCTCACGCAGCCCCTGTCCCAGTTGCACACCGGGTTGGACAAAGGCCTGCGCCTTCTCTTCAACCCGGTCGCCATCCCCCACCTGGCGAGCGCGCCCCAGGACGGCATCCAGCTCCAACGCAGTGATCCTCACCCCCAGCTTGGCCTCGTACAGGCGCGGGTCGACAATCAGGTTATCAAAACCCGGGGCAACACCGCCGATTAAGCCGATATGGGCGCCATTCAAGTTGATCACCGCCCGCAGCGCAGCCACAGTCACTTTGAAACGATCTATGAATAAGGGGTCGGTTGGGCGCCCGAAAAACCATTTGACCGGGTGGGGATAGCCCACCAGGAAGCGCTTGAGGATGCTGTTATACATATTCAGGCCGGTGAAGCTGTTCAGCGGCAGCCCGCCTTCATCACTGGGCGGACCCTCCGGCACAGCCCACAGGCCAAGCCTGACCTGCAATTTGGCAAAGGGACGGATGAAATCCCCGCCGGCAAAGGAGCTGGACTGCACCAAAATGTAATCAGCGCCCCATTCCACCAGGGCATCCGCTGCTCGCTGCGCATCCGCCTGGGTATAAATCCCCTCGGGGATGATGTTTAAATCAAAATCCAGGGTCTCGGCTAAATCACGCATCGCCCCCGCATCCCCGGCGAAGTATCCTTCCTTATCGCCCCTGAACGGGCGCGCCATCATCCCCACCAAGCCAATTTTCGGTTTGCGTATGACCCTCATGCTCACTCCTTTTACCTTCAAACTTATGCTTGCGGCCAGCGAAAAGCCGGGCTGCTGGCCGGCGCTTGCCACCAGCCTGCGCCTTCCTCATCCAGCGCGCACAAAGACAGGGAAAAGCCGCCCATCTCTAAGGTGGTGAAATACGATCCCACCACCCCGGCCGCGACCTGTAACCCCCGTGCGGCCAATTCCTGGTGCACACTGTGATAGAGGATGTGCAGTTCCATCTGCGAGGTGCCGCCGCTCCCGTTCAGAAAGACCCACACCCGGTCCTGGATAAAAGCCGCCAGGTCGGGCACTAGCTTATCAAGCATCATCCCCACCAGGCCATCTGCATTCAGCAGCTCACCCCGGTATACGCCGACCTCACCATGGACCCCCGTGCCGACCTCGATCTGCCCCTCGGGCAGGTCAAACAACCGCTCCCCGCTGACTGGGTGCCGGGGCGCCCTCGATGCCACCGCCAGGGTGGCAGTACGCTCATTCGTCCTGCGCATCAAGGCTGCTACATCAGCCAGCGGCAGTCCAGCCTCAGCCGCCCCGCCCCCAACCTTGAGCGGGAACAACAAGCCGCCCAGGCCGCGCCGCGCCAGGTGGTCCTCACGGGGTGCGGTCGCCACATCATCGCTGGAAAGGACCAAGCTGACCGGGATGCCAAGCTGCTCGGCCCGCCGGGCTGCCAGCCGGGCATTGAGCACGTCACCGGCGTGGTTCGACACCAGCAAGATCACGCCGCCACCCCGCTCCGCCAATTCGATCGCCCGGGCGATCTTCAAGCCCGAGGCGCAGGTGAACAGCGGACCGTACACATCCGCATCCAGCAGACCCGTGCCAAGGAACCCACCCATGGAAGGCGTATGCCCCCCGCCGTGCCCGATTGCCAACCCGACCTTGCCCTGACCCTTTGGCTGCGCCCTGACCAGCACACCGGCGTCAGTCAAGCGCACCAACTGCGGGTAAGCCAGCGCCAGCCCGCAATTATCTTCAGCCACCATGTCTTCGGGATCGTTGATGAATTTAGAAAGCGGTTTTACCCGCTGGCTTGCAGCAAATGCCTCGATTTCCAGCGCAGCTGGATGATCGCCCAGGGCGACGGTATGCAAGCTGCGCACGATCAGCGCAAAACTGACCGCCCCCGGGTCCGGGTGCCCCAGGCCGCGCTCACCCAGGAACCTCGCCCGCCCCATGGAGGCCGCATAAGCCCGGGTGGCTTGTGCGCCGTGCTCCGCAGCCCCCGCGGCCGCATCCAGGGCGGGAAGCATATCATCCTGTGGGGATTTAGCCAGCGCGCTGACCGCAGGCGCCAAGGCATCAACCAGTGTCTTATCACCTGGTTGGGCACCGCCCACCTGCCCCACCGCCTCCAGCCCGCGTTTAAAAAAGAGGGTTAACGCTGGTAAGCCCACGTCCTCCATCCCATCAAAAGCCCGGCCGCCTTCGGCAAAAAATGCCGCCAGTAAAGGCCCAATCGCACCGCCGGTCTCCTCTGCCAGGGTATCGGCTACCGCATCGAACAGTTCGCTGATGCTGCTGTAAGCGCCTTCCCTCACGGTTCGGGCCGCCGCGCGAAAGCCGCGCAGCATCGTATCGCCATGGTCGCCATCCCCAACCGCGGCATCGAGCGCGTTCAGGTAAGAGGCCTGGTCATTAAAGGTTTGAAAGAGATAAAAAAATAAGTCCAGGAATCCAGTCAGGTCAATCCCCACCGGCGACCTCCTCCCGTAAGAAGCGGGCGATTTCCTGCGCATTGGCGTCCAATTCGTCTGCTAGCTCCCGCCAGATGTACAAGCCTCGCCCGACCTCCCCAGCCGGGTTGACGAAGGATTCCGCCACCAGGTAGCCCTGGTAATTGATCGCTTGCAAGGCGTCCCGCACGCCAGCCCAATCGATGTGCCCCTTCCCCGGCGCCTTGCGATTGTTGGCCACACAGTGCAAATGACCCAGGTGGTCGCCCGCCAAGCGGATGGCGTCGGGCAGGTCATCTTCCTCGATGTTCATATGAAAGGTATCCAGGTGCAGCTTGACCGCTGGATGCCCCACATCTTCGATCATCGCCAAGCCACCTTCAACGGTGTTGAGCAGGTAACCCTCAAAGCGGTTGACCACCTCCAAGCACAAGGTCACATTAAGTGCCTCTGCAACCCCTGCCGCCTGCTGCAGGGACGCCACGCACTGCTCTCGCCGCTGGGACCAGTCCCCTTGCGGGAACACGCCCCACGGGGCATAGGTCAGGCCGCCCAGCACCGGGCTGCCCAATTGGGCTGCCCCCTCAAGACAAGCTCGAAGATGGGCCATGCCCGCTGCCCTGATATCCGGGTCGGGTGAGGTGATATCGGTCTCAGGACCTAACCCCGTGCCGCAGCTCGCCAGCAGCCCTGCCCGGTCGAGTTCCGATTTCAGGTATTGAAAATCTATTTGGTGCGGGGTTAACAGCGGCAGTTCAACCACATCGAACCCGGCGCTTTTAGCCCGCTGGAAGATCGGAACAAGCGGGTCAGACCAGGATTCCTGCCAATACGAAAGATGAATGCCAATTTTATGCATATTGAAATATGAGAAACGTGGTCCCCCTTGAAAAGAGGGACCACGCTTGGCTGAAAACTAGAGACCGAACACACCCGTGACCAAGCGGGTCAGCCCGCCGACCACAATGGCGATGATGGAGAAGTCGTTGCCGCCGAAGGCGTTCAGGAAGCCAGCTGCCGTATTGTAAACAAACGGCAGTGAAATCGCCTGGAACACGATCAACAGCACACCGCCCACGATCGAGGCGATGATCACACCGCGCCGACCGCCAGTGGCATTGGCCAAAACAGCCGCAGGACCCACATCAAAGAAGGCTGCTACCACCAACGGCAGCAGCAGGTATGGGTAACCGAACAGGTTGAAGATGACCAGGGTGATCAGGGATGCGATCATGGCGATCGGGAAGCCGATCATCAGCGCATTTTGACCAAAGGGGAACACCATCGGGCAGTCAAGTGCGGGGATGCCATCGGGGACAATCTTCTTGGCGATGCCGCTGAAGGCTGGGACGATCTCACCCAACATCATGCGTACACCGGTCAGCAAGATCACCAAGCCGGCGCCAAACAAAACCGCTTGCATAACGATCCACAGGAACCACAGCCAGATCACACCACCGGTGAAGGCTGCCGCAGCATTTGGTAAGCCGACGATAAAGCCCATCACCAGGAACAGCAAGAACATGATCAGCGAGGTTGAGACGGTCATCGACTTGATGAACGAAAACCCTTGGGGTACGTCCAGATCCTCGGTTGATTTGGAGGGATCACCAAACCATTTCCCCAACAGCGCACCGATCACCGCCAGGATGGTGGTGGTGTGACCAATGGTGAAGTCCTTCTTGCCCGTGAGTGTGAAGACAAACGGTGCAATCAGGGCCGGGAAGAGCGTTGACAGAAAACCGTGCACCAGGCTGCCGATGACCACCAGGAGAACACCTTTCAGCACACCGCTGTCGGCCAGGCTAGCTACCACCAGGAACGCGTTCCAGAACATGATATGGCCGGTCAGGAACACGTATTTCCATTTAGTGACCCGGGCCAAAACTAGGTTGACCAGGAAGCCGAACACCATTACCAACACAATTTCGACGCCGTAATTGGCCAAAAAGGCCACCCAATCGCCAGCAGCGGCTTGACCTTCATAAACAAACACCATGCCAAACAGCTCGCCGATGATCCCGATCACACCGACCAGCACATCCACTGCTGTGAAGAGCACCAACACGCCGGCCATGGTCTTGATCATTCCAGTGATCACATCGCTGAAACTCTTTTTCAGCAGGATCAAGCCAACCATCGCCACCAAACCCAGCATTAATGTGGGCAATAAGCGGGGGACTATATTAAAAATTACGCCAACATCCATTTGAAATACTCCTTAGTTTGATTGATAGAAATAAATAAAATGCAATAAACGGACCTATCATTTCCAATCGATCTTGATAATCATCACCTCCTTTGGCAGATGTGATAAAACGATGATGGAGAGCTGCCCGTCGGCCTGCGACCACTCAAGGGGTTGTTGGGGTTCAGCCGCAGGATAGATAAGCGTTACGCGTTCTGCTCTCCTATCATCGTTTAACACCAAATGTAGATTGTGGGTTTCGTCGCTGCCGTTCGTAATTAACAGAAATGTATGCTGCGGCGCATCTAATAGATGCGGGTCAATCACGCGGTTGGGGACCTGGGGTTCGATAATTTGCACACGGGGTTCGAGCGCAATGCGCGCATTCACGACCTTCAGCACAGTTTGTAATAATGAAGGAGAATGCACCAGATGCCCAGCATCGGCCTGGGTGGCGATGTACACGCCATAGCCATCTCCATAACGTTTCAATGTTACCGCTGGGCGTCCGTCTGTAAACTTGGCTAAGATTTCCGTCCCAGGGTTGACGGTCACCAGGTCACGGTTCCAATGCCCCTGGTATGGCTTGCCTTCGAATACAATCTGATCTGAAACCAGCAGGTCAGGCTCGACCGATGCCAAACCGAAGACCTGTGCCAGAGGATCGCCGGGGGCATGGCTGTAAGACCAGCCGCGTTCATCCAGGGTTGCGCAGCGGGCAAACCCCACCAGCACCCCGCCCTCACGGACAAAATTCGCCAGGGATTGGGCGGTATCCCGCTCAACCAAACCCATCATCGGCAGCAAGATCTCACGGTAGGGCAGGTGCCCCTGGTTGATTTGGGCAGGGCTGACAAAATCCACAGCAAACCCCAGCTCCCAGGCGGCTCGGTAGGCGCCGCGCTGTGCGGCAAACAACGCCTCTTCCTGGTCTACACCCCTGAAAAAGATGGCGTTCTTCTTCGACTCCAGCAAGGCCACCCTGGCTGCCGGTACATGGGCAGTGGTGATTTCTTCACCATATTGCTTGAGAAATGCGCCCATATCGGCAGCGGAAGCCAGGCGCGGCGTCGGCTCACCGTCGAGGTCAACCAATGCGCCCCAGCGCAACGGCTGGTAATGCCATTCCCGCCAGGGCATGAACAGCATCAACTTGGCGTCGTGCCCCAGGGCTTCAACACAGTAGGTTTGGAGATCCTCAGCCGTGGTGCGGTGCTCAGGTCCCATCACCCAGCCGCCAATCGGCCCGGATTCAACCTCGTGCAGCCAGAAATCACGCCCCCCCGTTTGGGCCACGCTGCGCCCATGGTCGAGGAACATCGAAATGTGCTCCGGGCGTGTGGCCAGCTTGTTCCCGCTGCCCGGGTACAGGTCATAGCCGATATGGTCCACCGCCTGGGCCAGCTGCCACTGGTCCAGCCCCGTGAAGACGCCGAAGCGGTCGTACCCTTTGAAGTTAAAGGTATTGACTGACGTGGGGTGCCCCGGGTCGCCTTTTTTAAGCATCAGGTGCTGCCACCTTGCAAAGTTGGTAAAGGCAGCCTGCCAGAACAGGCGCCAATCCAGCCAGCGGGTCACGCTAGCCCAGGCAGAGGGCATGCTCTCAGGCGGAAAAACCTGCGACCAATCCTGGTAAACATAATAGGAAGTGCCCCACGCCCAGGCTTCGGTCAGGGCTTCTAGATCAGTATATTTATGCTTAACCCATTCCTGGAACCTCTCACGGCAGTTCGGGCAGTAGCAATACAGCCCCAAATGGTCTTCGCCGCGCGCTGGTAAAAACGGGAAGCCGATTTCGTTGCTGATCTGCCAGCCAAAATGGTTGTGATGTTCAGCCGTGAACGAAATTAATCTGGCAATATAGCGGGAGAGTGCCTCACGGTAAGCAGGATGTGCGATACAAGCCCAGTGATACGAAGCCCCCAGCGGGTAACGCTCCCCGCGGCTGTTGAGAGGGGTCACATCCGGGTATTTTTGGGCCAGCCACAGCGGCGGTCCAGATGCCCCGGTGCTGATCAGGATCTCGATGCCGTACTCGGCTGCCAGGCGATAGAAGCGGTCCAGCTTTTCCAACTTGTAGACGCCCGGTTCGGGTTCAATTAGGTCCCACGAGCCGTGCACGTCCCCCAGACGGAGCAAATTCATCCCCGCGCCCTGCATCCCCGCCAGGTCGCGGTGCCAATCCGCCTCTGGGAAGACCAGCGGCGAATAGGAAACCCCGTAATAGAACCGGTTCGACATAAACGCCTATTTCTCCAGCATGTCCAGGATGACCGGGATGGCCTTCTCCTGGACCTCTTCAGCGCTGAGGAAGTTATCCACCACGACCACCGGCTGGGTGACATTGGCAAACAGCTTTTCCATTTCGCGCGAGGTGATCACCAGGTCATAGCGCTGCCCGACGGCTGTATCCGCATCCGAGCAAAATGTATTTGCGCGGATGTTGTTCTTCTGCAACACGTCATCGACGGTCATCTTTAGCACCAATGAGGTGCCCAAACCAAATCCACACACCGTCATAATCCTTAATTCTTTCATGCTCTCCACTACTCCTTAAGCTTGGATGCGAAATGCACCCAGAACTTCTTCAATGGTTTCAGCCTCACGCAGCAGGCGCTGGTTATCCTCTTCACGCAGGAAGAAGGCCAGTGCTTTCAGAACATCCACATGGCGCTCGTGATCCACCGCACAAAACGAAATCACCAGCTCAACCGGGTCGTTGGCGGCTGAACCAAAGTTGACCGGCGTTTTCAGGGTCACCAGGCTCAGCCCAACCTGGTGCACGCCATCCTCCGGGCGGGCATGGGCTAGGGCTAAACCGGGGGCCAATACCATATACGGCCCCATCTCGTTCACCGTGCGCACCATGGCGTCTATGTACCCGGGGGTGCATTTATGCCCCTCAAGCAGAAGCTGACCGCCCGCACGCACGGCACCCTCCCAGTCCTCAACTTCAACCTTCAACTGGATCATTTCAGCTGTTAAAAATTGTTCTAGCATGGTCACTTTATCCCTTAATCGCCTGCTTGATGGTCTTGATCTAAAAGGTATGCCGCCGTGTCGGTATCCGTGATCAGCACGTTAAAGTACCCGCCCTGCAGGGCGGCTTGAACCACCTTATGCTTCTCCTGCCCGCCGGCCACCACCACGCTCCACGGGATACGCTTGAGGTCATCCAGTTCCAACCCGATCACACGGTCATCTAAAAAGGTTGAAACGTGGTCGCCGTTGGCATCAAAATAATGGCCCAGGGCATCCCCCACCGCGCCAGAGGCTTGCAAACGGTGCACGTCTTCCAGGGCGATGCGGTCTTCAACATACAGGATGGCGGTTTCATCGACGGTGCCCACACTCTGTAAAACGATATCACAACGACGGGCGCGCTCCAGCGCGTCCGCAACCGCCGGTTCAGAAATCAAACTTTGGCGCAATTCCGGGCTGGAGACCAAATTTGGCGCATACAGCAGTTCCGCCCTGCCGCCCGCAATCTCAGCCAGTTTTGAGGTCACGTTATATTTGGCGAATCCTCCCGAATTCTCAAGGGCTCCTCCCACCACCTCGGTGAAAAAACACTCCACCTGTGAGCTGACCGAAAAGAACCTAGGGGTATGGGAGATCGTGCGCCCCAGGCCCAGACCGACCCGGATGCCGGGTTCCAGCTTAGCCGCCAGCCAGCGTGCCGCACCTTCGGCTAGGTTATCATAGAACGGCTGTGTGCCAGCCGCAGCCGGCACCACCAGGGCATCCCGCAAACCAAACCGCAGCATCAGCTGGTGTTCTTGATCGATCAAATCAGCATTTACGGGGGCATGGATTTTAATTTCAACGATGCCCAGGTCCTTAGCCTGGGTCAGGGTGCGATGGACTTTGATCCGCGACAGGCCAAGCAGCCTGGCGATTTCTTGTTGGGTCAGGTTGCCTTCATAATACAGCTTGGCAATCTTGACACAATCACGACATTCTTCGAGATTCGTTTCCACCATGTTCACCAAAAGTTGCTCCTTAACTTTTGTACTCGGAATGTACATTTGTACGGCTATTTTATCATGAAGATCGAGAAAAAATCAAGATCAAATTAGGAAGGTCGATGAACAAAATAATTATTAAAGGATTGGAAGGTTAATACGACTGATCCCACCAATTGACCTGCAAATCTTAAACGAAATCATTGCCGACGGATGGCACCCTTACGACATGTTAATATTGTCTTTGTCCCCAGTATCCTAATCCACCCCCAACAACTCAGCCGTGATCAACACAGCATCTCCCACATATAGCGGACAGCGCGAGTGGAACACCCCCATCTCCTTAGCCTGCGCATATTCGGACGGGTCACCGAGATCCAACCCCAGCAACCCTGGGCAGGTGACGGCCTTGTGCCGGGCCAAAAAGCGCGCCTGGAACGCTCGGGCCATGGCATAACAGGCCTCTTTTTGAGATTTATCATCGATTGCGGTCCCTTGTGCCAAACCAATCGCCATCATCGCCCCGCTGACCGCTCCACACACCTGGCCGGTATGCCCGATCCCGCCCCCAAAAGGCGTGGTGATTTTAAAAGCGGTCTCCTGCGGCAGGCCAAAGCGCTCGGCAAACGGTCCCAAAACAGCCTGGGCGCAATTATAAGGGCCCTCAAACAGGGTCTGTGCTTCAGAAACGAGGTCCATACGTGCTCCTGTACCCAAGTGGGATTTATCCACGGTTAATAATTGTTGCTTGCCAAAAACTGCTCCACCGCCTCACGCGTTGGCAGCGAGGGCTGTGCCCCGCGCTTGGTTGTGGCCAATGCCCCGGCGGCCATACCGTAGCGCACAGCTTCCATCAACGGTTTACCCTCTGCCAGTGCCACCGCCAGCGCCCCGTTGAAGGCGTCACCAGCCGCCGTAGTATCCACCGCGGTTACCTCGTAGGCCGGCACATGCTGATCGATTGTGGCGTTAACCACACGCGCACCATTGGGGCCCAGAGTCACCACCACATGCTTCACCCCCCATTCCAACAGGGTACGTGCCCCTTCTAGCAAGTCATCCGAACTGCTGAGGGCTTTCAGCTCAAGTACATTGGGCGTGATCACATCCACGCACCCCAACAGCGACCGAGACAGGGTCTGCGCGGGCGCCGGGTTCATCACCACGGGCACATTGTAGGCTTTGGCCAGTTCAATCGCAGCTGAGACGACCTCTAAGGGTACCTCCAGTTGGACCAACAGCAGGTCGGCCTCACGCATCATCTCGCGCGCTTTGTTGACGTCCTCCACCGAAACCTGCATATTGGCGCCTGAGGCCACCACGATCATATTCTCGCCGCCAGCCGCCACAGCGATCATAGCAATCCCGCTGGCCGCGCTCGAATCCTTGGTGACATAGGTGGTTTTGATCTTATCCTCCACCAGCCCCTGGATCAGGGTGTCACCAAAATCATCACTCCCGACGCGCCCCACCATCGCCACCTCACCCCCCATGCGGGAGGCAGCCACAGCCTGGTTGGCCCCCTTGCCGCCCGGGAAGGTCTCAAACTCCCCACCCAGCACCGTCTCACCTGGCACTGGCGGGTGCGGCACGCGCACCACCAGGTCCATATTGATACTGCCAACGACAAGAATTTTTGCCATGCGTCCTACTTTCTGTGCAATTTACGCGTGAATGTAGTGAATATCATACCAGAATGTTCCTCATTCTTGGGGCTGATCTTCACCGTCTGGATCAGATGGCCCTTGATCGCTCGGCTCAGAGCCCGCAGGTTCAGGGGGCTCTGGCTCCCACTCAAACCGCGTGTGAGGTTCATCTGGCCAATGGGGATCACCCGCCGTCTCACCATTCTTCATACCAACGATCAACTCACCATCGTCCATAGCAAAATCCTGCAGGTCGGGCGGTTCCACATCTTCAGGGGCGACCGGCTCGGGCTCCGGCGGGCTGCTGGCCAGCCAGATGGCCACGATAATCCCGAACAGCCCCCAAGAGAGCATATAGTTTGAATAGGATATGTTCAATACCGGCTGGTCGAGTTGGTTGAAGGTGTGCACGTTATTGGTCGTAACCGAGGTCACGCCCGCCAGCCAGAACTGTGAGAACAACCAGGGCTCATCGATCGTGTAGACGTTCACACCCAGCCCCTCTGCCCGGTAGGCCCGGATGTGGCTTGTGGTAATTCCCCGATCGACATTGACGATCTCATACGCCTGTTCCAGCAGCATTTCAGCCGTGGGCGGCGCAGTGCTGGAGATGCCGGCCACCCGAGTCATCTGTGGGGCGCGCTCCCTCACGAGCGCCAGCTGATCGGGGTCGAGCAGGAACCAGATATTGCTGTTCATGCGGGCTTCGACCAATTGCTCCAGCACGATCTCAAAGACATCCGAGTAATAGGGATGATCGCTGGGGGGATAGCGTAGATCGAACAGGATCACCATGCCCTTCTCACGCACCAGGCTAAGGGTCTCCGCCAGGGTGGGGATGCCCTGACCCTGGTCAATGCTCAGCTGGTTTTGGGAAACCTTGCCACCCTCGATCGTGCCGAAGGGGTCCTGCTGGATGAACCATAATCCGGCGTTGAGCGCCTTGAGCTCGTCCAGCGTGAAGGTTGACGCCCGGTCACCGACCCGTTCGGGTAAAACCTCGGCAATATTGGTCGTGCGGGCTAGGGTCTCATCGTGCATTAAGAAGGGCACGCCGTCCAGGCTGATGCGCACATCGGTCTCGAAGCCCAGCGCCTGGTGGATGGCAGCCAGCTCAGCTGCCGCCAGGGTGTTCTCCGGTGCGAGCATCGAAGCCCCGCGGTGGGCGATCAGCGACGGCTTGGACGGCAGGTCACCCTGGTAAGCCCAATTGGGTGGGAACAGCGCCGGCACCAGCCACAGCCCAACCAGGGCCACCAGGGCTGCTGTGATGCCGACCGTCCAGGGCCAGCGCCTGGACGCCCGCATCATCCCCCGCCGCAAGTAGCGGACCAGCCGCCGCAACCACACCGCTGCCAGCAAGACCAGCAGCGCATCGCCCCCCAGGCGCATCAGGTCCAACAGGTGCCGCACCACCCCCCTCTGGCTCGGGTCCTGCTGGAAGATGAGCACGAACGTCCCGTAGAAAACGGCTAAAAACAGCGGCCAGGCGATGGAGAAGATCCAATCCGGGGCGGCCGGGTGCCACTCACCCGATTTGACCGCCAGCCGCAGGCCGATAAAGCGGAATAACGTCATCAGGAACAGCAGCCCTGTAAGGACCATGAGAATGGTCACATACGGCAGATGCCAGCCGACCAGGTCCCCCAGGAAGGCGTCCACCGTCGCGCGGAATATCCCCACCGAGAACCAGTAGGCCAGGAAAAATAAGCTGTGCAGCAGCAGGATCAAGGCAAAAAAATAATTCAGTTTGATCTTGGTGCGCTTGGCATTCAATTCTTGTTCCGTCATAACCAAATACTCCCATCCCTGAGTTTGTGTGAATAAGTTTATTATAGCTAAAAATGGTGAGTAGTGAATGGGGAGTGGTGAATGGTGAGTGGTGAATGGTCCCACTCCGCTACGCTCGGGGATTTCATGAATGGTGGTAGAAGGTACTAGGTAGTAGGTATTAGGCAGTAGGTAGTAGGTATTAGGCAGCACGCGAATAACAACCATCTTTACGCTTCGAGCAACCTACAACTAGATACAAGCCACAAGCTATCTGCTATGAGCTGTGAGCTATCAGCTTTCATCTTTCATCTTTCAGCTTTCAGCTATTACCTTTCACCTAAACCCTGGAACAAATCCCACCTGCACCCCGTCTAAGGTTTAGGCAAGACAACACACAAGAATGGAGGAAAACACCATGAAACAACTGACCACGATTATCGTCATCCTGCTGGTCGCGCTGGTGAGCTGCGCGCCGATTGAGCCGCGCCGGCTGGACACCCAGTCCCTGATCGGTGAGCGAGCATCCATCACCCACCTGCGCATGCTGGACGGCAGCACCGGTCAGACTCGGGTCTTCGCCCCCGGGCCAGAGCTGACCGCCGCACTGGACTTCGTCGCCGAGCTTGAACCGCAGCGCGAAACCGAGCAGGAACCCCGCTCCGGCTACCTGTACTGGCTGGCCGGCTACCGTGACGGGGAAGAAGTCTTCCGCTTGCAATTCGGCGGGCAGGTGGTCAACGTCGACGGCGTGCAGTACCGCCCCGATCGTGACCTGACCGCAGCACTGAACACAGTGTGGGACAGCGTCCCCTACGGCGGTTTGGTCGACCTGGCCATGACCGACCTGGCTAGCACCCTCGGCCTATCCGTCGACCAGGTCACCCCCCTGGCGGTGGAAGCCCATACCTTCCCGGATACCAGCCTGGGCGTTCCCCAGGAAGGGATGATGTATGCCCAGGTGCTGACCGACGGCTGGATCATCACTCTGGGTGCCGAGGGGGGGACCTACACCTACCACGCCGCCGGTGAAACCATCGTCCGGGCAGAGTAGGGGAAAGATTAGTGAAAAGTGAATAGTGAATGGTGAATAGTGAATAGTGAATGGTGAATAGTGAATGGTGAATAGTGAATGGCCTCACTCCGATACAATCCAAGGATTTCATGAATAGTTGGTCAAAGGTATTAGGTATAAAATATGCGGTACGAGGTATCACACTGGGCGGAGCACTCTTCGAGCACCTAACAGCTACCCACTGGGTACTACCAGCTACCAACTACGAGCTACCAGCTATGGGCTATCAGCTATCAGCTATCCCCTCATCATACCGGTTATAATCATCATCAGGACCACACCGGCTGACGCGATTGGAGGTACGGCTATGGCCAAGCAAGAGAAGATCCTCGCACTGGATATGCTGCTGGAAGAACTGGACCAGATCGTCCTGCGGCTGAACGAAGAAGGCGCGGGGTTGTTTAAGGCGGGAAAGTACGATCAGGCGCGCGCCTTGCTCTCCAAGGTTGAATCCGTCACCGGCTTCAGGGGCAAGGTCCTGTGCCTGAAGGATGACTGGAAGGCGCTCAACGTGCCGGCGACCCGCAAGCCGGCCGGCCCCCAGGAGCGCAGCCCGCACACCACGTCACCGCCGCTCAAGCCCGGGCTGAAGACGGGTCACGACGAGTTTCGCTACCCGATCCTGGCCGCCCTGGTCCGCCTGGGTGGGTCGGGGCAGTTGCACGCGGTGCTGCAGGTTGTAGAAGAGATCATGGGGGAGGGGCTCAACCAATACGACTACCAGCCGCTGCCCTCCAACCCGAATTCGGTGCGCTGGAAGAATACTGCCTCCTGGGCACGGCATACGCTGGTCCAGGACGGCCTGCTGGCAACGGATTCCCCGCGCGGCACGTGGGAAATCACCGCCGCAGGCAGGGACGCCCTGGAAAAAGCCAAGAATGAACCCGACCTGCAGCGAAAGCTGTTTTCAGGGAAATGAGGGGAAATGAAAGTGTTCTCACCCTCATCCCCAGCCCAGTTATCCCTCTCCCCGGCGGGAGAGGTTAGGTGAGGGGCGCCATCAATGCGCTTGACACTATTTCTTATGAGCTTATCAATTAATATGCTGACAGGAAAAGCAAGGATTGATTTAAAATAGTCGTATTGATCAAAGAAGTTAGAGGAAGAACGCGTTAAAGCGTAGATTGGCATTTTGGAAATTAAACAACGGAAGCCATGGGGAGCGGGAGAAACATCACCCTCATCCCCAGCCCTTCTCCCTGCGAGGGAGAAGGGAGTTATCAGGGGGCTTGTAATGCGTACAGAAAAAAGAACCGCATCTCGCACATAATCCGGCAACGTCCGCGTGAACTGCGTAAGTCGTCAACACCAGCTGAACAGAAATTGTGTCAATCGCTCAGAAACCGCAATCTGGGTGACTATAAATTCCGTCGGCAGCATCCAATTGACCCTTACATTGCTGATTTCTATTGTGCCGAAGTGGGGTTGGTCATTGAAGTCGATGGCGGCGGTCATCTGGATCAAATGGCGAATGACCAGGACCGGAGGGACTGGCTGGAGGGTCAGGGTTATCACGTGATCCGTTTTTGGAATGATGACCCACCCCTGGTCATCTTGATGATGTTACCCAGGAAATCCTTCATTACTGCGAACAATTGAAAGGCGAGGGGCAAGATGGCTAAGGCACGATCTCGCAGGCCTACAGGCTTGTAGATTATGGCGCGTACAGAAGAGGTGCGCACCCTACAGCCCACCAGGCATAACCCATCACTTGACGATCCCCCTCATACCCAATACCTACTACCTAGTACCTGCCGTCAATACCTGTCTCCCCAATGGTAAAATAAATGCAAGATAATCCTTATCCGCGCCTCCCCCACCAGCGCAGAAATGAGCCCCCATGCCCCAACACGATGAAAAAGCCATCCAGGACCTGCTGAACAAAGCCCAACAACCCGCCGCTGAGGCAATGAAGGGCCACGCCTTCTACCGCGGCAAAATGGCGACCCTGCCCAAGTGCCCAGTGCGCGGCATGGAGGATTTCTCGATCTGGTACTCCCCCGGCGTGGCCGCCCCCTGCCTGGCCATCGCGCAGGACCCTGAGCGCGTCTACCAGCTGACCAATAAGGGCAACACGATTGCCGTGATCAGCGACGGCTCGCGCGTCCTCGGCCTGGGGGATATCGGCCCCCAAGCCGCCCTGCCGGTGATGGAGGGCAAAGCGCTGCTGTTCAAGTACCTGGGCGGGGTGGACGCCGTACCCCTGGTGCTGAACACCGACACGCCCCAGGAACTGATCGAGACCGTGCTGCGCCTGCAGCCCGGCTTCGGCGGGATCAACCTGGAGGATATCGCCCAGCCCAAGTGCTTTGAGGTGCTCGACCGCCTGCGGGAGGCGGCCGAGATCCCCGTGTGGCATGACGATCAGCAGGGCACGGCTACGGTGACCCTGGCGGCGCTGATGAATGCGCTCAAGGTGGTCGGCAAAGAGGCAGGCCAGATCCGCCTGGCGCTGATCGGCGCGGGTGCGGCCGGCATCGCTGTCGCCCGACTGTTGTTCGCCTGGGGCGTCGACCCGGCCAAGACATTGATCGCCGACCTGGGCGGGGTCCTCGGCGCGCACCGCACGGACCTGGGCGCCTTCTCCCCGGCGTGGAACCTAGCCCAGGCCACCAACCCAGATGGTGTGCGCGGCGGCATACCTGAAGCCATGGCCGGCGCGGACGTGGTGATCGCTTACGCCGGCCCAGGCATCATCCGTCCCGAGTGGGTGGCCAGCATGGCGCCCGACCCAATCGTGTTCGCCTGCGCCAACCCGGTGCCCGAGATCTGGCCTTGGGAGGCCACAGCTGCCGGCGCAGCGGTGGTCGCCACCGGGCGCTCGGACTTCCCCAACCAGGTCAACAACGCCTTATGCTTCCCGGGCATCTTCCGCGGCGCGTTAGACGTGCGCGCCCGCACCATCACCGACGAGATGTGCTTTGCCGCTGCCGCTGCCCTGGCGGACTGGGGAGAAGCCGACCTGGACGCCAACCACATCCTGCCGCCGATGACCGAGATGGCCATCTACCCGCTGCAGGCGGCCGCCGTGGGCTTGCAGGCCCAGCTCCAGGGGGTGGCCCAACTCCAGCTGACCCACAACGAGCTGCTGGACCGGGCACAGATGATGATCGGCGCGGCGCAGGCCGCTACAGACGTGCTGATGAACGAGGGCTGCATCCCCCCCTTCCCGGAGGATTGAGGACGGGACTGCTGCTTAATGACCATGTTAAACCTGACTGAAAATGGAAATGTGAACCCATGCCCCGACCCCAACTGACATTTTTCTGTGAACTGGCCCCCGAACCCCTGGCCAGGCTGTTCGACGGCCGCTTCGTGATCGACGACCTCAAAGCGCTGGACGCGACCCTCAGCCTGGGCATCCTGGATTTCTCCAAAGAACGGGCTGAGCTGGTTAAACGCTTGAACCAGGCTGGCGTCCCTGCCATCGCCTGGTTATTACTCCCCGAGGAAGACGGCTACTGGTTCAACCTCGACAACCATGACAAAGCCGCCGCGCGTTACGTGGACTTCAAAGCCTGGACGACCCAGCACGAGCTGCTATGGGCCGGGGTCGGGTTGGACATCGAGATGGACATCAACGACCTGCGCATCGCCCTCAGTGGCGAGGCGGACCCGGCCTTCGCGCGCCGCCTGTGGCGTAAATTTATCGACAAGCTGCGTGTTGCCCGCGCCCAACGAAGCTATCAAGCCCTGGTCGACCTGATCCGCGCCGA
>JAHYJN010000048.1 GCA_019428905.1 Candidatus Brevefilum sp.
TCCATGAGCTGATGAAAGCGGTGGATGAGTACATTCCGCAGCCAGTGCGCGATACGGAGAAACCGTTCATGATGCCGGTTGAGGATGTGTTCTCGATCAAGGGGCGCGGCACGGTGGTGACGGGTCGGATTGAGCGCGGCAAGATCCACACGGGAGACCCGGTGGAGATCATCGGCTTGCAGGAAAAGAGCCTGAACTCGGTGGTGACGGGTGTTGAAATGTTCCACAAGATTTTGGATGATGGAATGGCGGGTGACAACGTAGGTTTGTTGTTGCGCGGCATTGGTCGGGACGAGGTGGAGCGCGGTATGGTAATTGCCAAACCGGGGAGCATCACGCCGCATACCAAGTTTGAGTGTGAAGTGTATATCCTGACCCGAGATGAGGGTGGGCGGCACAGTGCGTTCTTCACGGGCTATCGACCGCAATTCTACATCCGGACAATGGATGTAACCGGATCGGTGACCCTGCCGGAAGGCGTGGAGATGGTGCTGCCGGGAGACCGGGTGAACTTCAACGTGGAACTGATCGTACCGGTGGCGTTAGAGCAAGGTTCGCAATTCGCCATCCGCGAAGGCGGTCTGACCGTCGGCGCTGGTGTGATCACCAAGATTATTGCGTAAAACTAGGATAAAAATATGGCAAAACAAAAAATTCGTATACGTTTGAAGGCATATGACCATCGCGTGATCGATCAATCCGCCAAACGGATTGTTGAGACTGCAGAACGCAGTGGTGCGCAAGTGGTTGGTCCGGTCCCTTTGCCGACCAAAATTGAACGTTTTACTGTAAAACGTTCACCATTTATCGACAAAGATTCCCAGGAGCATTTTGAGATCCGCACCCACAATCGGTTAATTGATGTGTTGGATCCCGATTCTAAAACGATTGACATGTTGATGCGTCTAAATTTACCAGCCGGCGTCGATATTGAAATTAAGATTTAGCTTTGATCGGATGGTTGCCTGCAAACGGCAAGCTGGATGATGTTGGATCCCAACATTAACCACCGTTTGCGGGGAATCAATAACAAAAAACCCTTGGCATTTTTGTCATGAGGTGGTAGAATAATCAGGTTTGGCTTAAAAGCCAAGCTTTTAAGGTGGCATAAGAACCTTTCTTACCGTAGTCCTGAAAATACGGAACGGTCGCGGAAGAAAAGTTGACTGTGCTGCGGTCGGAGATGATGCAGCCTTGCCCAGGCTGACAGTCTCGGCAAATATCTTTTTACAGGAGAATATGGATTATGTTTAAAGGGCTAATTGGACGAAAAGTTGGAATGACCCAGGTTTTCGATGATGACGGGATTGCACGCCCCGTGACGCTTATCGAAGCTGGGCCTTGTTATGTTACCCAGGTCAAGACCGTAGAAAAGGATGGTTATTCCTCTGTTCAAATCGGTTTTGACGAGGTGAAACCCAAGCGTTTGACACGGGGACAGCTGGGACACCTCGAGCGTAACGAGTTGCCGCCATTAAAAGTATTGCGAGAATTTAGAACAAAATCACCCGAGGTTGCTGAAGGCGATCCATTAACCGTTGAGATGTTCGAAACGGGCGAGCGGGTTGATATTGTCGGAACCAGCAAGGGACGCGGTTTTGCCGGTGTGGTGAAGCGCTATCACTTTGCTGGTGGACCGAAGACACATGGTCAATCTGACCGACAGCGTGCACCTGGATCCCTGGCCGCCGGTACAACACCCGGTCGTGTGTTCAAAGGGAAACGTGGTCCCGGGCGAATGGGCAATGAGCGCGTGACCTCATCCAATGTGCGCGTGGCGCTGGTCGATCCAGAACGTAACCTGATCGCAGTTGACGGCTCTGTGCCTGGCCCGCGGGGCGGCTTGGTGATCGTCAAATCTGCCCGGAAACACTAGACGCCCGTCGGGCGATAACCAGTAATGGGAGTTGAGTAATCATGGAAGTTGATGTTTTCAACCTGAAGGGAAAGAAAGTCGGCAAGGCGAAACTGCCTGAGACGATTTTTGAAGCCCCAATAAAAGTTGATTTAATGCATCAGGCATATGTCAGGCAGATGGCCAACAGCCGTTTGGGGACACACTCGACCAAGGGTCGCAGTGAGGTCTCAGGCGGGGGTCGGAAACCTTGGCGCCAAAAGGGTACAGGGCGCGCCCGGCAGGGCTCGATCCGTGCTGCGCAATGGGTTGGTGGTGGAAAGATCTTCACCCCCAAGCCGCGCTCTTACGAACAGGCAATGCCGAAGAAGATGCGCAGGGCTGCTTTGCGGTCTGCCTTGAGTGTGAAGGCTTCTGAGGGAGAGATCATCCTGGTGGATGAGCTCAAAATCGATGAAGTCAAAACCCAGGTTATGGCGGATGCGTTGCGCGCTGTTGCGGGTGATGCGCGTGTTTTACTGCTGATCCCGGACAACGGCCCCGAATACGAGGATGTAAAACGGGCCAGTGCCAACATCGCAGATGTCAAGCTCTTGTTGGCCAATTATCTTAACGTCCGCGATCTGCTAAGTTTCAAGCAAGTTGTGATCCCGGTGGCTGCGTTGGATGTTATCGAGAGTTACCTCGGATAGGTAGGAATGAAATCATGAAAAAATCAGTATTTGACATCATCCGCCGACCGATCATCACTGAAAAATCGAACTATCTGTCTTCGTATTTGACCCAGTATGTGTTTGAGGTTGACAAACGTGCGACCAAGACTGCCATCAAAGAAGCGATAGAGACGATTTTCGATGTAAAAGTGAAACGTGTCAATGTAATGAACGTGCCCGCCAAGCAATCACGCAACATGCGCAACCGCCAAATGCGGACCCGCACCAGCGCTTACAAAAAAGCGATCGTGACCCTGGCCGAAGGCGAGCGCATCCCGATATTTGAAGGGGTGGAGTAATGGCTGTTAAAGTATATAAACCGAAGACACCTGGTACTCGACATAAGACGAGTTACACTTTTGAAGAGATTACCAAGACTGATCCCGAACGTTCCTTGATTGTTCCTTTAAAGAAGCGATCAGGCCGGAACATGTATGGTCGCGTGACCGTTCGACATCGTGGCGGTGCCCACAAGCGGTTCATCCGGTTAATAGATTTCAAACGTGATAAGTTTGAAATTCCCGCGACCGTGGCAGCAATTGAATACGATCCGAACCGGACAGCTCGTTTAGCACTGTTGAATTACGCTGATGGTGAGAAACGTTACATCATTGCCCCGGTTGGTTTGAATGTTGGAGATAAGATTATCTCTGGCGACCAAGTGGATATCCGCCCTGGCAACAGTATGCCCCTGGCGAACATCCCGGTTGGGACGACCATTCATAACATAGAACTGCAACCCGGTAAGGGCGGCCAGATGGTGCGTTCAGCTGGCACTTCGGCCCAGTTGTTGGCCAAAGAAGGCCGCTACGCCCAGGTACGCCTGCCATCGGGTGAAGTACGCCTGGTGCTGCAAACCTGTCGTGCCTCCATTGGGCAGGTTGGCAACATTGAACACGGCAATATCAAGCTCGGTAAAGCTGGGCGCAAACGTCATATGGGTTGGCGGCCGGCTGTCCGTGGGTCTGCGATGTCCCCGCGGGACCATCCGCATGGAGGTGGTGAGGGGCGTTCACCGATTGGTATGCCCGGTCCGAAGAGTCCGTGGGGTAAACCCACCCTGGGCAAGAAGACCCGTCACAACAAACGAACCGATAGATATATTATTCGCCATCGCTCACAAGCGAAACGGCGTCGTAAATAATCGACTAGTATAGCGAAGAAGAGGACGAAATTATGTCACGATCGCTGAAAAAAGGGCCGTTCATCGACCCGAAACTATTGAAAAAAATTGAAGTTATGAACGAAAGAGGCGAGAAGAAGGTCCTGCGGACCTGGAGTCGAGCCAGCACGATTTTCCCACAAATGGTGGGACATACGATCGCCGTTCATGATGGGCGCCGTCATGTGCCGATTTACATCACCGAGAACATGGTTGGCCATCGCCTGGGTGAATTTGCGCCCACGCGGTTCTTCCGCGGCCATATTGTCGCCAGCAAGGCAGATCGACGCGGCGGGAAGAGATAATAAGGATAAGAAGTTATGCCTACGGATATTCGAGCAAAATTGAGCAATTTTGACACATCAGCCCAAAAGGCCAGGCTCGTGATTGACCTTGTGCGCGGAAAGGCAGCTTTAGAGGCGTTAGATATCTTAGCCTTCACGCCCAATAAGGCTGCAGAACCTGTTCATAAGTTGATCAAGTCGGCGATTGCCAACGCAGAAGAAAACTTTGGCGTTGCGCGTAATGATCTATACGTCTATCAGATTTACGCTGATGAAGCCCCCACGCGCAAGTGGCGCCGGTTTGGCGCCCGCGGTCGTTTCAAACCGATACTGCGGCGGCGTTCACACATCACGGTTGTTCTGAGAGAGATTGAGTGACAAAATGTTTGAAGAATGTGTCATTAAAAGGAACCAGGAGTAAATATGGGTCGTAAAGTACATCCGATTGGATTTCGGCTGGGAATCAATAAGCCTTGGTTAGCCCGCTGGTTTGCAGAAGGTATGGATTACCAGGACCAGCTGCATCAGGATCTTGCAATTCGGCAATTGATCCGCAAAAGCAATGATCGTGCCGGCATTTCTGCGATAGAGATCGAACGTTTCCCTGGGAAGGTGAAACTCTATGTGCATACTGCAAAGCCTGGCATCCTGATTGGCCGCAGCGGTGAAAATGTCAAAGCACTGCGCAGTGATCTTGAAGCGTTGACCGGCCAGAAAATTGACCTGGAAGTCAAAGAAATCAAAGCCCCTGATCTGGATGCATATTTGGTGGCAGAGAACATCGCCGGCCAGCTTCAACGACGGATCAGTTATCGGCGGGCGATGCAACGCGCCATCCAGCAGGGCATGCGCCAGGGCGCTGAAGGCGTCAAGGTCATGGTGTCCGGCCGGTTGGGCGGTGCAGAGATGTCTCGCAGCGTCTGGTTGCGAGAGGGACGTGTGCCCTTACAGACCCTGCGCGCCGATATTGATTACGCCCAGACAGAAGCCCTGACCACTTATGGTCAGTTAGGCGTCAAGGTATGGATTTATAAAGGTGAGATCTTGCCTGAGGTGGAAGAAGAAGCTGAAACCACCGAAGGTGTGTATGTCAGTGAGTAAAGTCGGCGCCGGTTCATTATCCGGCGGTTAGCGAGGTAGTCATTATGTTAATGCCAAAACGAGTAAAGTATCGCAAACAAATGCGTGGTCGCATGAAGGGCAAGGCTTATCGCGGCTCTGATGTGTCCTTTGGCGAATTTGGCTTGCAGGCTTTGGAACCGGGCTGGGTCAGCGCACGGCAGATTGAATCTGCCCGCCGTGCCATCGTGCATGAAATGAAACGGCGCGGTAAGGTATGGATCCGGATTTTTCCCGATAAGCCATACACCAAGCGAGCAGCCGAAACCCGGATGGGTAAAGGCAAAGGCCCCGTGGAATATTGGGTGGCTGTTGTAAAACCCGGCCGTATGATGTTTGAAGTCGGCGGCACGGACCCAGAGATCGCCAAGCGCGCTTTGCTCCGTGCAAAGTATAAATTATCCGTGAAGACAAAAATCGTCTCACGAGATGTGGCAGGAGAGGCGTAAGATGAAAGCAGCAGATATTCGAAAAAAGAGCGTTAGTCAAATCGAGGAAGAGCTGTTGGAGGCCCGCCACGAGTTACTGAACCTCAGGTTCCAAACGATCACCGGCCAATTGACGGATACCAGCCGTATCCGCCTTGTTCGTCGGGACATAGCCCGGATGGAAACCATCTTGAGAGAAAAACAGTTGGCTGAGATGGCCGAGGAGAGTGAAGCATGAATAAACGACGTCGATTGGTTGGGACTGTCGTCAGTGATAAGATGCAGAAGACCGCTGTGGTTGAAGTGGAGCGCGTCTATCGGCACCCGCTGTATCATAAGGTCGTTCGCACGGCGAAAGCCTTTAAGGTACACGATGAATTGGGTGCCAGCGTTGGCGATAAGGTCAGGATTGTTGAAAGCAAACCGATTTCACGCACCAAGCACTGGGTGATTGAAGAGATCTTGCGTGTTGAAGAACGGTCTGAAGAAGACAGCGTAGAAGAATTGGGAGTCTGAGCGATGATTCAACAGGAAACCCGATTAAAAGTTGCCGATAATACCGGCGCACGCGAGCTTTTGGTGATTCATGTCACCGGGGGTTCACGGCGGCGATATGGCTATGTTGGTGATATTGTCGTAGGAACGGTCAAGTCTGCAACACCGCAGGCGACGGTCAAGAAGAGCGAGATTGTTAAAGCTGTCATCGTACGAGCGGCAAAAGAATGGCGCCGATCGGATGGGTCCAGTATTCGCTTTGATGATAATGCGGTCGTGATCCTAGACAATGACGGCGTCAACCCACGCGGTTCACGCATCTTTGGCCCGGTAGCACGAGAGCTGCGGGAAAAGGGCTTTATGAAGATCGTGTCATTGGCACCCGAAGTGCTTTAGCCAGGTTGTCAGGAGTTAAGTGATGAAACGAAAGATTAGAAAAGGCGACCGCGTGATTGTGGTCAGCGGAAAAGATAAAGGTACCGTTGGTGAAGTGATCCGGGTGATCCCGGAAGAATCACGGGTTGTGGTGCAGGGTGTCAACCTGCGCATCAAGCATCAAGCGCAAACTCAGTCGCGAGGAAAAACCATACCCTCCGGTAAAATCGAATTTGAGGCGCCGATTTCAATTTCCAATGTGATGTTGGTTGATCCCAAAGATGGGAAGCCAACTCGCGTTCGGATTGAACGTAAAGGTGAGAAACCGATCCGTGTTTCAACCCGCACCGGTACGCCGATTGATAAATAGGCTGCCTTTCGCGCAGTACTCTTTAAGTTGGAGCAAGTAATGAATAGACTTAAGCAAATTTACAAAGAAGAGATCGCACCCGCCCTGATGGAGGAGTTGTCCATTCAAAATGTGATGGAGATCCCCACGATTGAAAAAATTGTGGTCAACATTGGTGTTGGCGATGCCCTGGATAACCCCAAGGCTTTGGACGAAGCAGTACGGGATCTGACAACTATTACTGGTCAACGTCCTGTGGTGACCAAGGCGAAAAAATCAATTGCGAACTTTAAATTACGTGAAGGACGCTTGATTGGCGCCAAAGTAACCTTGCGTGGTGACCGCATGTGGGCTTTTCTGGATCGCCTGGTCAATGTGGCATTACCCCGTGTGCGCGACTTTCGTGGGATTTCCCCCGACGCTTTTGATGGTCGCGGAAATTATACGCTGGGAATACAAGAGCAATTGATCTTCCCCGAGGTGAACTACGATGACGTGACCATCTTGCGGGGTATGGAGGTCAGCATTGTGACCACGGCTGAGAATGATGATCAGGCGCGTGCGTTGTTAACAAGAATTGGAATGCCGTTCAGGAAAGGATAGTATGGCTAAAAAGTGTATGATATATCGCGAGAAGCGGCGTAAATATCCCAACCAGGTTGTTAACCGCTGTCGACGCTGTGGGCGGCCCAGGGGTTATATCCGTAAGTTTGGTTTGTGCCGTATTTGTTTTCGGGAATTAGCTCTGCAAGGGAAAATTCCTGGTGTGACGAAATCGTCGTGGTAGATCGGCGGAGGAATTATCGATGAATGTTACAGATCCAATTGCAGATATGCTGACCCGTATTCGTAACGTTGCCATCAGCAACGGGACGTTGGTAAGCATGCCCAGCTCAAAGATTAAGGTGGAAATCGCCAAGATCCTGGTTGAGGAGGGCTATATTGAAAGCTATGATGTCGTTGAGGGGAGTCGACCTCATCAGACGGTATTGCGTCTTCGCCTGAAATATATTGGCGAACGGCGAAACCGCCGCCCGTTAATCACTGGCTTGGAGCGCGTCAGCCGACCTGGCTGTCGGATTTATACCGGCAAAACTGATATCCCTTGGGTGCTCTCAGGGATTGGTGTGGCGATTTTATCCACACCTAAGGGTGTGATGACGGACCAACGCGCTCGAAAGATGGGTGTCGGCGGCGAGATTTTATGTAAAGTATGGTAGCGCCAGGCGCTAGAGGAGGTACGAGCTGTGTCTCGAATAGGACGTTTACCAATTGAAGTGCCGGCAGGCGTTGAGATTAAAATTGATGGCTCTTATGTGCATGTCAAGGGTCCTAAAGGTGAATTGGAATGGACTTTTTCACCCGATATCGTCATCCGGAAGGAAGATGGGACGATCCTTGTAGAACGCCCCACGGATCAACCGACCCACCGTGCGCTGCATGGAACAACCCGCTCGGTGCTCAACAATATGGTGGTTGGCGTCAGCCAGGGTTTTGAGCGCATCCTTGAAATCGAGGGTGTGGGCTACCGGGCTGAAGTTAATGGCAAAGACCTGGTGCTGAATGTCGGTTATTCGCACCCCGTGGTTTTTGAACCACCTGAAGGCATCAGTTTCGATGTGGATATGCGAGCCCGCCAGATCAAGGTCTCCGGTTATGATAAGCAAGCTGTCGGCCAGGTGGCTGCTGATATCCGCAAGGTACGACCGCCCGAGCCTTACAAAGGTAAGGGTATTCGCTACCAGGGTGAATATGTGCGCCGTAAACCGGGTAAAGCCGGCAAGTCCGTATAAATTATTGAAGGTGAAATATTATGGCAAAGAAATCACGCAATGAAGCTCGATTACGGCGGCATCTCCGTGTGCGGAAGAAAATCTTCGGCACCCCTGATCGGCCGCGAATGAATGTTTTTCGCAGCTCGAAAGAGATTTACGTTCAGATCGTCGACGATTTCCGGGGTTACACCCTGGCTTCGGCTTCGAGCATTGACCAGGAATTACGCCCTGAAATGGAAGGGCTTTCTAACATGGCACAAGCGCAAAAAGTTGGTCAGGCGATCGCTGAACGCGCCAAGGAAATCGGAATCGACCAGGTTGTATTTGACCGAGGTGGATATAAGTATATTGGCCGGGTGAAAGCCTTGGCTGAGGCTGCCCGCGAAGGCGGCTTGGAGTTCTAAGAAAGAGGCGTATATGTCGGACTACCAAACTGAGAATCTATATGACGAGCGTGTGATTGATATCGCACGTGTTGCTAAAGTTGTCAAAGGCGGCCGCCGGTTTTCTTTCCGGGTGGTGATGGTGATCGGTGACAACGCTGGCAGTGTTGGCATGGGCATCGGTAAAGCGAATGCTGTGCCGGATGCGATCCGTAAGGCAAGCGAGCGCGCCCGCAAAGATATGCGGAAGATGAACCTGAGCGGTACCTCGATCTCACATGAGGTGCTTGGCAAGCAAAGCGGCGCGAAAGTGTTCCTGCGTCCTGCTGGCCCTGGAACAGGTGTGATTGCTGGCGGCGGTGTGCGTGCTGTGTTAGAAGCAGCCGGCGTACACGATATTTTGACCAAATCACTGGGCAGCAATAATATTTTGAATGTTGTTCGCGCAACTTTCAACGCATTAGATCAATTAAAGCAACCCAAGGAACAAGCGGCCTACCGTGGCAAACCGGTGGACCAGGTGAAGCCTTGGTGGGAACGAGAGAAGACCCATGGCTAAGAAAAAACAAACACAATTCCAGATCACCCTGGTGAAGAGCCCCATCGGTTACCCAAAACGTCAAAAGGCGACGTTGAAGGCACTGGGTTTGAAAAAGATGAACCAAACTGTGACCCATAGAGACAACCTGGTTTTACGAGGCATGATCGACAAGGTGTCTCACCTGGTGAACGTCGAAGAGGTATGAGGTAGTTTTATTATGGAATTACATGATTTAAAACCAAATCAAGGCGCACGCAAAGACCGCAAGCGTAAGGGTCGCGGTACGGGCTCTGGCTACGGCAAGACCAGCGGACGCGGGATGAAAGGCCAAAACTCGCGGGCTGGCGGTGGCGTTCCCCTGTATCACCAGGGCGGCAACCTTCCTTTCTATAGGAAACTGCCCTTTAAACGTGGTGAGGGCTTCACCGTCATCAACCGTGTGCGGTATGAAGAAGTCAACCTGGAAAAATTGAGCATGTTCCCGGCAGATGCAGAGATCACCCCCGAGGTATTACTGGAAGCAGGCATGATTAATGACCTGAAGAAACCTGTAAAAATCTTGGGACGCGGTGATGTAACCGTTGCACTGACAGTGAAAGCCCACAAATTCTCCGCAAGTGCGCAAGAAAAGATCGAAAGCGCTGGCGGCAGTGTGGTCGTCATCCAGGCAGAAAGTTAAACCCTAGGGCAATTAAGGAGACCTGAATATGAAGCGGTCCGCTTGGCGCTACCTTTGGAAGTCAAAAGACATACGACGGAAACTATTGATATCGCTAGCCTTGCTGGCGATATATCGCCTTGCCTCAAATATCCCGGTTCCCGGGATTGACCGGGCATTGGTGGCACAACTCACCCAAACCGGTGGTGCAGCGGGTGGCTTGATCAACCTGCTGGATATGCTCTCTGGTGGTGCTGTCTCGAATTTCTCGGTTTTGGCAATGGGTGTTTATCCCTACATTACCGCCCAGATTATCCTCCAGCTGCTGATCCCGATCATCCCAGCGCTTGAGAAAAAAATGCAGGAAGATCCCCGAGAAGGGCGCACATGGATGGAAAAATGGACGATGATCCTGACTATCCCCATGGCAGCCCTTTCCGCTATCGGCCAGATCAACATCTTCAACGCCATTTTGGGACAGTCGGTGGCAGCACGCTTTGGCTTTTCAGGCGATGTGCTGATTCCCACGCTGGCCACACTTTTGTCGATGATGGCTGGTACGATGTTCGGCGTCTGGCTGGGTGAATTGATCTCAGAGTTTGGTATTCGGGGACAGGGCCTTTCGTTGATTATTTTTGCAGGTATCGTTTCAAACCTGCCCAGGAACTTATTCACACTGGTCACAGATCCCCTGTACTGGTGGCTGATCTTTATCGTGGTTGCCCTGCTGCTAGTGACGATCTTTGCGATCGTATTTGTCCAGGAAGGACGCCGGCATGTGCCGGTGATGTTCCCCGGTCGGCGAGTAGGCAGCCGAATGTCGATGCCCGTCAAGAGCACAGTTCCCTTGATGGTCAATATGGCCGGTATGATCCCGATCATCTTTGCCCAGTCGATCATGACATTCCCGACAATCCTGGCCAGTTTCTTTAACAACTCACAGGTTACATGGCTGCGCAACTTTGCAGTCAGTGTGCAAAACCTTTTGAGCGGCGAAGGTGTGGTTTACCCGATCCTGTTCTTTGTAATGGTTGTGTTGTTCACCTTCTTCTACACGGATATCCTGTTTGCACAACAAAACTACGGCGATAACTTGAAGAAGCAGGGTGCGCAAATCCCCGGGATTGCCCGCGGCGGCCCAACCCAACGTTACCTGACCAAGGTACAGCGCAGGATCACCCTGCCTGGGGCGTTTTTCCTAGGTGTCGTGGCCGCACTGCCCTTCTTCTTAGGCCTGTTCCTACCTGAAGGCCTCAATCAAACGCAAATCTTCCTGGTTTCATCCTCTGGTTTGCTGATTGTGGTGGGCGTGGTGCGTGATACCTTCCAGAACATTGAATCTGATCTGAAGATGCACGGTTACGATGATCGTCTGATCAGTTAGGCGAGGTGATGATGAAACGGTTATTTATCGTCATGTTAGGCCCCCCAGGGGCTGGCAAAGGCACCCAAGCAAAGAAACTTGCCCAGGCATTTGACCTGGTGCACATTTCGACCGGTGATCTATTTCGGGAAAACCTGAAAAACGAGACCGCCTTGGGCCAGTTAGCTCAAAGTTTTATGAACAAGGGCGAATTGGTGCCGGACGATGTAACCATTCAAATGGTGGAAGAACGGCTCTCGCGGCCTGATTGTGAAAAGGGTGCGGTCTTAGACGGTTTTCCGCGAACGCCAGCGCAAGCAGATGCCCTGGAAGCGCTGCTGCTAAAATTTGGCGCCGGGGTTAAGGTTGTCCCGTATATCAAGGTGGCGGATGAAGTGCTGGTTGAACGGCTGAGTGGTCGCTGGATGAGCACTGCCGGTCGGGTGTATCATGCCCAGTATAACCCACCTAAGGTTAAGTGGATCGACGACTTGGATGGATCACAACTATACCAGCGGGAAGACGACAAACCGGAAACGGTACGTCATCGGATTGACGTTTACAAAGCGCAAACCGCTCCGTTAATTGATTACTACCGTCAAAAAGGCCTGCTGGTCGAGATTGACGGAACGCAAGGCATTGATGGCGTGACCGAAGACTTGCTGAAAGCTGTTGAGGAGGCATAGGTTGATCTCTTGGGAACGAACGATCAACATCAAGACCCCTCAGGAGCTTGAAATCATGCGAGAGGCAGGTCGGATTAATGCCGAAGCGCTGGATGCAGCGGTAGTGTTGATCAAACCGGGTGTGACCACTGCAGAATTGAATGCGGCTTTTGAAGCGGTGCAAAAAAGGTACAAGGTTTTTTCACCCTTCAAGAATTACCCGGGACCCTATCCCTACCCGGCCAGCATCTGCACCAGCGTCAATGACGAGTTGGTGCATGGCATCCCCAGCAAGCGTAAGCTTGAAGAAGGGGATATCATCAGCATTGATGCCGGCACAGTGTATGAAGGATTTGTGGGTGACATGGCTGTCACCGTGGCAGTAGGCGAGGTCAGCCCTGCCACCCAACGTTTACTCAAGATCACCAAGCGTGCGCTTGAGATTGCCATTGCACAGATGGTCCCAGGGAACAGCACGGGTGATGTTGGTTATGCGGTCCAAACATATGTGGAGAGCCAGGGTTTATTTATCACTCGCACCTACACCGGTCACGGTGTCGGTCGAGAGATGCACGAGGGTCCCCAGGTGCCCAACTATGGTAAGCCTGGCCGAGGCATGAAACTGCGTGAAGGTATGACGATCGCGCTGGAGCCGATGGTCTTAATGGGCACCCCGAATACAACCGTCAAGCCTGACCAGTGGACAGTGGCCTCTGCTGATGGATCATTAACAGCACATTTTGAGCACACTGTGGCTATCACAGCGGACGGCCCACAGATATTAACGTTGCTGTGAGTGAAAACTAGACGAAAGGCTTGAGAGCAAGTATAATTAGAAATTTGCTGCAAGATAGAAGGAGTAAGATTATGAAAGTTTCAGCATCAATTAAAAAACGCTGTGCAAAATGCAAAATTGTCAAGCGCAGTGGTCGTTTATATGTGATTTGTGAAAACCCGAAGCATAAACAGCGACAAGGATAAGGAAATAATAATATGGCACGTATTGAAGGCGTTGACCTCCCACGCGATAAACGCGTTGAAATTGGTCTGAGATATATTTATGGTATTGGCCCAACCCGGGCAAAAGAAATTATTGAAGCGACTGGTGTCGATCCAGATGTGCGGGTGAAAGATCTAACCGACGGCGATATTTCAAAGATGCGTGAGCACATTTCCGGCAATTTCACTGTCGAAGGTGATTTGCGCCGCCAGGTGCAGATGAATGTTAAGCGCCTGATGGAGATTGGCTCTTATCGTGGTCTGCGTCACCGGCGCGGCTTGCCTGTACACGGCCAGCGGACCAAGACCAATGCCCGAACCCGCAAGGGTCCCAAGAAGACGGTTGCAGGTCGCGGCCGCCGCAGAGGTGTGGGCAAGAAATAATCATTGAGTAATAGCGCCATTCACACTGCCTATCTGGGGTTCCTTCCTTTCTCCCCCGCGGCATGATGGGCTTTAGGATGGCAGTGAAGATGGAATTAGCGAGGTAAAATGGCAAAAAAACCACAAAGATCGCGGCGAACAACAGGTTCGCGTAAAGTTAAGCGCCAGATGTCTTCGGCTCAGGTGCATGTGTATGCTACCTTTAACAACACGATCATCACCGTTACAGACCAACAAGGTAACACGGTTTGTTGGGGAAGCGCCGGATCAGCCGGCTTCAAAGGCTCCCGGAAGAGCACACCCTTTGCCGCACGTTTGGCGACTGAACAAGTGATGAAGACCGCACAGGGTTTCGGTATCCAGGAAGTTGATATGATTGTCAAAGGTCCTGGACCAGGTCGAGAAGCTTCGATCCGCGCAGTGCAGAGTTTGGGAATTGCCGTGCGTTCGATTGAAGATATCACCCCGGTTCCGCACAATGGCTGCCGACCGCCCAAGCGACGCCGCGTCTAGTAGAGATTAAGAGAGGAACGAATGGCAAGATATACAGGTCCGGTATGTAAATTATGCCGGCGCGAAGGTGAGAAATTATTTTTGAAGGGTGAGCGTTGTTTCACCCCCAAGTGCCCAATGGAACGACGCGCTTATCCCCCGGGAGAGCATGGTCGCTACAGCGGAGGACGTGCCGGCCGCCAATCGGATTACTCCAGGCAGCTGCGCGCCAAGCAAAAAGGTAAGCGGATTTACGGTGTGCTGGAGCGCCAATTCCGGCGATACTTCAGTGACGCACGCAAGCGCCCCGGTTTGACTGGTTTTAACCTGCTCCAAATTTTGGAAAGCCGTTTGGATAACGTCGTTTACCGCATGGGTTTTGCAGACAGCCGAAGCCAGGCTCGCCAATTGGTGAACCATGGGCATTTCAAGCTCAATGGCCGGCGGAATGATATTGCTTCGACCATTCTAAAACCGGGTGATCAGATTTCTGTACGGGAAAATTCTAAACACAACGAGTATTTCAAGACATTGCGGGCCGCTGAAGAAGTCCGTACGCCCCCGGCATGGGTTGAGGTAGACCTGAACAACCTTTCTGGTCGGATGATTCGCTTACCCGAACGTGCTGAGATTGATGGTAATTTGAATGAACAGCTGATTGTTGAGTATTACTCACGATAAGGCTGGCAATGGTAGTGCAAAGGATGCACTGGTAAGGGGTACGAGGTGATTGGAACAATGAGTATGGTAAAACCAAAAGTCGAACGGATCGATGAATCCCGAAACTATGGCAAGTTTGCCATCAGCCCGTTAGAGCGGGGTTTTGGGACCACCATTGGTAACGCTCTGCGCCGAGTTCTTTTATCTTCTTTGGAAGGTGCTGCGGTGACCTCCATCCGGATCACGGATGTGTTGCATGAGTTCAGTGACATTGAAGGCGTGCGTGAGGATGTGATCCAGGTGATCCTGCAATTAAAACAATTGCGCATGAAGTTATACGATGTGGATATCTCTCACCTCCATTTAGAGGTCAGTGGTGAGGGTACAGTGACTGCGGCGGATATTATTTGTCCACCTGAGGTTGAAATTATCAACCCTGACCTGTACCTGTTTACCGTTGACAGCAAGAATGCCAGGCTTGAGATTGACATGACCGTTGAACGCGGCCGAGGTTACTCCCCGGCTAACGAGCGCAGTGACCATCTGCCCATCGGCGAGCTGCCAGTGGATGCTATCTTTTCACCGGTGCGCAAAGTCAACTGGACGGTGGGCTCTGCCCGTGTGGGTCAGAGTACCAATTTTGACAGTGTGGTGCTGGAAATTTGGACAGATGGGACGATCTTGCCCGAAGCGGCAATGAGCAATTCCTCAAAAATCTTGATTGAGCATCTGCGCTATATCGCTGGGGTCAGCGAAGAGTTGCTTTCTGTGCCGATTGAAAAGGCTGAACCTGCCACGATGATCAACAGCGAGGCGGCTGAGATGCCGATTGAAAACCTGGACCTGACGGTACGGGTGTTCAATTCCCTCAAGCGCACCGGAATCACCACTGTGGGCGATGTGTTGGAGCTGTTGGACAAAGGTGAGGAAGCGATCCTTTCTATCCGTAATTTTGGAGAGAAGAGCCTGGTCGAATTGAAAGAAAAGATGATTGAGAAAGGCTTCCTCGAGGACGAAGAGGAAGATATAACGGAGAATTAACATTATGCGACACAAAGTAAAAGGCTTTCGTCTGAACCGCAGCGGCGGGCATCGCACCGCCATGCGGAGGACGATGATACGACAACTTTTAGAGCACGAGCGCATCAAAACCACGCTGCCCAAGGCGAAATCGATCCAACCGCACACGGAGAAATTGATCACGCTGGCGCGTAACAGCCAGAATGCAGATGACGTTACGGCAATGAACGCCCGCCGCAAGGCATCGGCTGAATTGGGCAACGGCAGCCGTCCGCTCGTTCAGAAATTATTTGATGATATTGGCCCACGCTACACCAATCGCAACGGCGGTTACACCCGGATTTTAAAACTGGGTCCACGCAAGAGTGACGGTGCTGAAATGGCGTTGATTGAACTTGTTGAAGAGTAATCCGCCCGGAATTAAAACCGGATGGGTTTAGCACATTACAAAATTATTCTTGCATATAACGGCTCAGCCTTTGCTGGATTCCAGCGGCAAGTCGAGGCTCGTACCGTCCAAGCTGAATTTGAAGAGGCACTGAGGAAGATCGGCTGGGAGGGTACGCATATCCTTGGCGCTGGGCGGACGGATGCGGGCGTCCACGCCAGGGGACAGGTGGTCAGCTTCCAATTGGATTGGAGGCACACCCCTGAGGACCTGGGTAACGCCCTCAACTACTACCTGCCGCGCGAAATGGCGGTGAATGCCGTCAGCGAAGTGGCGACGGATTTTCATCCCCGCTATGATGCCAGGAGCCGCCGTTATTGTTATCGGATCTTTTGCCAGCCGGTCAGGGATCCACTGCGCGAAGACTTTGCCTGGCGGATTTGGCCCCCGGTGCAGCTCGAGCGGATGAACCAAGCTGTTGCACACCTGGTCGGTGTGCACGATTTCAGGGCTTTTGGAAGCCCGATGACGGAAGATGGTGCCACCGTGCGCGAGGTGTTCAACGCTGAATGGACGGGCGCGGCTGATGAATATCAATTTGATATCAGCGCCAATGCTTACTTGTACCATATGGTGCGCCGGATCACTTTTGCACTGGTAACGATCGGCCAAGGTGAAGCAGAAGAAAGCCTGATACTGGAAAGCCTGACCAGCGGCGAATTGACGCTCACCGGTCTGGCCCCGGCAGCAGGGCTGGTATTGCAAGAAGTTGTTTATTAGCAAGAATCGATGAGGATTTTATCTTTCAGGCTGAAAGCCTGAAAGAGGATCTTTACAAGATGGAGAGTTAGACAGTGAATAAAACATACGTACCTAAAGGACAAGTTGAGCGAGAATGGCTGCTGGTGGACGCCGAAGGCCAAAACTTAGGCCGCCTGGCGACAAAGATCGCCCAGCTATTGATTGGCAAGCATCGACCTGATTACACCCCCGGTGTGCTGATGGGCGCCAATGTGGTTGTGATCAATGCTGAGAAGGTGGATGTGTATCCCACACGCCTGGACAGCAAGGTGTATTATCACCATTCGGGTTATCCTGGTGGGATTAAAGAGATCACTTTGAGGCGTCAGCTGGAAAAATTCCCCGAACGGGTGATTGAAAAAGCAGTGTGGGGTATGATCCCCAAGAATAAACTGGGCCGCCGGATCTATAAGAACCTGCATGTGTATGCCGGTACTGAACATCCACATTATGCACAGCAGCCCGAGTTAGTTGAGTAAGAGGAGTGATCAACTTTATGGATAATCGATATTACGAAGGTGTTGGACGCCGTAAACAGAGTTCTGCGCGCGTTCGGATTATGGCAGGCTCTGGTACATTTACCGTCAACGGCAAGGAAATCGAAGCTTATTTCCCACGGATGGGCGATGCAACGGAAATTGTTCACGCATTCCAGATTGCAAGCCACGCACAAGAAAAATTTGATGTGAGCGTCCTGGTGCAGGGCGGCGGTGTGACCGGTCAACGGGATGCGGTCAAGCTCGGCCTGGCACGGGCACTGGTTGAAATGGACGAGGAATTGCGCCCTGCGCTGCGTCACAGCGGTTACCTGACCCGTGACCCACGCGTCAAGGAACGCAAGAAACCCGGCCTGAAACGCGCCCGCAAGGCACCCACCTATACCAAGCGTTAATTCACCGCCAGATTGGATCTGGATGTGTGGTGGAACGCCAGTCGGTGCTATTGGCTGAAGGTATGGTCTGTGAAGTCATGCCTGATTCAATCAACAACACATAAATAGATGAAATAAACAACATAGAGACGTTTTGATAACGTCTCTATTGCTTAAGGCTTTATTACGGGAAAAGCAGTCCGGGGACAGAAGACCGACGATGGGATTTCGGTCCTCGCTTTGTGGGAACCCTAGTGGTAGGATCGGTTTTCTATCCCTAAGTGAAAGGTGATCATGACGGAGAACGACCATAGAACTTCAAAACCAGGTATCACTTTGCTCGGATTGGGCCCCGGTGACCCAGCCGCCCTCACCCGCCGGGCATGGGACTGGCTGACGAGCATCAATATACTGTATTTACGCACCGTGCATCATCCTACGGTGGCCAGCCTGCCTGATCACCTGACCTTGGTGAGCTTTGACGACCTGTATGAGAGTCATGACGATTTTGAAGATGTCTATGAGGCCATTATCCAGGAAATCCTGGCGCAGGGGAAGACTTCTATGGTGACTTATGCCGTACCTGGGCATCCCTTTGTGGCGGAAGCGACCTGCCCCGAGATTGCCAAACAGGCAAAAGCGGCAGGCATCCCCGTGCAGGTGATCGATGGGCTGAGCTTTTTAGAGCCGACCTTCCGCGCCCTAGAGATTGACCCCTTCCCCGATTTGGTCTTGGCGGATGCAATCCAGGTATCGCAGCGCCAGACGCCCGGTTTTCCGCCCTCTACGCCGGCTTTGATCGCGCAAATCTATGACCGGGATGTGGCGGCAGAGGTCAAGCTGACCTTGATGGCTGCCTACCCGGATGAGCACCCGGTGCGCCTTGCCCACGCTGCCGGGACCGTTGATGCAGTGGTAGAGGACCTGCCCCTGTACGCAGTGGATAAGAGCCCGCATTTGGGGTTGCTGAGCTCACTGTACGTCCCGCCGCTATCAGCGGGGGCATCCTTTGAAGCCTTCCAGGAGGTAATCGCCCGGCTGCGAGCGCCGGACGGATGTCCCTGGGACCGGGAGCAGACCCACCTCAGCCTGCGTCCATTTTTGCTGGAAGAAGCCTACGAAACCCTGGATGCCCTCGACCGGGAGGACATGGACGACCTGGCGGAGGAGTTGGGCGACCTGCTGCTGCAGATCCTGCTGCACGCGCAGATCGCCACAGAAGATGGTGATTTCAACATCCACCATGTGCTGGAGGGGATCGGGTCAAAATTGATCCGACGCCACCCGCATGTATTCTCGGAGGTCGAGGTGGCGGGTGTAGAGGGCGTGATCCGTAACTGGGAG
>JAHYJN010000049.1 GCA_019428905.1 Candidatus Brevefilum sp.
GGCGCTTCACCACCACAGGCGGCCTGGACATGGGCTTTACGCCGGATGTGAACAATATCGTGACGGCCATCGCCATCCAGCCTGATAACAAGATCCTGATCGGCGGCTACTTCACACAGGTGAACGGGCAAACACGCAATTACCTGGCCCGACTGCATCCCGACGGCACCCTGGATGAGGGCTTCAACCCGGGCTTGAATGGTGCGGTCAGAACCATGCTCATGCAACCGGATGGCAAGATCCTGATCGGCGGCTGGTTCACCCAGGTAGGAACCACCACCCGCAACCATATCGCCCGCCTCCATCCCAATGGCAGCTTGGATACGGGCTTTGCACCCAGTGCCAACGATGCTGTTCGGACCATCGCCCTGCAAGCGGATGGTAAGATCCTGATCGGCGGCGATTTTACAGTGGTGAGCAAGCAGGACCGCTTCTACATCGCCCGTTTGAATCCCGGCGGTACCCTGGACACAGGCTTCACCACTGGGGCAGACAATGGGGTCTACAGCCTGGCGGTGCAGTCCGATGGTAAGATCCTGGTGGGCGGCTGGTTTGACAACCTGGGCGGGGCCTCCCGCGAGAAAATTGGCCGCCTGCACCTGGATGGGAGCCTGGACACAGGTTTTACAGGCGGCGCCAGCGAGCGAGTGTTCCAGATTGCGCTCCAGCAGGACGGGTGCATCCTGGTGGGAGGCGCATTTCTGAGTTTGCGCAACGGGCCCAGCTGGGTCACCCGTAACCATATCGGCCGCCTTCTCCCTGACGGTGTGGTGGAGATTGATTTTGTCCCCACGGCGGATGGCCAGGTCTTAACAATCGCCGTGCAGCCCGACGGGAAGATCCTGGTGGGCGGATATTTTACGAAATTGAACGGCATCCCCCACAATAACATCGGCCGTTTTACACCCACAGGCGGGGCTGAGACGGCGTTTAACACCTGGGTTAATAACGAAGTTTTCGTAATTATCGTACAGCCGGACGGCAAAATCCTGATCGGGGGAAATTTTACCCGGGTTGGCTCTGAGACTCGGGAGCACATCGCCCGCCTGCATCCCGATGGAAGCCCAGACATGGACTTCAACCCAGGTGCGGATGGGGACGTGCGACACATCCTGTTACAGCCGGATGGCAAGATCCTGGTGGGGGGGTGTTTCACACATATTGTCGGAGTGGCACGCAACTATATTGCCCGCCTGCACCCCAACGGGGAGCTGGACACGACCTTTCACCCAGATCAGCCGAATGTTAGTGTCTTCAACCTGGCGCTCCAACCAGATGGCAAAATCCTGGTCGGCGGTGCCGCCCAAACTCGACAGTTAATCGCCCGCCTGCACCCCAACGGGGAGCTTGACACGACCTTTAACACAGATGCGAATGTTGATGTCCGCACCCTGGCGCTGCAACCGGATGGCAAAATTCTAATCAGTGGCCCTTTTACACAAATTGGCGATCAACCCCGCCAGCACATCGCCCGCTTGCACCCCAACGGTGATCTTGATATGGACTTCGACCCAGGGGCGAATAGTACTGTCCACACCCTGGCGCTGCAACCGGATGGCAAAATTCTAATCGGTGGCGTTTTTACACAAATTGGCGACCAACCCCGCCAGTACATCGCCCGCTTGCACCCCAACGGTGATCTTGATATGGACTTCGACCCAGGGGCAAATACTGGTGTCTACGCGCTGGCGTTGCAACCCGACGGCAAGCTCCTGGTCGGCGGCACATTCACCATCCTGGACGGTAAACCCCGTGAGCGCATTGGCCGCCTCTCCAGTGACACCACCGCCCTGCAGGAGCTGCGGGTTGACCCGTCCGGCAGTTCCGTCACCTGGCTGCGCAGCGGCGCCGGCCCGGAGGTGTGGCGGGTGACCTTTGAAAGTTCCACCAACGGGGTGGATTTCACGCCCCTCGGCGCCGGGGTGCGCATCCTGGGCGGCTGGCGGCTGGAGGGGTTAACCCTGCCCACCGCCCAGAACCTGTGGGTGCGGGCACGCGGCTATTACAGCACAGGATGTAGCCACAGCTCAGGCTCTCTGGTTGAGTCGCTGCGCTACGTTTACCTGACCCCGGCGGCCACCCGCTATGTCAAGCCGTTTCCGGTTGGTCTGAAGGACTGCTCCAGTTGGGCCAATGCCTGCTATTTGCAGGATGCCCTGTTCTATGCCCAGCCAGGGGACAGGATCTGGGTGGCAGAGGGTGACCACTATCCCGACCAGGGCCTCTGGCAGACGGATAACGATCCCTACGCCAGTTTCGTGCTCAAAGAAAACGTGGTTGTCTTTGGCGGTTTTGAAGGAACAGAGACCAGCCTACGTGATCGAGACTGGCAAGCCAACCGCACTTACCTGAGCGGGGATGTTGATAACAACGACACAGATAGCCTGGTCGGCCGTAATGCCTACCATGTGGTCGTCGCTGAAAACCTGTCAGCCAGTACCAGCCTGGACGGGTTTCGCATCACTGGCGGCATGGCCGATGGGAGCGGTAATGAAGGCGATGGCGGGGGCATATGGAACTATACAAGTCATATCACCCTGACCAACCTGGAGATTTACAACAATATGGCGGTTGATGCCGGTGGTGGCATGCATAACCTCCTTAGCGAACCGATTTTGACCAATGTTTCCTTTTTTAATAATGTGGCCCGGAATGGGGGCGGCCTATCGACCATAAACATGTCTGACCCAACACTACAGCATGTGGTGTTTCAAGATAATCGTGCAACTAATTTTGGCGGCGGGATGTATTTTGGAGATAGTGATGCAACACTTAGCCAGGTCACCTTCAGCAATAATCATGCAGATAATGGCGGAGGAGGTGCGCTGATATTTAAAAATACGATCAATCTGACCCATACCACCTTTGCTGGTAACACATCAGGATTGACTGGCGGCGCACTAGAAATCCAAAATGGTCATGCATACCTGACAAATGTCACCTTATCGGGTAATTCAGCCCTTCAGCAAGGTGGCGCGATTTATGCAAATGAAAGCATCGCCGTCCTGACCAACCTCACCCTCTCCGATAATTCAGCAGTTTCCGGTGGCGGCATCTATGGATATGGTACAGGCGGGTCTACTATTCAACTTAAAAATATAATCATCGGCAACAGCAGTTCTGGTGGGGATTGTATCAAGGGAAATGCCAGTGTTACAGTCAACGCCACCCATTCTCTGATCGAGTCTACCGGCGCAAACGCCTGCGGGTTGGTTAACGGTGTCGATGGCAACCTGGTCGGTTTCGATCCACAGCTGGGTACCCTGGCGGATAACGGTGGCGACACGCACACCCACGCTTTACTCCCCGGTTCGCCCGCCATTGATACCGGCACAAACACGGGCTGTCCGTCCAGCGACCAGCGCGGCGAACCCCGCCCACAGGATGGCGACGGGGATGGCTTGGCGGTGTGTGATATCGGCGCGTACGAGCGTGAAACCCTGCAAAATCCACCCATCATCACCAGCCCGGGCCATGCCACCTTCACCATTGGGGTTTACAACACCTTCACCGTCACGGCCACCGGCGCGCCGCCGCCCGCGATTAACCGCAGCGGCAGCCTACCCAGCGGCCTTATCTTTAACGATCATGGGGACGGCACAGCCACCCTGGCCGGCACCCCGGGGACGGGTACCGCTGGGAATTATCCCCTGACCCTGACCGCCAGCAACGGTATCTTGCCTAATGCCAGCCAGGCCTTCACCTTGACGATTGTCCCAGCACCAACCGCACCGGTCATCACCAGCGCCAACTCCACCACCTTCACCATTGGGAAATATGGCACCTTCACCATCACCACCAGCGGCTACCCGATACCTGATAATATCTGGTATACAGGATCGCTGGGCGACGGCGTACAGTTCACCAACAATGGGGACGGCACAGCCACCATCGACGGGATACCTGGCCCAGATTCCGATCCGGAATACGGTCTGGTCATCTACGCCAGCAACGGCGTCTCACCTAATGCCTCCCAAAGCTTCACCTTGAGGATCAAGCAACCCGGTGGGGGCTTCAGCATCTTCCTGCCGCTGATCTTGCGCTAGTAATTGCTTGTCCGTCCATCTTTTCATTTGCTTGCGGTCTCTCTATTGACTTGCCTATGGTCTCCCTTTTGATGCCCGTGGTCTCCTCATTTTTGTTGCCCGTGGTCTCCCCTTTTTTGCTGCCTGTGGTCTCTCTTTTTGATGCCTGTGGTCTCCTGACCACAGGCCAAACAACCCCGCCAGTCGCCCAAAAACCCCCCAATTTAAGACAATCTCGGCCATTGATGATACAATCTAGGGGATTGCAACCAAACAAAACGACTGCCTTATTTAATGGTATATGACTCCATCAATGACGAATCAAGAACAGACCTTCCCCGCAAAAACGAAATATAAGCAAAACGCGGTCGTGATCAGCCACGCCCCAGATGGGGACTATCGCCAGGACTTTGTGGCCCTCCCCAAAAACTACGGCACCCCGGCTTATTTTACGCGCCCCGACATTCAGACCATCTACCGGCTGGTTGCGGAAAACCTGACCCAGCTAAACGAGCTGACGGGCTTTATTCACCGGTTAGCAGGGAAGCAAGTCTTACTCAAGCCCAACCTGGTCACCGTCTATTCCCAGATGGGCCTGGTCGAGCGGGACTACCCCGAAACCACCGACCCGCGGGTGCTGGACGCACTAGTGGCCTTCCTCAAACAGCATACCGACCAGATCGTCATCGCCGAATCCTCCGGGCGCGGCGTTCCCACCCACGGCTCCTTCCGAGTGGCCGGCCTGGACCGGCTGGCCCGCCATCACCAGGTGAGGCTGGTCGCCTTAGAGGAAGAGCTGACCTCACGTTACATCTTGCCCCAGGCAACAATCCAAAAAGAGATCATTATCCCCAATATTTTAGAACCCGTCCTGCGCGGGGAGGCCTTTTTGATTTCCGTCGCCAAGATGAAGACCAACCTTTATACGGAAGTCACCCTGGGCTTAAAGAACGCCATGGGCTTGCTACCGTATAACCTGCGCCAACGCCACCACCACTTTGCCCTGGATGAAAAACTGGTCGATATCCTGCGCCTGATCGAGCCGGACCTAACCGTGATCGACGGCCTGGTCGGCGGTGAAGGCAACTGCCCGGCGCCTGTAGACCCGGTCGACAGCCGGGTCATCATCAGCGGCACGAACTGCCTGGAAACAGACCAGGCCGCAGCCCGCATGATGGGCTTCAACCCTGATCGGATTCGCCTATTCCAGGCAGCAGATGCGGCCGGGTTTGGCGACCCCGGCACCCGGGTGATAGGCGATCAGGCTGTGACCCCCTACCGACCGGCGGACCCGTCCCTGTTCAGCCCGTCCTTCCGGGAGCAGTTTCCCAATGTGCTGGCATTAACCGGGCGCAGCCTGCCGCATTCCATGAAGTTAGATCACGCGAAACAATATCCCCCTGATGTGGTCAATCACATCGCCATGGAGTGCCGTGGCGGCTGCCTGGCATCAATCCGCTTTGGCTTTGAGATGCTCTATCGGGAGGGTCTCCCCCGTGATTTTCAACTCGTGGTCATTATTGGTGATGGCACCCTGGTGGACGGCGAACGAATTTACCTGGACGCCGATGGTAAGACCTACACCACGGCGAAGATTACCGCCCTGCCTGGCAAGAAATTGGCCGTGGGCAGCTGCACCCAGCACCTTTCGAAGATCGTCGACCGCCACATCAATGGCTGCATGCCCTTCCCCAACCAGCCGCATGTGGCCCTCCATCAGTTGACGGGCACGTATTGCCGGGTGGTCAGCCTGAAAAATCGCCACCTGATCCCGCTGCTGACCGCCACAATTCGCCTATGCGAAAAACGCAAACGACTCTATCGCGCCGGGCACCGCCTGGATTGCCAGCTAAGCATGGGGTATGCGCCTTTTGATTCTCGGTCCCTCTCAGATAAAGTAGGAGCAACGTCTCCGACGTCGCCCTTGCTGGATCAAGCCATCATCCCCTGGCCGCTGCCGCCGTTAAATCCGGCAGAAATCAAAGCCTTATGTGCCCAGGAAAACCGGGCGATGCTCGCCACGTTTTTTGGGTAAGCTGATGGTTCACAATAATAAATGGGGTGTGGGGTTCCCCAAGCGATTGACCGCCTGCTGATGTCAAGGGCGTTGCAGTACACTAAACTGATCAGGAAACAGGATAACATGTCAGGATTTATAGGAAAAGTCTTATGGGTGGATTTAGACAACCATCTATTTACCGAAGAAATGATTCCTGAGAAAATATACCAGGACTATCTCTCCGGGATGGGATTGGCCGCTCACCTGCTTTACGAGCATATCCCTCCCGGGGCAGACCCGCTGGGCCCGGAAAATGTGCTGGGGTTTGTCTCCGGTCTGCTGACCGGGACGCCCAGCCTGTTTTCAGGCCGCTGGATGGCGGTGGCTAAATCCCCCCTGACGGGCACCTGGGGAGAGGCCAATTGCGGCGGTTATTTTTCGTTGGCCATCAAAAAGTGCGGTTATGACGGGATTTTCTTCACAGGGTCCAGCCCTAAACCCGTCTATTTATCGGTTGAACCCGGCGGTCCAATCCTGTTGGATGCGGAGGATCTGTGGGGCTCGGACACATTAACCACGGAAAAACTGCTGCGAGAACGCCACGGAAGCCAGCGCCAGCCCGGGGTGGTCTGCATTGGACCGGCGGGCGAGAGGCGATCGCTGATTGCCGGCATCAGCCATGATTTCGGCCGCATGGCTGCCCGCTCCGGCCTGGGCGCGGTGATGGGCAGCAAGAACCTCAAGGCGGTGGTCCTGACTGGGGCAAAGCCAATCCCGGTTGCTGACTCACAAGCGATGAAAGCCTTATCCCGTAAGCCAGCCAAACTCACCCGCTTCCAAATTCCGCTCTCATCCCGGATGATGGCCTTTGCCGGTAAATTCCTGCGCAACCCATGGTTCAAATTCCGCTGGGATGGGATCTTGTTTACCGGTGTCCTCCGGAAATGGGGCACTGTCGGGTTGAACCAGACCTCCATCGAGTGGGGCGATGCACCGATTAAGAATTGGGCTGGCACCCGCAAAAATTTCTCACTGGATCAATCCAAGCAAATTACGCCCCAGGCAATTTCTGCCCTGGAGCAAAACAAATATCACTGCCTGGCCTGCCCACTAGGCTGCGGCGCGACGATCAGGGGAGAGGGTGATAACCAAACCCACCATCGACCCGAGTATGAAACCACATTAGCTTTCACCGGCCTGGTTTTGAACCAGGATTATCAGCTTGTTGTGGAGATCAACGACATGCTCAACCGGGCCGGGATGGACAGCATCTCTGCAGGCGGAACAGTGGCTGCAGCCATTGAGTGGTACCAGGATGGGCTGCTGACCGATGCCGATACGGGCGGTTTAGCATTGAACTGGGGGGATGGTGAGGCGATTTTAGCCCTGGTCAAAGCAATGATCGCCCGTGAGGGGATTGGTGATCTTTTGGCAGATGGTTCCAAGCGCGCGGCACAGCGGTTAAAAATTGAAGATCGAAAGGCGGGCATCGCGGCCGGGGGGTCCGAATTGGCATTTCATGATTCTCGCCTTGACCCGGGTTTTGGATTACATGCTGGGGTTGAACCCGCACCGGGCAGGCATACCTCAGGTGCCTTCATTTATTACACATTATTCCGGTTATGGACGCGCCTGAAGGACCTCCCCAAGCCGCCTTTGATTACCAACAAAAAGCGTCAATTTCTACCCTCCGCAGAAACGATCCACCAGGCGGTGACCATCTCGAAATTTACCAATTTTTACAATGCCCTGGGAATTTGCTTTTTTGGGATCTACCTAGGCATTGACCGCCTGCCCTTGTTTGAATGGACGGATGCAGCCACCGGCTGGTCGCGGACACCTGAAGAATATCTGCAAATTGGCCACCGCATCCAAACCCTGCGCCAGCTGTTCAACATCAAGCAAGGGGTTGCTCCAAAGGACATCAAGGTCAGTTGGCGCGCTTTGGGCATCCCACCCCAAAATAGCGGCCCGAACCAGGGCAACCAGGTTGACTATCCTGCCATGCGGCGGATGTATTGGGACCAGATCGGGTGGGACCCAGAATCAGGTTATCCAACCCACGAAACCCTGATCGAGCTCGGCTTGGAAGGCCGTGTGGCAGGCTGGGAGGAAAAATATGGCTTATAAGATCACCGAAAACTGCCGCGGCTGCCAGGCTTGCGTGCGCCCATGCCCCACCCAGGCGATTAGCGGCGAGCGTCACGAAGTTCACCAGATTGACCCCCAGCGCTGTATTGAATGCGGGACATGCGGCAGGGTCTGTCCTTATGAGGCCGTCCTCACCTCACAGGGACGCCTTGCCCAGCGTGTCAAGAAAATGGACTGGCTCAAACCGGTCATTGACCAAAAATCCTGTGTGTCCTGCGCCTTGTGCATCACCATTTGCCCGGTCAGCTGCCTGGCGCTGGAATACATCCAGGGAAATTCTGCTGGGCGAGGTTACCCCGTGCTCGCTCAACCCAATGCCTGCATCGCCTGTGGGTTCTGTGCCGATATCTGCCCGGTTGAAGCGATCAGCATGCAGCCCAAGAAAAAGGGATGAACAGGGGACGATAAGCCTTACGGTTCTCCGATTAGCATAATTTCGCCACCTAACACTACTGTCAAGAGACCACGTCTGAACGTGGGGGAAAATGCTTTCTTTAAGCTCAATTTTCCCCGCTGGGCGTGCTTTTCCCTTTCAAGATCCACCTGCTCAGCAGGTAGGTCACCGGTGTAACGATGATCAACACAAATATCGGCGCGATGGTGGGATTGATATTCAATCCCTGCACCAACACCTCCAGCAAACCAATGCTCAGCAAATACTGTACGAGGTACACCAGCGGGAATTGAAGAAATTTCTTGAGTGACAGCCCACTTTTAAAAACCACCAGGGCATTAAAGAAATAAGCGAAAATAATCCCGATCACATAAGATGCTGTAAACGCAATGCGGTAGGAAAGCACCAGGTCTAGCAATAAATACAGCCCATAGGTCAAAACCGTATTGATCCCACCCCCAATCGCCCACAGCAGCACCTCTTTGTGCTTTTCCCATAAACCCGTGGTTATTTGTTTGAATTTCCTCATCTCATTCCCCCACCAACCAGATACAGGCTTCCTTTGTGTTCATTAACGTAAACCACATCAGATCAGCCAAAATAGTCCAAAACCGCCCCCACCACCACCTCAGTCTCATCCATGGTCATCACCGGGCTGATCGGTAAGCTCAACTCGGTTTGGGCAATCGCCTCAGCGACTGGGAATTCGCCCTGCTTATAGCCCAATGTTGCGTAAGCCTCTGAAAGATGCGGTGGAACCGGGTAGTGGATCAGGGTGCCTATCCCGGCCCGATTCAAATGCGCTTGCAGACCATCCCGATCGGTGCAGCGCAGCGGGTAGATATGCCACACGTGGGACGCGGAATCCAAAGTGTGAGGAACGGTCAATTCAGGAACCTGGCTGAAGGCATCGGTGTAAACTTCAGCGATCTGCCTGCGATGCTCATTCCATTTATCCAAATAAGGCAGCTTGACACTCAGAAACGCCGCTTGCAGCTCATCCAGCCGTGAGTTGAACCCCAACATCTCGTTTTCGTACTTTTTCTTCGAGCCATAATTCCGTAAAGAGCGCACCTTCTCTGCCAGGGCATCATCTTCCGTGGTCACAGCCCCGGCATCGCCTAAAGCCCCCAGGTTCTTCCCTGGATAAAAGCTGAAACCCGCCGCATGCCCCAGCCCGCCGCATCGACGCCCCTGGTAAGACGCACCATGGGCCTGGGCAGCATCCTCGATCACCACCAGGTCATGCCGGCTGGCAATCGCCAAGATCGGGCGCATATCCGCCGCCTGCCCGTATAAATGCACCGGCAAGATAGCCCGCGTGTTCTCCGTCAGCGCTGCTTCGATTCGATTTGGGTCAAGGTTATAGGAATGTGGATCTGGTTCTACAGGGACAGGGGTCGCGCCGGCGTAGGTCACCGCCAGCCAGGTGGCGATATAGGTGTTGGAAGGGACGATCACCTCATCCCCGGGTCCGATTCCGTAAGCCCTCAAGATCAGGTGCAGGGCTTCTACACCGTTGCCCACACCTACACAATGCCGAACCCCAACGTAATCTGCAAAGGCCCCTTCAAATGTTTCAACAGCCTTACCCAGGATAAACCAGCCAGACGCCACAATTTGCGCATAAGCCCGATCCAGTTCAGGTTGGATTTCAGCATTGACGGCCTTAAGATCAAGGTAAGGGATGCGCGTCATTCCTGCTTCCCCCGTACCGCAGATACAAATTCCTCGTAATCAGAGAAATAGTCGTCTTCATCATAAGGTTTGGAGGCCAATACAAGGCACACCGAACCGGATGAAAAGTTTTTCAGCTCCCGCCAGAACCTGGGTGGGATCAGCAGGCCTTTATAAGCGCGGTTCAGCAAGTATTCACAGCGCGAAACCCCGTCATCGATTACTATCTCAAAACTGCCCGAGACTGCGATCAGGAATTGCTCGCAGGTTTTCAAAGCGTGCCCTGCCCGAACGGCACCACCGGGGACATCGTAGAGATAAAACACACGTTGAATTTCAAAGGGGATATGGCGATAGCTCTCGATAAAGGACAAATTCCCGCGCACATCGGTAATTTTGGGAAGGTCAATGATTGTACATCCGTTATTCAGGTTGCTCATAAGTGGTTCCTAACAAAATGCTTTTGCATGGGCACCATCACCCATGACCAGGGAAATTATAATCGAATTGGCTTGCAGACTGAAAACCATAATAAGGGGTAAGCTGTGACTAATCCAGCAACTCCACTTCAATGACAGATTCGGGCGCGCCGTTGACCTCGTCAAAGATGCGCCAGATATACTGTCCAATGATCCCCAGCATGGTCAGCGTCAGCCCGAACAGAAAAGCCGTCAGGGTAAACAGAGAGGCGAAGCCCGGCACCTCGATACCCTTGATCAAGACATCCAGGATCACATAGGCGCCATAAAGAAAGCTGACGATTGCCAGGGTGATCCCAATCCACGAAATCAGGTGCAAAGGGATCACGGAAAAACCCAGAATTGAATCGATGAAATAATTGAACTTTTTCGCAAAAGTCCAGCGAGATTTGCCAAATTGGCGTTTTTGGCGTTTATAGCTGATCTTTGTTGGCTCAAACCCCAGCGAATAGGCAAACATGGCCGTGTTGATATTCTTCCCACTGTTGAGCATGTAGGGCAGCATCGCTTTATCCATCAATGCCAAATCAAAGCCGCCCCGGGGATAATTGCGGATCACCAGATGCCGCACCAGCTTATAGAACAAATTCGCAAAAAAGGTGGTCAATGGCGGGTCTTCACGTTGTTCGCGCACACAGATCACAAACTTCTGTCCGGCCAGCCAGTAGTCGACCATCTCCTCAATGAGCTCCGGCGGGTCTTGCAGGTCTGCAGACAGCGCACAATAGCAGTCGCCGGTGACATAACGGTAGCCGGTTTTTTCCGCGCGGATATTGCCAAAATTGCGGGTAAGTTTGATCACCTTGGTCGCCGGACGGGCGCGTTTAATCTTCATCAATTCGAAAAAGGAATCATCGCCCGACCCATCATCGACAAAAATCAGTTCAAGGGCAACCTGTTTTTGCAGCAGGTTTTCTTCCAGTTTCTGTAATGCTGCATACAGATGGGACAATGAACCTTCGTTATAATAGACCGGAACAACGATTGAGATAGTTTTCATGGTGTGCGTTACCTTTTCAATCCAAAATTGCACCAGCTGAGCAGTGAGAGAAATTATTATGCGGTTATTGTATCACGAGCACAATTTGCTATGGTAAGTTCATGTCCCCCCACAGGCCAGCGGCAAACTTAGCTTGACAGAAATCCGATCACAAAGGTATGCTTATCCCCAACCCAATCTAAATCAGCAGGCATGCTCGCTGACCATTTATCATCCAGGACATTCAAGATGACGAACCCTAACAACCAGCCCACCTACAGCGGAAGATTCTCAGAGATCTATGACCTTTTTTATGCACACAAGACCTACACCCAGGAAGCCACATTTGTGCAGTCCCTCCTAACGCGTTTTGGGGACAAACCCCATCAAAAGATCCTGGAACTTGGCTGCGGTACGGGGACCCACAGCTTCCTGCTGGAAGACTTTGGTCACGAGATCCTCGCCACCGACCTCTCGCCGGATATGATCGAGAAAGCCATCCAAAAAGCTGCGTCCAGGGGATCAAAGATCAAGTTTGCAGCCCAGGACATGCTTGAACTCGACCAGCCCAAGCGGCCCTTTGATGCGGTGATCTGCCTGTTTGATTCATTCTGCTACATCCTGGATAACGACGATGTTGAAGAGGTTCTAAAAAGGGTTCACGATCACCTCAAGCCGGGCGGTTTGTTCATTTTCGAATTCTGGAACGCCGCCGCTATGATCAACCACCTAGACCCGATCAGGGTCAAACGCTTGGCGCATGGCGAAGACCAACTTGTCAAAATCTCAGAAGCCGAACTCGATTATCAACGCCAGCTGTACAAAGTAAAATATACACTATACGAAATGCATGCGGACGGCCGCTGCCAAACGTATACCGAAGACCACACCAACCGCTTCTATCAGATTCAGGAAATGGCTTACTTCCTCACCCGGGCTGGGTTTAACCCCCTCAAATGGTATGCCGGGTACACGGAGGCTGAAACCATCTGCGATGCCGACTGGAACATTGTCTGCGTGGCACACGCCGGATAACCCAATGCTTTCCCCGCGACTGTTGACAAGATAAGTCCCTTTGATCAAAGTGAGTTATCAGGACCACTGCAGCACAACGGCTTTCTAGATTACAGAAAAGACCTACCCACAAGAATCAGCCTTGACAATATAATATCACCCAGGTACACATTGTTGCACCGGTTATTAGATAGGTTACCCGCATAGGATTAGGTCAACTTTTATGGAGGATGTGTCACATGAATCATGTGGAAGCAGGACATGATTTTCACGATCGGGGGTTTGGCTGTGCCCAAGCCGTATTGGCGGCCTTTTGCCAAGATTACGGCATGTATGTCCAAACCGCGTTAAAAATCTCCACCGGGTTCGGCTCCGGTATGGGCAGACTGTGCGAGGTGTGCGGTGCGCTGACCGGCGGCTTTATGGTCTTGGGGCTGAATTACGGCAAAGTCAACACCGACGGCAGTATATACGGGCCTGCAACCGAAATCACCTATACATTAACCGCAAAATTAGCCGAGATGTTCAAAGAAAAACACGGCACTATTTACTGCCGAGATTTATTAGGTCTGGACCTGAGCCAAGCGGACCAGCGTAATATTGCGATCGAGCGAAACTACTTCGTCGAACGCTGCGGCTCGTATATCCAGACCAGCATCAAGATGGTTGAAGTCTTACTGGAAACGCCGGTGCCCGAGGGTGAATAAAGATGGCCTTGAATCATCTTCAAAATGCTTAAATCTATATTTATTAAGATGAAAGCTGTCTTTTTAACCGTTAAATTCAGAAATTATTGAGCTTCATTACGGTCCCACAGGCTGACCGCAGACTGGTTGGCCGTTTATTCTAGATGGCTTGTTTTGAGATGGGACCGCAACAGCCGGGGATCAATTGTGGATTTGCACAACCAATTAACTGGAAAACCTCCTTGGTTTAGAACCCAAGGAGGTTTCATTTTGGCTAATATCAGGGTTAGAACTTAATTTCTCGCAGGTCTTTAAACTCAATCACCAAAGGCTGCAGGACTTGGCGCAAGGTTTGTTCATCCAACTCGTTCACCTTGAGGGTAACTTCACGATCTTCAGAACTCTGACCAGCAAAGGTGCTTAAAGCAACGATATTCCCACCAGCCTTATCGATCGCTTTGGTCAGACGGTGCAGCATGCCCGGTTCCTCTTTTACCAGCGCCGTCAAGCGCAGACCGGGTTCACGCGCACCCAACATCTCCAAAAATAGGTGGAACAAATCCGTTTGGGTGATCATCCCAACCACAGCCTTGCCCCTCACAACGGGGAGCCCTCCAACCCGATGATCCGCCATGATGCGGGCGGCTTCCTCCAGGGGAGTATCTTCACTGACCGTGATCACATCGGTCGTCATCACCCGTTCAACCGTAATCTTGCTAACCAGGTAATTGATCTCCCACACCGACAGCGAGGTCGCATCCGAAGGGGATGCATGCAGCAAATCATCTTCCGAGACAATACCAACCAGTTTCCCCTTCTTGTTCAATACCGGGAAGCGGCTGACGCGCTCTTTGCGCATCTTAGCCAACGCATCCTGGATGGGCGTTTCCGGGGAGACGGACAACACCGGGCGAGTCATTCTTTCACCAACTAACATCAGATTTCTCCTTGAACAAATGCCATTTTAATAATTATACACGATCACTTAAATAAAAATTGGCATATTCCGCTCATAATCCTCAAAACATATGGGGATTCTCTTATCCATGCGCCGATTAATTTTTTATTCGCCCTGATCGGACTCGGTCAAATCATCCCACCAATTTGGTCGGGCGCAGTCTTCGGGTGAAAAATATCCCTCACAGGTGTTGCAGAAAAAGCGTCCCGGGGGTTTTGGGTGCAGCTTAAATTTCGTCGTGGCACTCGCCAGGTGAATGGACCGCGAAACGATACCAGCCGACACTTTGGCCGTATCCGCTGAGCCGCAATGTGAACAGACCGGTAGAACAGCATTTTCATAACGGATCACCATTTCAATAAAACCCGGATAGTCGCGTTCATAACCCAAATAGTCTTCAAGTGGTCTCTTTAACAAAGATATCCTCCTAATCATCTCAATTCATTCAATGAATGTAACTGTGCAGGTGGCCCTGTTTCTGGCGTGTGGGTCCTATCCTATCGCACGTTAAGTAATTACCAAAATAATGATTTCCCCTGTTGGGGCTTTACAAGGGTCAGCTTGTCAAGCCCCAACCCACACCCCCCCTCACAAATTACACATACACGATCATCTCCCCGTCAGGGAAGGCCAGGGTCAGCGGCGCACTTTGCAGAAAGTCTGTGCCCAACACGCCTTCACCCACCCCTAAGCCCAACGACCCCCGCAGGGCGTCCGGTGCGACCCCAAAATTAAGGGGCAGCATGTGGTGACCCAGCGCGATGGGCAGTTCATAGAGCGGTGTGGAGAATGCCAATCCGGCGGGCAGGCTGTCGCTGGCTGTGCCCACCTGGTTGAGCCCAGCCGCTATCTGCCCTGGGAGGTAGTTCAGCTTGAGGGCCGTCACCAAGCGCAGGCTAACTTCTTCACCACCGATGGTGAACTGCGTGGTGGGCACACCGCTTACACCCCTGAGAGGTAAACGCGCCCCAGAGGAGCGAAATGGCCGCCGGCTGAGCTGGATCACCCCATGCTGAGGCGTAATGCGCAGGTGCAAGTCGCGCAAGACGTCCATCCCCAACATCACATCCACCCGGGTTCCCAGCGCTTTCGATAGCTCCTCGCAGTCCATCCCGCTGATGTCATGCTGGAATTTGTAGAGCTCGTTCATGAACAAGACTTCCGGAACGGCCGCAATGCTGATGGGAGATGCCGTGTTGAGGAACACCGCCATCCCCTCCACGTCAGCCATCAGCTTGCCCGTGTCAAAACTCAGCCTGTAATCCCGAATGGACTGCCAGCCGCGTTTGGATTGATATTCCTGGTAGTGGCGCCGCTTGCGCTGGTCCTGGTCCAAGCCCTGGCTCAGCTGTTCCGAAAGCTGTTGATACCTGTCAAAGGTGCTGTTGTTAACCTGATCCCGGTATAAATAGGCTGCGGTGCTCATCACCTGGGCCGACCCCGCCCGGTCGCCTGCGCGTTCGAGCTTGAGGGCTTCATTGGCTTTGTCAGCCAGGTCCACCAGGGCAAAGCGCCCCAGCAATTCCTGGTCCTGCGGGTGGGCGGCCTCTTCTTTGATATCCACGGCGGCAAAAACCAGTTCAGCTCGGGCTTCGTGGACGCGCTGCTCATGATCCTTGCCAAGGGCTTTGAGGGGGATCGTCAGATCGCTCCCGCCTTTGGCTTCCAGGTTCGAAAGCTGCACATAGACGGCCTGCTCACGCCCGGCGGCCAGGCTGCCCAGGAAGACCTTCAACCCGCCGTCCTGGCGAGTGTGGTGCCAGTTGGCTGATACGTTGGCAGTGACCGTGGTCGGCAGGTCGAGGGTCACCTCCACGTCGTGTAGGGCAACGTTGATGATCTCATCAAACTCGCGCTCAAACACCAGGGGGATGGCCTGCAGGGTCTCAAGGAAGTGGAAGCTGCCGCCGCCGTGGTTGGCCATAGCTTCCAGCAGGTGCTCGTCATAGCCCTGGCCAACGCCAAAGCAAGAGGTGGAAATGCCGCGCATGAACAGCTCATGGGCGTGGAAGGCGAGCGCGTCTACATTACGCTCACCCACATTGGCCAGGCCGTCGGTCAGCAGCAGCACACGGTTGAACGTCTGATTCGTCAGCGACTCAGCCAGTTGCTCGCAGCCCGTCATCCATCCCCCAAACAGGAACGTGCTCCCCCCGCTTTGTACCCGGGCAATGCGTTCCTTTGCCAGGCGTTTTCCCTCGTGGGTCATGCTTTGGGACGGAAGCAGCAGGTTCACCTGGTCATCATACACCACGACCGTGGCACGATCCTCGTCGCCCAGCAAATCAATCACATGCGCCGCCGCCTGCCGGGCATAATGCAGCTTCTCACCGTGCATCGACCCGCTGCGGTCAAGCACCAGGGCGATGTTGAGGGGCAGATGCGCTTTATCCCCCGCCATCTCAGGGGCTGAAAGCTTCATCTCCACGATGCGCGCACCGGGTTTACCGGCGGGGATCACGGGCTTATCGGCCGCTGCGGACAGGGTTAGTTTTTCATGTTTGTTTTTGTCTTTCATCTTGTGCTCTCCTTTTTAATTTATTTGGTAAACAGCGACCGGGCAAACGACAGCAAGCGCTTGATCTTATGCAGGGTCTCTTTATCGCGGGTTTCACGGGTGTGCAGCTCGATCCCATCCGCCAGGACCATTCGCCGCCAGCGTTCTTCCTGGGGTTGAGCGGCGGCCATATCGAGGCCGATGCTTTCACGATCGAAGCGATTGTTCTCCAACCGAAGCCGTTGGGGGTAATAGGTTTGATCACTCCTGATCTCATTGATCATGCCGTGCGCCTCCTCCAGGCCTTTGATGTATTCCAGCGCGCTGCTGCCCTCGGTATCCCAGCTCGATGAAACATCATCGGGCTGAGCGGCTTTAAGCTTGACCAGCAAATCCTCCTGGTCGTCGAGGTAGTGCTGGATTTCGGCCGGGGTCATATTTTCCAGCAGGTCGCGGATCTCCTTCAGGGGGAGGTGCAGCTCTTTTAGGATCAGGATCAGGTCCAGTCGGTCCAGGTGCTCCTGGGAGTAGCTGGCGTTTTTGCCGCGCTTATCTGGTCCGGGCAGCAGCCCTTCGGCCATGTAATAGTGCAGGGTGCGCACGGGCAGCCCGCTGTGTTTCTCAAGGTCTTCAATGCTCAGGTTTTCGGTCATGATAGAAAATCCTTTTGCTAATCACGGTTATACTGTAATTATACAGTAATACTGTGATTTGTCAAGGGGTAAATTAGGGTGTCACACAATCTTTTCTGGATTATTCACCATTAAGAAAGGTTGAAATAAGTACGCAAAGTCAACCGTTTTCGTAAAATTTACGATCTTCACACTGTTTACAACCCTTCTCGCCCTCCGGGCACATAGGGTCTGTTAAATCAAGAACAACGATAATACAGACATTTCTCACACTTTGCGATTGCCCTGCAGGTTGGAAGCTTTGAACACCGCTTGTCGAAAATTGGGGTAGACTCTTTAGGGTCAAGTTAGGACCTCCCGGGGGACTACCCGATAAAATTCACACATTTGATCGCCACGGCCAGTTTTGCCTTGCCTACGCGGCTAAGGGCTCTTATTTGTTGCCGGATTGCATCCTGACTGCCTTTACCGATATGCCTGCTGGAGCCGCCCAGGAGAAATAGGCCGAGTGAAACCAAACTAAGTTGAAAACCTACAGAAAAGAGGAACCATGAGCACCTACAAAGACCATTGGTATGATGTGACGGTTGAGTGTAATGTATGTCACGACATGTTTGATTGCGAGATTCAACTGTATACCACCCGGGAAGTTGCACTGGTGAAAGCATTGGTCAGAAGTTTAATCACTGGCTGTCATCATTGTGGGGCGGACGATTTAGCCATTACCGTCAGCAACGAATACAATACGGCCGAAGAGCTCAAACAGCTCAGAGTTAATGAAAATAAGTGGATTTTTCTGTACCGCCGGCGGAATGATAAAAAAGATATTTTCTGATTCAGACAAAAACAGGCTTTCCTACCTTGTGCGCTGGACCGAAGACCAGCGCACAAGGGAAATATGGGTTGGAGGTGAGATTATCAAATATTAACTGAATTAGGAATAAAGGTAGAGACCTGCGCTCAAACGCATTTGCTAGTCAGGAGACCAGCGAGATCGGACTTATCAGTAAACTTCAAGAATAGCACACATTTCAGAACAATCAAGAAGCCTCAAACATCAACGGCCACTAGAATGCATTAGAATAATCTCATTAGACAAATTGCTGCGCGTTACTCAGAAATCATGTCAAGAAAAATAAATAAAGATAGATAACATCCAAAACGAAAGGCCAACCATGCCTATTCAACTCATCCTCGCTCCCCCAGCGGCCGGCAAGACTGCCGTCTGCATCCAGCGCATCCAAGCCCTTAGGGGTACTGACCCGCTGGCGCCCGTCTGGGCCCTGGTGCCCGACGCACAAAACGCGGCACACTTCCGACAGCGCCTGGCCCGCGCCGGCGGTGGGCTGGGCGTGAATGTCGGCACCTTCCGGGCGCTGTACACCGACCTCCTCGAGCGGATGGGACAGTTTACCCCGGTCATCACCCCCGCGCTCGAGCTCCGCCTGGTCCAGGGCACCGTGGACGAGGCCTTTGCCGCCGGTGAGCTGGCCCATTACGCCGCCATCCGAACCAAGCCCGGGTTCATCGCC
>JAHYJN010000141.1 GCA_019428905.1 Candidatus Brevefilum sp.
CAAATAGACTGCTATTTTTGTGTTTTTGTTTGTAATCAAAGTAAAAACGGATCGAAAATGCTGATATTTTCTGAGAATCAGAATATCATCAATTTTTAGTCCGTTATTTCCTTACTTTTTAGACACCCCCATGGCACGTTTCCTATGAAACATGCATACGCCTGATGAGCCTTGAAGGCGCCTCAATCTAAGGTGGAAAGCGAAGCTGGACGGAAAGTGTTAAACGTATACTAAGGATGTTGCCCTAAAAAAAAGGCGGGGTGAACTTCACACCCCGCCCTACATATCATCCTGTAATCTTTGAGCTTTCAGCTTTTAGCTACCAACTACCAGCTTTCAGCTTTTAGCTTTCACCTTTCAGCTTTTCTCCATTCACTATTCACTATCCTTTAAGAAACTCGGTCAGGGCATCCTTGCTGATGCGATAGGCGCTGCCGATCTTGCGTGCCTTCAGGTCGCCGGCCTCGATCGCCGCCACCACGTCTTCGGCAGCCACCTTCAAGAACTCGGCGGCCTCGGCGGGGGTCATCACATCGGGCATGGCAGCCGGCACACCGGCCGCTCCAGCCTGTGGTCGACTGGCGCTGCTGAGGGCGTCCGTCAACACATTGCCGATCCCCATCCCGGCGCCGATGCCAGCGGTCAGGCCAGCGCCGCCAGAGGGGTTCTGGGCGGCGTCGCGCATGGCGTCCGCAGCCTGCAGCTGGGTGTAGGTCTGCATATCGAGCATACCCATCGCCCGCAGCTCCTCGGCCGACTTATCAGATGGCTTCAGGTTGCCGATGTAGAACGACTTGAGGTCCAAACCGATCGCCCGGAAGTCATCCTGGGCTTTCGCCCGCACGCCGGCCGAGAGCTCGTTGGTCAGGCCGATCAGCTCCAATACGTTGCTCTTAGCGGTCGTCTCGCCCAGCAGGTCCTGCAGCTTGGAGAGCAGCATCACGCGCAAGCGGTTCTCAATATCGCTGGTGCGGTAGTAGCCCTGCGCACCGACGATCTGGGTCACAAATTGCTGCGGGTCTGTTATCTGGAAGCTGTAGGTACCGAAGCCCTGCAGCAGCGCCACGCCCAGGCCAACGCCGGGGTTGCGCACGATGATCGGCTGCGGGGTGCCCCACTTTTGGTCAGCGAACTCCCGCATCGAGACGTAAAAGACCTCGGCGGTGAAGGGGGTGCGGTCGCCAAAGGCCTTGCCAACCAGGTTGACCAGCAAGGGGATGTTGGCCGTGGTGATCGTGTGGCGCCCGGGGCCGAACACGTCCAGTGCCCGCCCATCACGCATAAAGACCACATTTTGGCCTTCACGGACGATGACCTGTGAACCGATCCGCAGGTCGGCAACGCCGGTCTCCGGGAAGCGGTGGACGAGCTCATCCGACATCTCTCGGGGATATTCAACAACATCAAAAATTCTAGCCATATTCGTTTACTCCAATTTCTTATCTAAACGCGGTTTATTTCGTTTTCTGGTATCACTCAGGCGATGCCGCGCATAACCTCATTGCGCTTGTTGAAGGCATCCACACATTGCTGGCTGACGGTAACCAGGTGCCGGATGGCAGCGTCCAGGCCTTCCGTGCCAATGGAGGTTTCAACATTGTCGATCGCTGACCGCACGCTGTCGCCGAGCTCCAGCAGGGCAAAATCATATTGGTAGACCTGGTCCAGCTCTTCCTCTTTGATCTTGATTGCGTCAAAGATGCCGGCGTAACCGTAAGATGCGGTCCGGATCCGGTCAGTAAACTGGCGCAGTTTGATGGCAGCGTTCTCCAGGCTGCCGACATAAGCCAGCTCGCCCTGGTCCACCAGCTCGCGCTGTAAGCCAGACACGCGCTGGTTGAGGGTGTCAAACTCATCGGCTATCTGCTCACGCAGCAGCTTGTCGGACATGCGCCGGTCGCCGCGTTCGATGTAGCCTTTGAACCCCGGGATCTTGGCCAGGATCTTCTTGAAGAAATCCTGGTCCCCAGTCACCTTATCAAATATATCGCTCATAGTTCCTCCATGGTGTTAATTGATTACTAAATCGGCTCTATTACTTGTTTTACTCATTATTTATATTATACAGATTAAAAAAGTGGTCAGCAATAGATAATCTAGGGTGTTTGTCCATGCTGCCTGCCTACCTGTTTAATTATACGGGAATTTCTCGTTTTCGGGGATTTTTCAAGACGCTCTCTCTTGTCATTACGATGAGCGCAGCGGAGAAGCAATCTCCTGTTGCCGTGAATGGTGAATGGTGGGTAGAAAGTTGGTGGATAGAAAGGTGGTGGGCACAAATTCGGTGCCCACCCTACGACTGTTCCCGTGAATGGTGAATGGTGAATGGTGAATGGTGGATAGAAAGATGGTGGGCACAAATTCGGTGCCCACCCTACGACGTCGGTCAAGACTACTCGCTGGTCTGGAGAGAGCGAAGCCTCCCTATTCACGAAGCATCCTATAAGGAAGGGACCAGCGAGATCATTTTTCCCCTCCCTTTAGGGGGGGGTTAGGGGGAG
>JAHYJN010000005.1 GCA_019428905.1 Candidatus Brevefilum sp.
AAGCTTGATGAGCTGTCGTTTCGTGTTCTTCATAATCTTGGTTAATAAAATTTCAGGTATGTGGTTAAAAAGCAACCCTGATTTAAGTGCTGGGACGCTGCCCATGGATGTATTGGTCGAGCATGCTTCGGTCTGGCATCAGGATCGCCTTGGGATCGCAAGCGCTCTTGCAAAAACAGCATCCCACAATGCACAGGAAGGGTTCGATGACCTCGACTTTTCCGTCTTCCCTGGTTTCAAAGACCTCTTTGGGACACACCTCGATACACTTGCCACAGCCGTTGCACAGCTCCGCAGAGACGACCGGGAACCAGGGGATGTGTTCTCGGGGAAAGCCCTGCCATTGGCCGTAATCCCGGGCCACGAGGGCCTTGCCCCCAGAGCGGTTATGGTAATACTTCTTATACTCCCGGATTAAGACATCCTGGTATTCACCTATGGCAGGCTTAGGGACGAAATTATGCTGGCGAACGCCTTTGATCAACGCGTGCGGGAGGTCGCTGTGTTCAGGGTCGAGGCCAGCAGTGAACAGTTCATCATACAGCTCTTCCAGGCCGAGCAAGCCGGCCGGTGCGCCCCCAATGTAGATCATACGGTAGCTCAGGTTAGTCATGTGGATCGAATTCTTTTCTCTTGTGGCAAATTATCCAAGTCAGCCGCTGGGATGGGCTGCTCAGAGCGTGCAAGCGCATGGATATGATCGAGCATCGCCATCAGTCCATTATTGCGATCGGAAGCTAACTTCCAAACCTTGATCTTGTCAATAAAGTCCATATTAATCGTCAGCACTTCTTCAGCCGTCCTGCCTTTCACCAATTTGGCCAGGAGTGCGGCGATGCCCTTGATCACCATTGAATCGCTGTCGGCGTCCAGGTAAAAGCGGCTGGCTTGCTGGGTAAGGTGAAACCACAGGATGGATTGGCAGCCCTTGACCCGATTCTCGTCGGTCTTCAAGGCGGGGTCCATCGGCGGCAGGTCATCACCCAGTTTGAACAGGTAAGCATATTTTTCATCGATTGTGTTGAGGGCTTCGAAAGCTGCGATGATCTCTGCTTCGATGGCTGGTATGGTTTTCAAGGTCGTTTGTTGGTCCATGCTTACACGAATAATTGTGATTGCTCAGGTAGTCCTGCTGATGAGGGGTGGGCTTCTATTTCTCAGCCCACCGAATAGTTACGAATAATTACATCTCATGCTGGATTGGATTATAGCACATAATATATGCAGATATGTATATATAGCGAATAGTGAATAGCAGGTAGTGGGTATGAGGTATTAGGAAAGGATGTGCAACTTAAAAATCGCCTAACATATTTCACCAGGTTCATCAAATAATCTTAAATACGGCAATCTTAGTTCTCACCCATATTTGGTATCCAGAGGTTATATTTTGAGTTCCCTTTCCTTTTAAATTCTCTGAAGATTTATTCTACGGTGAGTTGATTACGATAGGTTAGCCCAGCCCAATACCTATTTTCCAGTTCCTCATTCCTCGGTTCTCTCTTCCCTTTTCCCATCCCATATGCTATACTCATAACGCTGTTTGGGAGACCGGGCAGCACACTATCACACACGCTTCCGGATGTGTCCTGCGTGCCCATAGGATGGGTGAGGGACAAAGAAGAAGGAGGCGGAGGCTAAAACGCAAAGGAGTTATACACCCATGTCACCTGTTGTCACAATGAAAGCGCTCCTCGAGAGCGGCGTCCATTTTGGTCATCGCACCAATAAATGGAACCCTAAAATGCGTAAGTATATCTTTACAGAACGCAATGAGATCCACATTATTGACCTCCAGCAGACCGTCCAGTTGCTGGATGAAGCCTATGCCTTTGTGCGCGACCGTGTCATCCAGGGCGGTACCGTCCTGTTCGTCGGCACCAAACGCCAGGCGCAGGATACCATCCGCGAAGAGGCGGATCGCTGCAATATGCCCTACGTCAACGAACGTTGGCTGGGCGGCACGATCACCAACTGGTACACCATCCAGCAGCGGATCTTCGAATTGGAGCGGCTCGAACGCATGCGCGACAGCGGCGAGCTGGACCTGTTGACGAAGAAAGAGGGCTTGATGATCAACCGTGAGATCGAGCGCCTCATGCATCGGCTGAGCGGTATCCGCAATATGAAGCGCCTGCCCGACATCCTGTTTGTGGTGGATGTGATGCGCGAAGATACGGCCGTCCACGAGGCGAACCTCAAGAGCATCCCCGTGCTGGCGATGGTGGACACCAACTGCGACCCGAAAAATGTCGATTACGTGATCCCCTCCAATGACGATGCCATCCGCGCCATCAAGCTGATCGTGGGCAAGATGGCAGATGCGGTGATGGAAGGCAAAGCCATCCGCAGCAAGGATATCGAAGATGAGGAAATGCTGTCAGAACCGATGCCCGCCGGCGTCAGCCGCTTCATTGCGGATGATGAAGAGCTGGAAGACGAAGCGCTGCTCGGGGAATCGACTTTGAAATACCTTGGTTCCACCAAGAGCCCCAAACCCGATGAACTTGATGAAGACGACCTCGCAGTGGAAGGCCTCGTAGAGGACGACCTCGTTGAGAACGACCTCGTTGTGGACGACCTCGTTGAGAACGACCTCGTTGTGGACGACCTCGTTGAGAACGACCTCGTTGTGGACGACCTCGTTGTGGACGACCTCGTAGAGGACGACGTCGAAGATGAAGCGCCGGTAGAAGAAGAACTGGCAGCGGCAGATGAAGATGAGCCTGACGTTGAAGCGGTTGAGGAAGAATTCGTCGAAGAAGCAGACGAAGACTCAACTGAAGACGTTGATCAAGCATAAATAGCACCGTAACGGATGAAATAGGAAAGAAAACCATGGAAATTACGACCGAAATGATCAAAGAACTGCGGGAAGCCACCGGGTGCGGCATCCTGGATTGCCGGGCAGCGCTGCGCGACGCCGACGGCAATTTCGACAAAGCCACCGATATCCTGCGTGAAAAGGGCCTGGCCAAGGCCTCCAAACGTGCCAGCCGGGAAGCCTCAGAGGGCATCATTGAAACTTACACCCACGGTGAAGGCCGCATGGCCGTCATGGTGGAGGTTAACTGTGAGACCGATTTCGTCGGCCGCTCACCTGAGTTTCTCAACCTGGCCCACGAGTTAGCCCTGCAAATCGCAGCAGCTAACCCGCTGTATCTGAACGAAGAAGATATCCCCCAGGCAGCACTCGATCGTGAAGCCAGTGTGGCTGCCGGGAAAGCTAAAGAAGACGGCAAGCCTGAGACCATCATCCCCAAGATCGTTGAGGGATTCCTGAAAAAATACAAGCAAGAAACCGTGCTGATGAACCAGGCATATGTGCGTGACGGCAGCATGACGGTCCAGGACTTGATCAACGCACAGGTGATCAAGCTCGGCGAAAAGATCGTTGTCCGGCGGTTCGTCCGCTGGGAGCTGGGCGCCGAAGCCGACGTTGAAGAAGACGCTGAAGAAGCAGCCTAACCCTCCAAAAGCCAACCGCAAGGTTGGCTTTTTTTTAGATATCGATTAAGATTGATTTGGAGGGCCAATGACCACAAGCGAGGTTAACTTGAGTTATCAACGAATCTTATTAAAGTTGAGCGGCGAAGCCCTGGCAGGGGAGGATGGGTTTGGGATTGACCCCGAGCGGGCGACCGATATCGCCTTAAGGGTTAAAGAGGTGCACGAGATGGGCGTCGATGTGGCGATTGTGATCGGCGCTGGCAACCTGTGGCGCGGCCGTTCTGGGCTGAACGCCGGCATGGATCGGGCGACCGCAGATTACATGGGGATGATGGCGACGGTGATGAACGCGCTGGCATTGATGGACGCCTTCGAGCGGATCAACGTCATGACCCGGGTTCAATCGGCGATCGAGATGCGCTCCGTTGCAGAACCCTACATCCGCCGGCGGGCGATCCGTCACCTGGAAAAGGATCGCGTGGTGATCTTTGGCGGCGGCACCGGCAACCCCTATTTTTCCACCGACACGGCGGCCGCCCTGCGCGCCATGGAAATCGGCGCCGATGTGCTGATCAAAGCCACCAAGGTGGACGGCGTATACGACATGGACCCCAACCAGCATGCCGAAGCGCAGAAGTTTGATCACCTGACCTACATCGAAACTCTCAACCGCCGCCTGGAGGTGATGGACAGCACCGCCATCTCGCTGTGCATGGAGAATAAACTGCCGATTTTGGTGCTGAACCTGTGGGATGAAGAAGCCCTGCCGAAAGCGTTGCGGGGTGAGAAGGTTGGCACCCTGGTCAACGGAGGGTGAGCGTTTGTCCTGGCGGTGCGTGTCGTTGACCGACACAGGGGGGTCGCATTTCCCGGTTTTGGGGTAATTATTACACCCAGACTACATTTCACCCATTTCAGATAAAGAGACTGCCTGCGGGCAGTCTTTTCGATTAACGACCATCAGGAGTTATCAAGCACGGCAGGTGAAATGTGCCATTCGTTAGAGCTATCGATACCAAGCTGATGAATGAACGCATAAGTTGTCCGCGCAAGGTAGACGAGAGCAGAATTTTGTTGTATGCTTAATCATCAAAACTAACGCAACGAACTGATGGAGGTTGAACATGATCAAAGACACCCTGCGAGAAGCGGCAGAGCGCATGCAAACCGCCCTGGATGCCCTGGAAGAGGACCTTTCAGCTATACGAACGGGGCGCGCCTCACCTGGTCTGGTTGAACGCCTGCCCGTGGATTATTATGGCGCCAACACACCCCTGATCCAGCTGGCATCTATCAGCGTACCGGAACCGCGCCAATTGCTGATCCGACCCTTTGACCCATCCACGTTGAAGATGATTGACCGCGCCATCCTGGCTTCTGACCTGGGACTGACCCCCAACAGTGACGGCAAGGTCATCCGGCTTTCGCTGCCGCAGCTCACCGAGGAACGTCGCCGCGAGCTGGTGCGGGTTGTGCAAAACCGCATGGAAGAAACCCGCGTGCGCATCCGCAACGTCCGCCGGGACCTGATCCGAGATTTACGTGAATTTGAAAAAGAGGGTCTGATCTCTGAAGATGAGCAGGAACGCGGCGAGAAGGAACTCCAGGAGCTGACGGATAAGTTGATTAAAAAGGTCGATGAGATCGGCGAACGCAAAGAAGCCGAGATCATGGAAGTCTAACCAGCATGGCATTTGAAGATTCGACACAGAACGTCCCCGATGTACCCCGCCATATCGCCATCATCATGGATGGCAACGGCCGCTGGGCGAAGGCGCGTGGCTTGCCGCGCATCGCCGGTCACCAGGCTGGGACGGAGAATTTACGCACGATCATCCGCGCCAGTGCCAAGCTGGGCATCCAATACCTGACTTTTTATGCCTTTTCGACGGAGAACTGGTCTCGGCCGAAAGCGGAGGTCACGGGTTTGATGCGCATCCTCTCAGATGTGATCGACCGTGAGATGGCGGAATTGCACAAAGAAGGCGCCCGGCTGGTGCATATCGGGCACCTGGATGGGCTTTCTCAAGCCCTGCAGGATAAGGTCCGCCAGGCGATGGATCTGACCAAAGACAATCAGCGCATCACGATTGTGCTGGCCTTTAACTACGGCGGCCGGGATGAGATCATCCATGCCATCAAGCGCATGCTGGCCGACCAGATAGACCCTGATGCCGTGGATGAGGCCCTGGTGGGTAATTACATGTTCACCAGTGAGATCCCCGACCCCGACCTGGTGATCCGCACCTCCGGTGAGCAGCGTACGAGCAACTTCCTCACCTGGCAGAGCGTCTATTCCGAATGGTATTTCCCGCAGGTCTACTGGCCTGATTTTAGCGAGGAAGAGCTGCGTAAGGCGATTGAAGTATATGCCCAGCGCGATCGGCGTTTCGGCGGCTTAAAAGAAGCATAAGGTGGTTTAATCGAACCGGATGTTATCCCAACGAGTGAAAGCGGCACTGGTTTTTGTGCCGCTGGTTTTAATCCTGATCTATATTGGCGGCTGGCCCTTCAACCTGTTCATCCTGGCATTGCTCTTAGTGGCGGCATTTGAATATGCCCGGATGTTCGAGAAAATGGGACATCGGCCATCCCTGACCCTGCTGCTGCTTGGGGCAGCCCTGTTTGTCCTGCAGCGTTGGTTCTGGCAGGGTGCCTTCTTCGGTCCCCTGCTGACCCTGGTCATCTTTCTGACCGCAGTGTGGGCGCTGGTGGACTATGAACGGCATGGCGGGGATGCAGCCGTCAGCTTTGCCCTTAACCTGGCCGGAATCCTCTACCTAGGATGGGTCGGTGGGTCGTTCATCCCCATGCGGGCATTGACGGATGGCCGCGGCTGGCTGCTGACGGCTTTGCCAGCGGTGTGGCTGGCGGATTCCGGTGCCTACTTCATCGGGCGCTGGCTGGGTGTGCGTAAGATGGCCCCGCGCCTCAGCCCCGGGAAGACCTGGGCGGGCTTGATCGGCGGCATCCTGACCGGCACCGCTGTTGGACCCCTGTTGGTGCTGTTGTGGCGGGCAGTGGGTTTTCTGCCCCCTGCGACCCCGCTGTGGCAGGGTGCGCTGATGGGTTTTGTGCTTGCGCTGCTGACCCCTGTGGGCGACCTGTTGATCAGCCTGTTCAAGCGCGCAGCCGGCGTCAAAGACACCGGGAACCTGATCCCCGGGCACGGCGGCATTCTGGACCGCATCGATTCCTGGATCTGGGCGGCGTTGATCGGCTATTACCTGGTGCAATTCTTCCGATTGTTGTAATCGATGTGAAACAATCCATGACGCAAGCCAAAATACACGGCGCTTGGTCTTTTAGTGGGTAGGCTAGCGAGATCACATTTTCATCATGAAGATGTGCGTGATTTATCCCAATTAGCGGTGTGAACATCAGGCAGTTATAAGATAAAGAGGGCGGAAAGATGGAGGCTTACACGATGGTGTGGTGTTGTACTGGTTTTTCAAATGTGTCGGCAATGAATCCGGCACCAATGTTGGGAGATTTCGCTGATTAAATACGAAGAACGATCTAACCCCGCGAAAATCACAGAATCAGCGTTTCGGCTTGATTCTGGCATTGATGATTGTGGTCTCCGTGGAAAATTCGTCTTATTCTACGATCACGGTTATTGGTTTGACCATCCACATTGAACAAGAGATCTGATAGGTCCCGGGATCAGGCGCGGTGAACTCAACAACATTAATCCCTGGATTGAGAAGGATGACATCTGGGTAAAGGCCTCTGGCATAGACAGCGTTTGCGCAGCCCAGTGAGCCATTACTGTTAATTTCAAACCTTGTTGGTAGGTGAGCCTTGATTGTGATTACCTCAGGATAGTATTCAAATCCACTGGCTTCCATCTGCATTAATTGCGTTTGGTCATCACCATCCAGGATTTCAATCGGCGTTGCAAGGTTGGGGGTGTGACCTCGCCACAAGGTTAATGGATTTAGTACTTGAATTTGCGCGTAGATCGTATAAGCTGCAAAAAAGACGATTAGCAGCCCCGATAATAGGCGATATGAATTTGAGAGCCTGGGATCTGTATTGAATTTAAGACTGGAGAAACTGATCGCCAATAGTACCGGCAGGGTTCCTAAAGCAAAAGCGAGGAGGATCGTCATCCCTTCAAGAAAGTTTCCTGATCGTAAAGCCTGCGATTGGGCGATCAGTGTAAATCCACACGGGACAATAAATGTGATCGCCCCAAACAAGATTGGCATGATCTTATTCTGTAGATGTGGGTTATCTGTTACGCGATTGATCCATTGCCCGGTTAAATTCAAAGGGATTTTCTGAAAAAAAGACATACCCAACATTTGCATCCCGATAATGAAAATGAATATTGAGATTAAGATTGTGAAGAACGCGGTGGCTTCCAAAGAAAACTGAACAACGCCACCTAACATACCAAGCAGACCACCGAGAACGGCAAATGAAACAATTCTTGCGCCGTTAAAAAGCAGGAAAGGGAGGAATTTTCCCCCATTGAGATTTGTCTGGTGTTTAACCCAACGATCCTGAACAGATAAGAGCAGACTGCCAACCAGCGCAGCACAGCTGGAAAAGCCGGCTGCAATTCCAAAAAGAAAATAGGCAATGAGGTGGGAATTTGTGTCGACATATAAAAAACTCAGCAGTTGGGATCTTTCGAACAGGAAGAACAGAAGGATGATCAGTAAGAAAACCGCAATGACTGCAATCATCCTTTTGGGCTGAGGCTGTTTCGTTTGCTGATGTTCAGAAAAGGAATAGCCGTTCTTCTTGAATGTTTGATTGAGTTGATTCAACGATGGGATTGCTTGCTGCGATTCAGCTTCAATCACGAGGCTTGATTTGGCCAATGATACCCTGACATTTTGGATGCCTTTAATATCTCGGATTGTCCGCTCTATGAAGGTTTCACAACCAGGGCAATGCATTCCTTGGATGTGGTACATTTTTTTGACCATGGGGGCGCTACCTTTTTCAACCAATAAGAAATGGACTTATTCACAAATACAATGACAGATACAAGTTGATTATTATACCTTTTCAGTAACTGTTCAAGTAGGACTGCTGCTGAAGAGTGGGGTATGTGGTGAGGCGGCTTCGCTGCCTCACCACATACCCAATCACTTCGCAGGTTGAGTAGGTTCCCATTCTATTAACACTAAAAGGTCAGCTTATGTTCAGCATGCCATTGTCGTTGATTTGATTTTAGGATGGAAAGCTATCTTGATTTGGTTACGGGTCACCACATAAATAGAATCATCACTCATCTTATTTGGGTGTGGAATTTTTCTTGTAATGTATTGCCGAATCATTATCGAAAACAAAAATTTGAGGCAGGACTCTTGAAGTAAATCAGTCCACATTTGGCACAGTAATTTTATAAATACTTCCGCCGACCATGTCTGCGACGTAAACTTCGCCCTCCTCATCTTCGCCAAAGGCGCTGATCCTGAAGTTGGTGCTCGCTAACCGGCCGCTGAGCCACTCGTTACCAGCTTGTGTCAGTCCCCAAATGCTGCCGCTGCAAAAATCGCCGTAGATGTAAACGCCGTTCAAGTCGGGGATGGCTGCGCCGCGGTAGACGTGCCCACCGGTGATCGAGCAATCTGAAGCAGAAAAAATGGGGTAAACAAATACCGGTAGGGTTAATTCCTCCGTCTCGCAGCTGCCAGGCCCGTAGCACTCCTCCCCTTCCATGATGTTCCAGCCGTAATTCTGCCCACCCGGGCTGCTGGCCGGTTGGTAATTGATCTCTTCCCAACGGTTCTGGCCGACATCAGCGATGAACAAATCGCCGCTTTCACGGTCAAACGAGAAGCGCCAGGGGTTACGCAGTCCGATAGCCCAAATCTCCGGGCGATAGGCAGGGTTATCGATGAAGGGATTATCTTCAGGGATGGCGTAAGCCTGGTCGTAAAACTTACGCAGCTTGCAATTGGTTCTCTCATTAAATGGATCGAACCAGCCAAGGGGGTCTTGGGTGGTAAATACCATTTCGACATCGATGCGCAGCAGCTTGCCGTTCAACGTGGATGGGTCCTGGGCGTTCCCGAGGGGGTCGCCACCGCCGCCGCCGTCACCGGTGCCGATGTACAGGTAGCCGTCCGGCCCGAAGGCGAGCTGACCGCCGTTGTGGTTGCTGTATTGGGGATGCGGGAGGACCAGTATCTGTTCTTCTGAGGCGGGGTCCGCCTGGTTAGGATCTTCCGTCAGCGAAAAGCGGGAGAGGACGTTATCGCCATCGCGCATGGTGTAGTACACGTAAAAATGGCCCTTGTGCTCAAAACCTGGCGGGAAAGCCACGCTGAGCAAACCCTCTTCATTGCCGCCGCCCGTTAGGGGGGATTGCACGCGGTCTGCAATGTCTAAAAAGGGTGCTGCGTTCGGTTCGCCATCCAGAATGGTGATCCGGCCATGCTGCTCGACGATGAACAGGCGCCCGCTGCCGTCACCTGCGTGGGTGACGTGTACCGGGCGGGCCAAATCTGCAGCGACCTGCGTCAGGCTGATATCTGGCATATCGATGTTATCCTGGGCAAAGGCTGGCCTGCGGCTGGCAGCCAGGGCGAACAGGGTCATGCCGACCAGGGCCAGGGCGCCCAGGAGGATTAAGATCCAGACCCATGGTCTATTTGTAGATTGAGCTTTAATCGTCATCATTACTTCTTTCTGTCATTTCTTTTTTCTTTCAATGTAGGTAGCTACTTCCTGTGCGAGAGAATAGGGGGTGTCTGTGGCGCCGTAACCGCCATACCCTTCCCTCCAGCAGCAGGTCTACTTGAACAGCTACCAATCAGGATAATTATAGTCTTAATAGTCTTAAATTCCAAATGACCCTGGTCCTGTTATTCGGATAAATTCAGGTTCAAAGAGGAGTTTGCCGTTAATCAACATTTTTCAACGAATAGCGGCTTTTTGCTAAGGCGTTTTGCATTGGATGAAAATTTGATCCGATGACCAGACAATGGGAGTTAGCACATATCAAGGTCAACGAATGGATTGGTTCCTTCGTTGAGATTTTGGCCCTCGACATTCCCCGTAATAGGCGTGAGTTTGACGAAGATAGCCTAGGTGTTATTTTGTTGAACAAAATTGTCCGATCATGGATTGGTGATTAAGATTTAGGTCAAATTGATCCGGATCATCTTCCAGGATAGCCTGCCATAGGTTGCAAATCCGTTCGTTAAACGCCCCTTGTGTTCGTTCACTCAATATTTCACTGATTTCAAACGCCTGTGACAGCTGCTCTGTTCGCAAGTATCCTTCGATGAACACAAAATATTCTGTCAGCTCGTTGGGCCGATCCTCCCCTGCAAAGGTTTGATCGCCAATCCCGGCTACGCTGACCCAATCACCCCGTTGGGCAGCCAGTTCAGCATCCTGGAAGAACAAACACCAGGTTTCAGCATCAGGAAAATCAAATAGATGTGTTGGGGGTAACGCCGCAGGCATTTGCTCGGTGTTGACCAATGCCAGGTTTGAAAGCGGGACAGCCTCAAGCATCGCTTCAGGCAGGGTGAGCGGGATCCGGTCTGGGTGGTTGGGATCGATCACCCGCAGGCATCCAGGCGGCTCGTAATGAACGACCAACAAGCGGTCGGTTGAACTTGATAGTTGTAATGAACGATAAGCTTTATCGATGGGAATGCCAGGTGCGAGGGCCGGCAGGCTTGACCCGAGGCGAACGCTCAGGTAAAACATGGCAAAATCCAAATATTCAGACTTATTTTCTGGTGCATAAATCCAATTAAGCAGGGCCGTCAGGGAGTCATCTTGATAAAGTTGGATGGACGGCATATCGTTGACCACTAAAATCGTGCCCGCTTCCAAGCCTGGCGCCCTGTGGTTTAATTGTTGGAAATACCGTTGAACTTCTAGCCATTGACTGCGATAGAAATTTGCATTCCAAAAATGTGAACCGATCGAACCGCCCACCAGCAAGGCTATCAGCCCGGTTCGTAATACGCGCAGTGCTTGCCACTTGATTTGTGACAAAAGGTGCAGCAAAACTGTTACCAGCAATGCCACCCAGGGGATAAAAGCCAGGGTAAACCGGCTGCGAAAATGACCTTCGATGCTTAGCTCGAGATCTACCAGCCAAAACGGCCAACCTGCAAAGGCAATGCCAGCCAGTGCCATTAACAGGGCCGGCAAGCTGAAGTTCTGCCCGATTTGAGGTTCTTGTTCAGGCTGTTGATTTGTAAAGTGTAAAAACAGGAAGACCAAGCTGATCGAAAGAAGGGTCAGCAACAGGTAGATCAGCCAGAAGGGTTGGCTAAAATCCTGGCTGGTCAGGTGGGGCAGGGCATTTTTCCATACGAGCAAAACTGCGTCCAAAACCTGTGAGAAGATGTCCTGCCACCATGCTAATGTGATGAAACTGGCTACACCCTCTTCAAGGGGCTGGTAACTTGGGAACTTAAAGACAAACACACGCCAAACCAGGAAGCACAATGTCACTAACCAGTAGGGCACCAGGTGCAGCAAGCTGTGCCGTAATTGCTGCTTGCGGCTGGTTGTTTGGCCTGAGATGACCCACCACACAGCAACCGCTCGGACCGCTTCCCACCCTAAGAAATATTCAATCGTAAATTGGCTGAGGCTTGTTGCCACGACGGATGGGAGATGCCAGACCCATGATCTGTACCAGGGATCCCCTTTACTGTGACCCTTAACAGCTTGTACTGTGGCAATCAATGAAAACAAGTATAAGGCCATTCCCGAAAAGTGATGGCTGTAGGTAACGGTTTGGGGATGCCCTAAAAACCCCGGGTAAATGGCAAACAACAACGCAGCCCACAGGGCTTCCTTCTGGTGGTGTGGCCAGATTGACCGGATTAACTGCCAAAAAAGGAGGGCACACAGCCAGTGCAGTAACAAGCCTACAACGTGATAGCCCAAAGGTTGTTCCCCTAACAGCCAGGTTAAACCCATGAAGACCCAGGCAGAATATGGGCGGTCGGATGCGACAAAGTCCGGGTAGCCACCCGGTCCAAACCGATGAAAAATGAGGCTGTAGGGCAGGTCATCCCAGTATAAGCCCAGGCTGGGGATGAGCATGCCATATGCTAAGGTACATACCACCAGCAAGAACAGGGGTGTCTTTAATGGTGAATCTAAAATTGATTTTGCTACTTTTTTCATCAATGGTCTGGTCGCTTACACCTGCCGTGAGGCTGTATGTGCATTTGATCGCCTGAAATGGCTTAACCAGCAATTGCAGGATGGGATAATTTTGTCCATTCCTTAAATGCTCAACAAATTTCGTGCAATGTTGGTGTTCTTAACTTTATGACACATCCTGGGATATATGGGTGGGTGGGTGAATTTGGGTTGCTCAAGCATGACTGCCAAAATTCATCTCCAGTAAAACAAAAGTACCCTCGGTGCGATTCGAACGCACAACCTACTGCTCCGCAAGCAGTTGCTCTGTCCATTAAGCTACGAGGGCTCCTTACGAGTGTTAAATTCTATTCTAAAACCCCTCTCTGGTCAAGAGGAACGGTGAGGGTGTTGAAAAACGAACAATGATTAATCATCATTTGTCAAAATCCATAATTAATTCCATTAACTATTATAATTGTCTATATTATAACAATATGTAGGGGCAACCCTTCGCGTAGCACTCTTCGAGCCGTGGTTGCCTCGCGTAGCACTCTCTGCGAAGCGCTCTTCGAGTTGAGCAGGGCGGACACGGAGGTCCGCCCCTACGGTTTAATTTTTATTAAGAAAAATATAATTTTCAACACCCTCACGGCGCTGCCAGCGTAAGAGATCCATTAGAAGGCTGTTGGGGTACTTGCCAATCACCGGTAACAGGACTATAATTTTTTACGTCAATTGACAGGAAGTTAGTTATGCCCACATATACATACCAATGTGAAAACTGCGGCGTCCGCTTCGACCAGTACCAGAAGTTCACAGAAGAACATCTGCTGGTCTGCCCGGAATGCAATGAACCCGCTTTGCGTAAGGTTTACCAACCGGTCGGGATTGTCTTTAAAGGCAAGGGTTTTTACGCGACCGATAATCGTTCCCCATCCGGGCAATCTTACCACTCCGAAAAAGAGGATTCAGGCAAGAAGGATAACAACGGCAAGTCAGAAACGAAATCAGAAGATAAAGCCAGTAAAAGCAAAGCTTCTGAAGATTAAGCGCTAATGTAAAACAATAACAGGGTTACCCCACCAGGTGACCCTGTTTGTTTTTAATGCGAGGTGCATGGTTCCGGGTTGGGTTGAAAATGTACCCCGGTCACTTTACGATTCACAGTCTTGCTCTGTGCTGCCCCACTGGCTGGTTTGCGCTATAATCGTAGTATCGCCAAGATCAATTGATGAGTGCAATCTTATGAAACAACTTTTGCAAAATATGAAAACCGGTCAAGCCTTAGTCGCAGAGGTGCCCGTTCCCAACCCGGGGCCGGGATCTGCCCTGGTGCGTACCGCAAATTCCTTGGTCTCAGCCGGGACGGAGCGGATGTTGGTGTCCTTTGCCAAGCAGGGTCTGCTGGGTAAAGCGCGTTCTCGCCCGGATCTGGCGCGGGAGGTGCTTAACAAAGCCCGGCGTGAGGGCTTAATCACCACCATTGAAGCGGCCATGAACAAATTGGATCAGCCTTTGGCATTGGGCTACTCATCTGCCGGCACGATCATTCAGACCGGGATGGGTCTGCAGGGCTTTAAAACAGGCGACCGAGTGGCTTGCGCGGGCGGTGGGTTTGCGGTGCATGCTGAATACGCCGCCATCCCGCAAAACCTGCTGGTGCCGATACCTGGCAATGTGGACTTTGAACAAGCCGCGTTTGCCACCATCGGCGCGATCGCCATGCAGGGCTTCCGCCTGGCAGAGGTGCAGGTGGGGGCGCGGGTGGGTGTGATCGGCCTGGGCTTGCTGGGGCTGCTGGCTGTTGGGATTGCCCATGCGGCTGGCTGCCAGGTGCTGGGGGTGGACCTTGACCCGGCGCGAGTTGACCTGGCTTTACAAATGGGCGCACAGGCGGCCATCACCCGCGAGCAGGCCGTTGAAGCGGCAGCTGCCTTCTCCCACGGCAGGGGACTGGATGCAATTCTGATCTGTGCGGACACCGCTGACAGTGATCCTGTCGAACTGGCGGGAGAGATCGCTCGCGACCGGGCAAAAGTGGTGGTGGTCGGCGCGGTAGGGATGACGGTCCCTCGCAAGCCCTACTACGAAAAAGAATTGGCGCTGGTCGTTTCCCGCTCTTACGGGCCGGGACGCTATGACCCGGATTATGAAGAAAAAGGTCAGGATTACCCGATTGGGTACGTCCGCTGGACAGAAGCCCGTAACATCGAGTCTTTCTTGGGGCTGATGGCGGATGAAAAGCTGGATGTCTCACCGCTGATCACCCACCGCATACCGATTGAGGAAGGTGAACGCGCCTACGCGGTCATCACCGGCGCAGAGCCCTATGTGGGTGTGCTGCTCACTTACGGGGAGGGTCCCTTACCCAAGGAAAACCGCATCCCTAACTTTGAGGCGCCGACTGTGCAGGTCAAACCGGGTGAGATCCTGGCGTTGGGCGTATTAGGGGCGGGCAATTACGCCCTTTCAACTTTCTTACCGGTGATCAAGAAGGTCGGCGGGATTGCACCGGTGGGGATCGTTTCAGCCTCTGGCGTCAGCGCTCAACATGCTGCGCGGCGGTTCGGCTTTGGCTTTTCTGCCAGCGATCCGGAATCGGTTTTAAATGACCTGGCCATTAATTTGATCGCCATCCTGACCCGCCACGACTTACACAGCGAGCAGATTCTGAGCGCGCTCCAATCCGGCAAGCATGTCTACTGTGAAAAACCGCTGGCGATCAACCCAGAACAACTGGAACAAGTCCAAAAGGCGCTGGAAACAGAAGAGCAACCCCTGGTCACCCTGGGGTTCAACCGGCGGTTTGCCCCCCTGGCGATGGACTTAAAGGGTTTTATGGATCAGCGCCATGAGCCCCTGTATGCCCACTACCGGGTGAATGCCAACGTGCTGCCCCCAGAGCATTGGCTGATTGACCCCGCTGTGGGCGGTGGGCGGATCATAGGCGAGGGCTGCCACTTTATCGACTTTTTGACCTTTTTGGTCGGCGAGAACCCAATCGAGGTCTCTGTGCACGGTTTGCCGGATAACGGGAAGTACAGTGAAGACAACGTGGTCATGACCTTCCGCTTCCCGGATCAGTCGATTGGGGTGGTCAGCTACCTGGCCAACGGGGATAAGTCCTACCCGAAGGAGTACCTGGAAGTGTTCTGCGGCGGACGGATCGCTGTTTTGGATGATTGGCGCAAGCTGGAGCTGGTTAGCAACCACAAGCGCCAGGTCAAACGGCATGTTCTGCGGCAGGATAAAGGACATCAAGCGGCCTGGCAGGCTTTCTTAGCAGCCGTACGGGGTGAGCAAGAACCCCCGATCCCCTATGAGCAGTTGATCGGTGTTGCACGCGCCAGTTTTGCAGCCATCGAAGCCTTGCGCAGCGGTGAAACAGTGAAGATTGCGAAGGAATAATCCGGTCCCTCTGACCCAGGTGGTTTATCGCCGCGTGAGGTTGGCGGGTTGCAAATTTAATCACTAACCAGGCATCCATCATCATGAATGTCATCAAAAAACGACTTAAGGCTGTGCGCGATCTGGGTCCCTCCAAGCTGTCGTTATACGCCCAGTACCAGGCTGGCTTGCGGAGCGGGCATTTTCGCCGGGTGCTGCCCAGCCGCAGGGATGACTTTGAGGGCCAACCCGGGTTGGCGCCTTTTGCCCATTTCCCCGAGGTCAGCCAGGCACAGCAAGACCTGGTTTTAGCAGAAGCCGACGAGGTTCGGCGCGGCCGTGTGCGGCTGTTTGGGGGTGACCTGGTGCCCCTCAACCTCGATGCTGGCGCTTCATCACAGCACTGGACGGTGTTGGAAAAGACGCCACCCGCAGAGGATATCAAGCTGATCTGGGAGCCTGCCAGGTTTGGCTGGGCAATTACCCTGGCACGAGCCTATGCCTTCAGCGGTGATCCGCTTTACGCCCGCGACTTTTGGGACAAGACCCTGCATTTTTTGAGCGCCCATCCCCCCAACCTCGGGCGTCACTGGCAGTCCGCCCAGGAAGTCGCCATTCGGTTGATGGTTTTGATCTATTGTGACCGGGTGTTGGCAGCCGCACCGTCATCCCTGTGGGAAAACCGCCGGCGGTTGTGGCAGGCGGCAGCCGAACATGCCGCTCGCATCCCACCGACCCTGTGCTATGCCCGGGCACAAAACAACAACCACCTGCTATCTGAAGCCGCTGGACTGTATGCTGCTGGCCGCTACTTGCCGACGCATCCCCAGGCGAAGGGCTGGCGTCAGCTGGGCTGGCGCTGGTTGAACCGCGGATTTCAAGCGCAGATCACAGAGTTCGGCACTTATGTTCAGCACAGCGTGAATTACCATCGCTTGATGCTCCAACTGGCTGTGTTCACAGATGGCTTGCGGCGTGAGTCCCAGGCGGGCGAGTGGCCAGATGCAACACTGGGGCGCTTGGCAGCAGCGACCCAATGGTTATGGGCTTTAACCGACCCAAATACTGGTAAAACGCCTAACCTGGGCGCCAATGATGGCGCTTACTTGTTTCCGCTGACCTGCTTGCCAATCACGGACTACCGCCCGGTGGTAAGCGCAGCCGCCCGGGCTTTTTTAGGTGGGGAAATTTACGACCAGAGCGGCTTACAAGAAATGGGCGATTGGTTCACCCTCCCGACAAGCAGCTTGCCCTCAAAGCTTCAGCCGCAGGCGCCGGATATGCTTCGCCTGGAGTCAGGATCCGGCCGGGCGTTCTTGCGCGCAGCTCAATTTGAGGACCGGCCCTCGCATGCAGACCAGCTGCATGTTGACCTGTGGTGGCGCGGTGTTAATCTCGCGCCAGACCCGGGCACTTACCAATACAATGCCCCGCCGCCCTGGGACAACCCCCTGGCGGATACCGCAGTTCACAACACGCTTACGGTGGATGGGCAGCAGCAGATGTCCCGGGCTGGACGCTTTCTGTGGCTGGATTGGGCGCAGGCGGAAGTTTTAGGGCACGAGGTCGATCAGGAAGGCCGGTTAGCCTGGGTCAGTGCCGAGCATGACGGTTACCGCCGCTTGGGAGTGCGTCACCTGCGGAAATTGACCGTTCTCGACGATGGGTGGTTGGTGGTTGATCACCTCCTCCCATTTGACCAACCCGACCAACGTATCCACCAGGTGCAGTTGACCTGGCTCCTGCCGGACTGGGACTGGAGTTTTGACTCCGATGACATTCTCACCCTGGAAGGGCCTGAGTTTCGGTTGAAATTGCACATTAGCGGGGTCGATCCGTTGAGTTTGGTCCGGGCAGGCGAGAGGATGCACGGCAGCATCACGCCTGAGCCCACCTGGGGATGGCAGTCGCCGACTTATTTCTCAAAAGTACCAGCTCTAATGCTAATGGGTGCCGTGTTCGGCAGATTGCCGATTGAGGTTACTTCCACCTGGAAAATCATTGAACCCTCACCTTTCTCTGGGTAAACTGTCGGGGTATTATCAGGAAATTGGGCAGTAGACCCCGTTTTAATTAATCGTACGTTGTTTCAGTATTCGAGTAAAATGTTAACAAGATGCACATCCTTCTGATCCACCAGGCATTTGCAGCGCTGGACGAAGCCGGCGGTACGCGCCACCATGAATTGGCCAGGCACCTGGCGCGACATGGGCACCAGGTCACGATTATCGCCAGTCCCGTGAGCTACCTGACCGGCACTGGCAGCGGTGACCGGGTTCGGAGGCATACTGACGACCTGGGTGTGACCATCCTGCGCAGCTTTACGCTGCCCGCGCTGCATCGCTCATTTGTCTGGCGTGTGTTCAGCTTTATCAGCTTTATGGTCTCCTCCTTCATCAATGGTTTGTTTGTGCGCCGTGTGGACCTGGTTTGGGGGACTACCCCGCCGATCTTCCAGGGACCAACGGCTTGGCTGCTGGCGCGGCTGAAGGGCGTTCCCTTCTTGCTGGAGGTGCGGGACCTGTGGCCGGCCTTTGCTGTAGCAGTGGGCGTGCTTAAAAACAAGCTTTTGATCCGCCTATCTGAGGGGTTGGAGCGCTTCCTCTACCGGCATGCTGACCAGGTGGTGGTCAACTCACCGGGCTTCATCCCGCATGTAACTGCTCGCGGTGCCCAGCATGTGGCTTTGGTGCCCAATGGGGCAGATCCGGAGATGTTTGACCCCGAGTCCGATGGGCTAAAGGTTCGTCGGAAATTTGGCTTGGAAGGCTGCTTTGTGGTCCTGTATGCTGGTGCACATGGGCTATCCAATGATTTGGGGGTTGTTTTAGATGCTGCTGAACGTTTGCGTGATCAGCCTGAAATCCGGATTGTCCTGCTGGGTTCAGGCAAAGAGAAACCACGGTTACGCAGCGAGGCTGATCAGCGTCAGCTTGACCATGTGATGTTCCTGCCGCCGGTTCCCAAGCTGGAGATGCCTGAAGCCTTGGCTGCAGCAGATGCTTGCCTGGCAATTTTGCGGCCGATTGAGATGTATAAGACCACCTATCCCAATAAGGTCTTTGATTATATGGCAGCGGGGCGGCCCGTGATCCTGGCGATTGATGGCGTTATCCGGCAGGTGGTTGAAGAAGCGCAGGCGGGTGTGTTTGTCCCTCCGGGTGATTCACAGGTTCTGGCATCTGTGATTCAAGAGCTTGCTACCAACCCTGAAAAATGTCGTACAATGGGAATGAATGGCAGAAAGATGGTCCAATCACGGTATTCTCGCGAAGAAGTAGCGAATCAGTTTGCCGCGATCCTTGAAATGATGAGGAGCAGGAGAGATGGCTGAAAAAATTCTGGTTGTTGATGACGAGATTTCACTCCAGGAGACCCTGGCTTATAACCTTAAAAAGCAGGGCTACCAGGTGGAGACTGCTGGCACTGGCACAGAAGCAATCGAACTAGCACGGGAGATCAAACCCGACTTGATCATCCTGGATGTGATGCTGCCCGGTCTGGATGGCTTTGAAGTTTGCCGTATCCTGCGGCGTGAGATGTTCACGCCCGTCCTGATGCTCACCGCCAGAGATGATGAAATTGACCGCGTTGTAGGACTGGAGGTCGGGGCGGATGATTACCTGGCCAAGCCCTTCAGCATGCGGGAACTGATTGCAAGGGTCAAAGCGATGCTTCGGCGTGTGCGACTGGTGCGTGAGGAGGTTTCACAGGAGGAAATAACCAAACCCAAAGCACAAATCATGCAATTTGATAACCTGCGGATTGACATGACCCGCCGCGAAATCACTGTTGATGATGAGGTCGTGGCTTTCAAACCCAAGGAGTACGAATTGTTGACCTTTTTTGGTCAGCATCAGGGGCAGGTGCTCTCACGAGAATTTATCCTTGAGCGCGTATGGGGATGGGATTATATCGGCGACAGCCGCACTGTGGACGTTCATGTACGCTGGCTGCGCGAAAAAATTGAGGTTGACCCGGCCAACCCGCAGCGAATCATCACCGTACGGGGTGCGGGATACCGTTTCGAAGGTTAATCAATGCAGCCTCGAATCCGTTGGCGGAAGGCTCTACCATTTCTGGTTTTACTGGTCTTAGGGCTGGTGGTTTTTACAGTTGGGGGTTTGAATATTCTCCGCCGACAAGATGATGGGCGCTGGGAAGCGCATTTGATCGACCTGGCACATCTGATTGCATCTTCAGCCCAGACTGAGATTGATAATTTTGGGGAAAGCGCTGACCTCAACCGCCTTGCAGCACACTATGCTGATACATTGGAAATTTCAGTTCAATTTTTCAATCCTGAAGGTCTTCTTCTGGGTTCATCCGACTTTAACAGCTCGCTGTCCCCCATCTTGATCAATGACCTGGTTGAACGGATTTTGTCTGACGGTCAGGGGGCTTGGTTAAGTGATGAGGATATCACAGTTGGCACAGTGATCCGGGGGGCAGATCAGGGGCTGCTGGGATTTGTCCTCATCCAGGCACCCTCTGTTAGCTTCCGGCTTGACCTTATCCCGCTGTGGAACCTGGGGGCGATCGTGATCCTGGTCGCGTTGGTGATCGGGTTGGTCCTGGCCATGGTCATCCAGGAGCATGCTGTCAAGCCAGTTGAGGACCTGATCATTGCGGTCCAGCAAATGCGTTCCGGTAACTTTCATAACCTTGCATTCCCCGCTGGCGCGAATGAATTACAGGACCTGAGCCAATCCTTGAAAGATATGGCGCAGCAGTTAGGCGACCAAATTGGCGCCCTCACCACTGAGCGCGCCAAGCTCTCAGCTGTGCTTAACCAGATGACCGATGGGGTGCTGATCGCTGACCCTGAGGGTAGAGTCCAGTTGTTGAACCCGGCGGCTGAACGTATCTTCCAGGTTGGGGGACAACGGGGATTACAACGGTCTGTGGTGGAGGTTTTGCGTTATCACCAGCTGGTAGACTTGTGGCGGATGGCCAGGGAGGGGCAAAGGCAAACCACCATGCTTGAAATTGGACCCCAACACCTATTCTTACAGGTGACCGGGATGCCCCTAAAAGCCTCTCTGAAGGGCAGTACGTTGATCCTATTCCAGGATCTGACCCAGTTGCGACGGTTGGAAACCGTTCGGCGTGATTTTATCAGCAATGTTTCCCATGAACTGCGCACACCCTTAGCCAGCCTGAAGGCCCTGGCTGAAACTTTACAGGAGGGCGCCCTGGATGACCCGCCAGCGGCGCAGCGATTTATCACCCGCATGGAAACCGAAATCGATAACCTGACCCAGTTGGTGAATGAGCTGTTGGAACTATCGCGGATTGAATCAGGTAAAGTGCCCCTTTCATTTCATCGTATTCAACCTTGCGATTTGCTCAGCCCAGCCTTTGAACGGATGACATTGCAGGTTGAACGGGCTGGTCTGAGCTTGATGATGGATTGCCCGCCGGACCTGCCCCCTGTTTTTGCGGACCCGGATCGTATTACCCAAGTGATGATCAACCTGATCCACAATGCATTAAAATTTACACCGCCTGGCGGCCAAATCTCGCTTTCTGCTTATCGTGATGGGGATTATATTGTTTTCTTCGTCAAGGATACTGGGGTGGGGATACCTAAAAAGGATCTCAGCCGCATCTTTGAACGCTTTTATAAAGCGGACCGCGCCCGCACGGGCGGCGGCACCGGGTTGGGGCTTTCCATCGCCAGGCACATGGTCGAATCTCATGGGGGCTTTATTTGGGCTGAGAGCGAAGAAGCACAGGGCAGCACCTTCTATTTCTCACTGCCAGTTGCCTGACGTTAACAGGATCTTTACCCGATTTCATTCTCAGTTAACCCCTTCTACGATATTTGTAAACATTTAGATGATATCCTTCTAAGGTAGGAGAGAGTCGCTCCTGCGCTCTTTGGAAACCAGACCCAATGATTGGATCATTCATGAATATTGCCAGTCCACAAACCCTTAACATAGCCCCTGAAAGTATCGAGCCGGTTAGCAAGAAGGTGATCACAAGTATCACGATTGGCGAGAAGGCCGACCGTCATTCACTGGAGTCATTGCCGGTGAAACTGTCGGTGGCTGAGCTTTCGGTTTATTACAAACAGTTCAAGGCCCTTGATAAGGTTTCGATAAATATCCCAGAAAACAAAATTACGGCTCTGATTGGGCCATCAGGGTGTGGAAAGTCGACCTTATTACGGTCATTAAACCGTATGACGGATCTGGTCCAGGGCTGCCGGGTGGAAGGCCAGGTCGTTCTGGACGGTAAAAATATCTATGACCCGGATATTGATGTGGTGGATATTCGGCAGCGGATCGGCATGGTTTTTCAACGACCTAACCCGTTCCCGATGAGCGTGTTTGATAACGTGGCTTATGGACCGCGCCTGTATGGCATCCGTAATAAGCGCATCTTGGATGAGATCGTCGAAGGCAGCTTACGCCACGCAGCGGTGTGGGACGATGTCAAAGACAAACTCTATCAATCCGGGTTGGCCCTCTCTGGTGGACAGCAGCAGCGGGTGTGCATTGCCCGCGCGATTGCGGTTGAACCTGCGGTGATCCTAATGGATGAGCCGGCTTCTGCCCTGGACCCCATTTCGACCTTGAAGATCGAAGAGCTGATGGAAAACCTCAAAACAGAATACACGATTGTGATCGTGACCCATAATATGCAGCAGGCAGCGCGGGTTTCTGATTTCACCGCGTTTTTAATGGTCGATCAGAACCAATCCGGTTCGATCGTTGAGATTGGTCCCACCGAGCAAATCTTTACCAACCCGCATCATCAGCAAACTGAAGATTATGTAACTGGTCGTTTCGGGTAGAATCAACTACAATATCTAAACAAGTCTTTCGACCTTCCAGGAGCGATTATGCCTCGACAAACTTTAGATCGTGAAATTCATCATTTACAGGATGAGGTGCTGTTGCTGGGCAGCATGGTCGAACAGGCTATGCTGAATGCCATCGATGCCCTCAAACGACGCGACCATGAAGCTGCAAAGCGTGTTTATCATGGCGACGAACAGATCAATGAAAAACGCTATGCGATTGAAAACCGGGTGTTGATCTTGTTTGCCACGCAGCAGCCAATCGCGCATGACCTGCGCTTACTGGCAGCGATCTTGGAGGTGATCACAGAATTGGAACGCATGGGGGATTATGCCAAGGGTATTGCCAAAATCAGCCTCAAGATTGGGGATGATGACACGCCGATCCCCACCCGCGAGATCAGTCGGATGGGTGACCTGGCTGTAGGCATGCTCCACCGGGCGTTAGGCGCCTTCATCGCTGAAGATGTCAACATGGCTTATCGCATCCCGCAGGATGATGACCAGGTAGATGAGCTGTATAACCTGGTTTACCGCAAGAACCTGGCGGCGATGATCGCCAACCCCGATATCATTGACCACACCAACTACATCATGTGGGTCGTTCACAATATTGAGCGCATGGCAGACCGGGTCACCAATATCTGTGAGCGCACGATCTTCATCGCCACGGGTGAACTGCTGGAGATTGACGCCTCGGATGACGAATGGGACGATGACGAGGACGAGGCGTAATCACTTCAGTCACTTAGAAAAAATAAGCTTTAAGGCCGACTGATAATGTTGGCCTTTTTTTATCAAGAGACAATAATTAGAATCTTGGGAACTACTCAGTGTGCGACACCTTCAGCAGCAGCCCAGACTGATAAGTAATGAATCTGGAGGATATTTCAAGTATAATTTTCATCATCCTATGAACCTCTCAGCGTGAAAGGGCCACAATGTTGAGAAAAAATGACACACCGGGCAAACTGATCATCGTCGAAGGCATTGACGGCAGCGGCAAATCCACCCAGATTGACCTGCTCTACAAGTGGCTGCAAGCCCAGGGGCATTCCGTGTATTTCAGTGAATGGAACTCATCCGCCCTGGTAAAAAGCACCACAAAACGCGCCAAGAAGCGCAAGCTGTTCACCCCCACCACCTTCAGCCTGCTGCAATGTACAGATTTTGCTGATCGCTGGGAAAACCAGATCCTGCCTTTGCTCAAAGCGGGGGTGGTTGTCCTGGCGGATCGCTATGCGTTCACAGCCTTTGGCAGGGATGTTGCCCGGGGGGTTGACCGGAAGTGGGTGCGCAACCTATATTCCTTTGCCATGCAGCCCGACATCGCCCTGTATTTCAGGGTGCCGCTGGATAGTGCCATCCAGCGCATCACCAGCGCCAGGTCGAGCTTGAAATACTACGAAGCAGGCATGGACCTTAACCTTTCTGAGAGCCGAATTGAAAGCTTCAAGCTGTTCCAGGAACGCATCCTGAACGAATACGATAATATGGTGGATGAATTTGGCCTGACGGTGATTGATGGCACGCTGACCGTCCAGGCGCAGCAGCGGCTGGTTCGTGAGATTGCTAAACAAGAACTCAAAGGCTGGACAGGATTGCCGATTCCTGAAGGGAGTCCCCACATCCTCCTCCAATCCGAGATTCAATGATTAAGGAGGTAGATGATGTCTGATTCCCAATTTTATGGTGCAGGTTTCCCATATCGGCCAATTGAAGATTTACCGGGGAAGTTGATTGTGCTGGAAGGTTCGGACGGCGTCGGTCGGTCGACCCAGACACAACTTCTGCGTCGGTGGCTGGAAGATGAAGGGTTTGCCGTTTCGGACACTGGCTTAAAGCGCTCTGATATGACCCAACAGGGGTTGGAGGAAGCTCGTAAAGGTCACACCCTTAGCCGCATCACGATGAGCTTGTTTTACGCTACTGATTTTGCCGACCGGATTGAAAACCAGATCATCCCTGCTTTGCAGGCTGGTTTTGTGGTGCTTTCTGACCGGTACTTTTATTCCATCATGGCCCGTGACGTTGTGCGGGGCGCAGATGCTGACTGGGCGCGCAAGCTGTATGGTTTTGCCCTCAGACCAGACCTGGTGCTGTATCTGAAAGCTAATGTTTCAGACCTGGTGACCCGGTTGATCCATGGACGCGGGTTGAATTATTGGGAAGCGGGCATGGACTTGCGCCCCTCGGACAATCTCTTTGACAGTTTCTTAGACTACCAGGCGAAACTGATTGCCTTGTTTGACCAATTAGCACAGGAATATGGGTTCGTGACCGTCGATGCTGGGCGTCCTGTAATGGATGTGTTTGAGGATTTGCAAGGTCATATTCGGGCACTGCTTGAAGACCAGCAGCCGATTTTTGAAGAGGATTTTAAATAAAATCAACGGTTTGGGGAATTTAGATTATCAATTTAATACGCGAAGGTAGGAGCGATGGGTAAGAACGATCGTAAAGCCAATTGCCTGTTTGGTGCTCGCTATATGCTCACCCAGGTTGACGCCCTTCAAAATGAGATTCAGGGTGCCCTGGTTGGTGATGACATTGAACACGTCCACCAGATGCGGGTGGCATCACGCCGGATGAGAAACGCGCTCAATTTGTTCAGGGGTTGCCTGTCAGATAAAAAAACAAAAGCCTGGGGGGATGAGATCCGCAAAATCACAAAATCCCTGGGGAATGCCCGAGACCTGGATATTCAAATCGAACTGATTGATCGGTGCTATGCAGCTTCACTGGAGGATCGTTATAAACCAGGATATAACCGGTTGCTGTTGCGTCTGAAGCAGCAACGCACCAAAGCCCAGGAAAAGGTCAATCGCACCCTGGTTAAATTACAGGCGGGGGGCATCCTTGATCGGATGCAAGCGCATCTAACGGCTGTGACTGCTGGCTCAGAAAAAGTTTATCTCTACACACCCTCGCTCTATCAGCAAGCGTTTGAGGCTATTAATGGCAACTTGGATGAATTCCTCAGCTTTGAACAATTCATCCATGACCCACAGAATGTTGAAGAACTTCACGCGATGCGCATCACGGGCAAGCATTTGCGCTACACTTTGGAAATTTTTGCGCCGATCTATGGTACAGCCCTTGATCTGCATGTGCGGGCGATGAAAAACATCCAGGATTTATTGGGGGAGATTCACGATAATGATGTGTGGATCGCCTGGCTCCCAAAATTCATTGACCAGGAACGCGCCCGGGTTGAAGATTATTTCGGACATACAGGCCCGTTCAGGCGACTGCTCTCGGGGTTGTACCACTTAATCGAAGATCGCCAGTATGTGAGGGATGAGGTATATCAAACCTTTCTTTCCACCTGGGAGACCCTGGCGTACGAAAATGCCTGGACGATCCTCAAGGAGGTGATTCAGGCACCGATCAATATTGAAGCTGTCCTGGAGCATGTGATGCCAAACACAAAGGGTTTACCTGATGAAGCACAACCACAAGACGACACCTCTGAGTTTGAAGTTGAGCTGACCTCGCAAGATCTACTGGAAAGTGCTGAGCCAGTGCACCCCACCGATCCTGTGGATGAATCTGGAGAGGAAATTTAAACGATTCCCATGAAGATCGCTGTAATTTCAGACGTGCATGGTAATTTGCCAGCCCTGGAGGCTGTTTTGCGGCATGCGCGTGCTCAAGGGGCAGTCCAAACCATCCTCAACCTGGGTGATCTGACCGGGTATGGCCCGTTCCCGGAGGAGGTCGTCCGCTGGAGCCAGGCGCCACATATCATCAGTGTCTTGGGGGATTATGACCACAAGGTGCTCAGCGAAAAACAGCGCAAATCAAACTGGGAGCGCGTGAAAGCGGCAGATAAACGCCTGATGTTTGCCTGGACCCACAGCGCTCTTTCAAAAGAGTCTCGAAAATATCTTCAGTCTCTTCCGGAGGATCAAGCGCTTGAGGTTGAGGGGGTGAAGATCCTGTTGTGCCATGGAAGTCCCAGCGGGCAGGATGATCACGGCAGCCCCGATCGCCCCAATCAAAGCCTGGTTGAACTGGCTCAGACTCACAAGGCCGCGGTTGTGGTCAGCGGGCACACCCACCAGGCGTTTTCTTACGAACTGGATGGGGTGTTGTATGTCAACCCTGGCACGGTAGGTCGCCCGGATGACGGCGATCCACGCCCCAGTTATGCCATTTTGGAGGTTGTTTCTGGCAGCGTGATGGTGCAGCATTACCGCATCCCGTATAACATCATGGCAACAGTGGGTGCCTTGCGCAGAAAGGGTTTGCCGGAGGTTTTTACCCAGGTGGTCCGGTGGGGGTTGAATTATGATGATGTCGTGGCATCATTGGGGAAGGATCAGGCCTTTGCTGAACTTGAGCCGTCCGGGACGGTGACGCTGTTGACCGATTTTGGTCTTAAAGACAATTTTGTGGGGGTGATGAAGGGGGTGATCGTTGGGTTAGCCCCACATGCTGCCCTGGTGGATATCAGTCACCAGGTCAGGCCGCAGAGTATTGTGGAAGGTGCGCGTTTGCTGGTGCAAGCGGTGCCTTACTTTCCGGGGGGGACGGTGCACATTGCGGTTGTAGATCCAGGGGTGGGCACCACACGGCGTGCGCTGGCAGCACGGATTGGCGATCATTTTTTTGTGGCCCCGGATAATGGTTTGCTGACCCTGGTGCTGGAGAAAGCACGAGATGAAGGTCAACTGGTCGAACTGATCTCCCTTACAAATCAAGCTTACTGGCTGGCTGACATCAGCGCCATCTTCCATGGGAGGGATGTGTTCGCACCGGTGGGTGCACACCTTACCAACGGCGTTCCGCTCACCTGCCTAGGTGAGGAAATTAATGACCCACACCTGATCACGCTGCCCCAACCACAGCCGACAGCCACCGGATGGCAGTCTGAAGTTGTGCTGCTGGATGGCTTTGGGAATATTTGCACGAATTTACCGGGATCGTGGCTGCCCGGGGAGAAAGAAAAAATCATCGTCAGAATCGGTCCGGTCAGCTTGCAGGGGCGCACCCACACCTTTGGTGATGCAGGCCCTGGGGAACTGGTCGCTTTGATCGATAGCACGGGTCACCTAGCGATTGCCGAGGTGAATGGTAACGCAGCGGAAAGGTTGAAGGTTCAAATCGGTACACCGGTATTTGTGGACATTGTTGATTGATCTATTGCATTAACATACCAGTTATGGTATGTTAATGCAATGAAATTTCATGATTTGATGGTTCAAGTGGGTGATTTGCCCGTATTTTCGAGCGCTTTATTACAGGCTGGGGATGTCGATCGTGTCAATATCCAAAAGCAACTCTCTAGGTGGACTGCTGCTAAAAAAATCCATCAGTTGAGACGCGGACTGTATACTTTAGCGGAACCCTATCGGCAAAAAGATCCGCATCCTTTTCTGATTGCCAACCGCTTAATTGCGCCATCTTATGTTAGTTTACAATCTGCACTGGCATATTATGACCTGATCCCCGAATCTGTGCCTCAAGTTTTGAGCATTACCAGCAAGCTGCGATCGAAAGTTATCGAAACACCATTCGGCTCTTATCGATATCACAACATTCAGAGCCCTTTGTTCTCAGGTTTTAGTTTGGTGCAGGTGAGCACAGACCAGTCTGCCTATCTTGCCCGCCCAGAAAAAGCCTTGCTCGACTTGATTTACCTGACAAAACAGGGTCATACACCTGAGTATTTGGATTCCTTGAGGCTTCAAAATCTGGATCAGTTTGACATAAAATGGATGAGAAAGGCTGCCCGTGACATCGGCTTAAAGAAATTGGTCAGGGCTGTTGATCATCTTGATACGATTATGGATCGGGAAAGATTGTCGCTATTATGAAATCAGATTTGCATGTCTTGTTAGGGAAAGCCAATCGTCAGCAGCAGGCGTTGAACTGGGTGCGCGAGTATCTTCAGGCACGCATATTAGCGGTTCTCCAGGAGCATGGTGCCATGATCCCCCTGGCATTCTTAGGGGGAACAGCGCTGCGCTTTCTTTATCAGCTTCCCAGGTACTCAGAAGACCTCGACTTTTCATTGGAAAAACCCAGCGAAAACTATCAATTTCGGACTTATTTAGATGCCATCTCAACCGTGTTAACCCAAGAGGGGTATCCACTCCAAGTTAAGTTCAACGATCAAAAAACAGTACATCAAGCTTTTATTGGTTTTCCAGGGTTGCTATTTGAATTCGGCCTATCGCCACATGTCGATCAAAAATTTACGATCAAAATCGAAGTGGACACACGCCCACCCGTTGGGGCAGAGTTGACGACGTCTTTGATCCGTTATCGCGAATTATTCTTAAATTTCCAACATCACGACCAAGCCTCACTCCTGGCTGGAAATGTGCATGCTGTTTTACAAAGGAAATATTTAAAAGGTCGGGATGTTTTTGACTTGGTTTGGTACCTCAGCGATCGTTCCTGGCCGCTGCCAAACTTTGACATGCTCAACCATGCGTTGGGTCACACCGGCTGGGAAGGTCCTCAATTATCTGTGTCAAATTGGAAATCCATAATCCACGACAAGTTAAGCCGATCAGATTTAGCGCTTGTAAAAGATGATGTCAGTCCATTCCTGGCTCGACCAGAGGATCAAGCCTTGATTGATTGGGATGTCATTCAAGGTTTGCTCTCAGACCTGGTAACATGATGGATCTATCACAACTTGAGGCGTGTGATTATTATTGGTCACATAAGGTGTAATCTAATTAACAGATAAGGATAGTTTATGCCGCATTTACTGGTCATCGGTGGGCCATCTATTGACAAACTGCACTGCAATCATCAAACAGCCATTTCAGCAGGCGGTGCAGGCTTATATACCGCACTGGCGGCAGCGCGCAGCGGCTGCCAGGTTTCAATGTTCAGCCCAAAGCCAAGGCAAATTCCTGATTTATTTGAACCATTGGAGCGGCGGCTGGAAGCCTGGTTGGGTCCGCGTGTGGCGCTGGAGGATATGCCCCATTTCGAGATTGCTCATGACGGCGATCAAGCCAACTACCTTGAATTCTTTGTAGGTGAAGAAGCGCGTTTGGACCCTGCAGGTTTACCGCAAGACCTTTCAATTTATAATGGCGTGCATATCACGGCCATCGGTGATGTTCAACTACAGTTGGAATTTGCCAACGCCTGCCGTGCACGCAACGCGCCGATGATTTCCGTTGGCAGTTTTTTAGCCCTGATCGAAGAAAAGCCCGAACTGATCCGGTTGTTGCTCGAACGCTCGGATGTGGTTTTCTTGAATGAAGCGGAAGCGGTCAGGGTATACGGCGGGCTGGATCGGGTGATCACCGAGGCGGGGAAACAGATGTTTATCACGCGCGGACGGGCAGGCGCACTGGTTGTCCAGGGTGACTTTCAAACTGCGCTGCCTGCTGTCCCGGCTAAGGTGCTGGATCCTACCGGCGCGGGGGATACTTTCTGTGGAGCGGCATTATCTCATTTGCTGCAAGGGGTGCATCCGATCATGGCCGCCCGGAAAGCCATGGCATTGGCTTCTGCAGAAATAGAGCATGTCGGCCCGACGGCCCTGTTATTCGATCATGCTGCACCGGACATCCCGCTTGATGGTCGGGTCAGGATCGATGAAAGCCAGGTTGAGCGGATAGCCCAGGTCATTCAGAGGATTCCGGAAGCGGAACCATTTAACTTTGTCAGCGATTATTATCCACCTGTCGGGCATCCCGCCGCGTTGGATTTTTTCTTTGTCCAAACGCTGCAGCAGTTCAGCTTTTGGGAGGTTCAGTCCGGCCGCTACGGGTATCCCTTGGTTGCCACGATTGACGGGCATGCGTGCAAGGGTTCAACCTACCTATCTTATGCTTACATGCGCATGCTGGATAAAGACCCTGCGTTTTTCACGCCTGAACGGCAAGCCCGCACGACCACAGCAGAAATGCTGGCCCTGTTCCAGGCTGACGATGGATCTGATCCAATGCCGGCGTTTGCGTTGCATTTGGAAAAGGCTCAGGCTTATGGTCGAGATTTAATCTCGATGGGATTAACATCCCAATCAATTATTGATCAAGCCAAACAATCGACAAAACCTCTGATGACTTTCTTGTCGATTTTAGATCACATTGGGGGTTACAAAGAAGATCCTTTTCGCAAGAAGACCAACCTTTTGGCAATGATCCTTAAAGAAAGGCCGGAGCGATTCCTGTCCCTTTCAGACGATGAGGCCATTCAACCCGTGATTGACTATCACGTGATGCGCTTTTGCCTGCGTACAGGCCTGGTAGAGATTCTCGATTTTGACTTGCGCCAGAAAATTGGGGACAGGCGCCATGTTTCTGTTGATGATGAATGGATCATCCGCTATGCCTGTTACATGGCCATTCAACGCTTAATCCAGGTTTCGGGATTGAGCATGGGCGCCGTTGACCATGTCGCATTCAATTACAACCGGGTGCACTGTCCTGAGATGACCGAACCGATCTGTGAAAGGTGTGCGCTTGACCCTGCCTGTGCTCATCGCAAGGACCTGTTTCAGCCCGTGATCCGTACAACTTTTTATTGATGGATTATTGGTAAATCTGGTAAGTTACCCATTGAAATAAGTTGGATATTAATTAATAGATGATGCAATTCGCGCCATAGCAAAGGCATGTCGGGTAAAATAAATGAACGTAAAATGAGATGGACAAAGGATAACATGACATTTGACATTAAGAAAATCCGCTCAGACTTCCCGATCTTAACAACTTTTGTTAACGGCAAACCGCTGGTCTACCTGGATAACGCGGCCACCACCCAAAAACCCCAGCCTGTGATTGATGCGATCATCGATTACTATACTCGTTACAACAGCAATATCCATCGCGGTACGCATCATTTGTCAAACCTGGCTACTGAAGCCCACGAAGCAGCTCGCAAAACGGTACAGATGTACATCAACGCCCAACATGAGCACGAGGTGGTCTTCACCCGCGGCACAACCGAAGCGATCAACCTGGTAGCTTTTTCGTTTGGTGAGGCTTTTGTCAACCCGGGTGATGACGTGATCGTCACCGAGATGGACCATCATTCTAATTTCGTGCCATGGCAGATGATGTGTGAGCGGCGCGGGGCAAATTTCCATGTGGTTCCCTTTGATGAAAACGGTGATCTCAAACTGGACGTGTACCAAAACTTATTAAGTGACAAGACGCGCATTGTTGCTTTTAATCACGTTTCCAACTCGCTGGGTACGATCAACCCGGCGCGTGAGATGATCCAAATGGCCCATGATGCTGGCGCGGCGGTGTTGGTGGATGCTGCCCAATCGGTACAGCATATCGAACATGATGTACGGGCTTTGGATGCGGATTTTTATGCCTTCTCAGGTCACAAGATTTACGGGCCGACCGGCATCGGCGTGCTTTACGGCAAGGAAAAATGGTTGAATGCGATGCCGCCTTACCAGGGCGGCGGTGAGATGATCGACCTGGTAACAATCGAGAAGACCACTTATAACAAACTTCCGTTCAAGTTTGAAGCCGGCACCCCGAATATTGTCGGCCCAATTGGTCTGGCTGCCGCGATCGATTACCTGAACGGCATGGATTTTAATGAGATCGTCACCCATGAAGATGATGCCTTGAATTATGGCCGAGAGCAATTAACCCAGATCGATGGTTTGAAGATTTATGGGAATGCCAAACACCGGACCAGCATCCTGGCTTTCAACATCGACGGCGTACACCACTATGACCTGGGCACCCTGCTCGATACCCATGGGATTGCGGTGCGCACCGGCCACCACTGCACCCAACCCATCATGCAAGCCCTGGGGATTGAAGGAACAGTGCGAGCCTCTTTGGCGCTCTACAACACCCGTGAGGATATCGATGCCCTGGTGCTTTCTATTCATAAAGTGCTGAAGCTCTTAGGCAGGTAAACCAATGGCAGCCATCAAAGACATCCAGGCCCAAATTATTGAAGACTTTTCATTCTTACCAGAATGGGATGAGCGTTATGCTTACCTGATCGAACTCGGGCAAAAGGCGCCGCCGTTAGCCGAAGCTTATCGGACCGAGGAAAACATTGTCCGGGGGTGTCAGTCACTGGTGTGGCTGCACCGGGAATGCCGCCAGGGGGAAGTCTACTTGCAATCCGACAGCGATTCGCTGATTGTCAAAGGATTGGCTGCCTTGCTGCTGCAGGTCTTCTCCGGTCAGCCGGCTGAAGCGGTACTCAAAGCTGACCTGACCTTTTTTGAAGCGATAGGGTTGAACAAACACCTTTCTTCACAACGTGCCAACGGCTTAATGGCAATGGTGCAGGAGATTAAGGCCTTCGCTGCACGCTGTGCAGGGGGATCGATCTAACAGTGATCATTCCTTTATACCAAACGGGTTCATTTTCCTTTTGACTTTGTGCAGAAATCGCTTAGCTGTAGCATAGTCAATCGAGTATTTACCCAAACATGGTTGCTGAATTGAATATCTTAAACTAAAATAAATAATTATGAATGATAAAACAACGCAAATCTTATTGACCAATGACGACAGCATCCACTCGCCGGGCTTGTGGGCTGCCGCTGAAGCCCTCGACACCCTTGGGTTCGTGCACGTGGTGGCCCCGCTCAATCAACAGACCAGCACCGGTCACAGCATGCCGATTCAATCCTCGGGCATCATTGAGCAAATGACGCTGCACGTCAACGGGCGTGATTGGACCGTTTATGCCGTGGACGGTTCGCCCGGGCAGGCCGTGCTGCATGGCATGTACGATGTAATCAAAGCCAAACCGGATCTGCTGGTATCGGGGATCAATTATGGCGAGAATGTGGGCGCTGCGATCACCATCTCGGGTACGGTTGGTGCGGCATTGGAAGCGGCCTCCCTGGGCATTCCTGCCCTGGCGGTTTCGATGCAGACCGGAACGGAGCATCACCTTTCACTTTCGCAGGATGTGGATTTCAAGGTTGCGGGGTATTTCACCCACAAATTTGCCGAAATCATGCTGAAAAAACCCTTGCCCGAAGATGTCGATGTGATCAAACTGGATATCCCTCATGGGGCAACTCCCCAGACACCCTGGGCGCTCACCCGGCAATCCCGCCGGCGGTATTACATTCCCAAGCCTGCCAAACGCGAGTCCCTGTCTGACCGCGGCCCGGTAGGGTATGAGATTCGTTATGACCCAGAGCTTCTCGAGAAGAACAGCGATACTTATGCGGTTCTGATTGATAAACAGGTGTCCGTCACCCCGCTCAGCATTGACATGACCTCTCGCAGCGATTTTGGATTGCTGAGGACTTTAATTGAAGAAAATTGAGTTTCCTGAGGCTTCAATAATATTCAGTATTTGGGCAGATCTTGTCCTGTTATTATCGATTATTGATTGCTACTCAGGGTGCGAGGGTGCCCTTCAGTAGCAAGGCTGCCTGAGTCAGTGTTTGGCATCCAAAGGGTAGAGCTGTTATCCTTTTAGAAAGAATGACTCCCTGGTTTTTCAATCTTTGATCGATGTTTTTCCGAATATGGTGAATCAAGGGGAAAAATTATAACCAAAACATATTATAATCGTTGATTAATCAGGTTGTTTTGTATCCAAAAGTCAATATCTTCAGGAGGTTAATATGGAAAAGCCCGATGCGCTACCCGGTATCACGAATAAATTGGTGAAAACCAAGCGATTGGAACAGAACGTCTATTTTTCAGGTGCTGAAACCGGGGTTCCCGTCATTTTCTTGCATGGTAATTTTTCAGCTGCGTTATATTGGGAAGAGACCATGCTGGCCTTACCGGATGGATTCCGCGGTATTGCCCCAGACTTACGGGGATACGGTTGGACCGAAGACAAGATCGCTGATTCTACAAGGGGTATGCGAGATTGGAGTGATGATTTAGCAGCATTGCTTGATGAGCTTCAAATCCCTCAAGCGCATTTTGTGGGTTGGTCTATGGGCGGGGGGATCATCTATCGGTTCATTATCGATCATGCACCGCGAGTGCTCTCCGCTACTTTAATTAGCCCGGTAAGCCCATATGGTTTTGGGGGATCAAAAGGTGAAGATGGTCAGCCATGTTATGATGACTTTGCAGGGTCTGGCGGTGGGGTTGTCAACCAGGATTTTGTCAAGTTGATCAAAGCCGGTGATCGAAGCACAGACGATCCTAACTCGCCCCGGAATGTCATCAATGGTTTTTATTACAAACCGCCTTTTCGGGCTTCACGAGAAGAGGATTTTCTCACAGCCTCCCTTGCTGAGAAGATAGGCGATGAACGATACCCGGGTGATTTTGTGCCTTCCCCCAATTGGCCAAATGTTGCCCCTGGCAAGTTTGGTCCAGTAAACAGTTGGTCGCCAAAATATATTGGTGGGGATGCTGCTGAATTGATTGATGTTGATCAAAAACCACCTATCCTGTGGATCCGTGGCGATTCAGATTTGATCGTATCAGATAACTCTATGTTTGATCTGGGAGCGCTGGGCAGTCTGGGTTACGTGCCTGGATGGCCAGGAATGGATATTTACCCTCCCCAGCCGATGTTAGCCCAAACACGCAATGTATTCGAAGCTTATGCTAATGCAGGGGGTGATTACGCTGAACATGTGATTGCGGATGCTGCGCACGGCGTTCATATTGAAAAACCAGAAGAATTTAACGCCTTGTTCCACTCATTTCTGAGCAAAACATCATAAAATAATTGCCCTCATTTGGTCCTTGGCCAATTCTATGTCAGGGACCAAATGAAGGCTTTGTGATTTTCTCTTAATATTTGTTTTGATTGTTGCCCATTTGAAGCAGAAATATCTGAAGATGTCAGCATAGGTATTGGGAACAATTCGTTGTGCTGCGCGCCTGCTTAATCATCAACACCCGTTCAAACGTGATTTTGATGCCCTTTTTGAATTTGTCTTCCAGTTTTGTTTTAAAGTGATACAATCAGGATGTTAAATTTTTGGTTCTTCGGCATTCCTTGGATGTTAGCCATTAAAAAAGTAGTGCTGAAAACCTTGGAGAAATTATCTTATTGTCAATAATTTTGAACCCCCGCGTGCTGAATAGCATAACTTATTTAATGTTGCTGTGTTTAATTATTGGAGACTTTTAATTAATCGAGGAGCTGACCAGTGGAGAAAAAAGAAAAACTACCTTTTTTAACCAATATCTTTTATGGGATGGGTGATTTTGGTTTCAGTATGAACAACTCCATCATCACCGCCTTTTTTGCGGTTTTTATGGTGACGGTGGTAGGCTTGCAGCCTGGATTGGTTGCTATTATTTTATTTATTGGCCGCAGCTGGGATTTTGTGAATGACCTGCTGGTCGGATATATTTCTGACCGGACGCGCACGAAATGGGGCCGGCGGCGTCCTTTCCTGTTGTTTGGCGCCATCCCCTTTGGCCTGTCTTTTATGCTGCTCTGGCTCAGTCCTAATTTCGGTCAAACCGGCCTGATCATCTATTATTCTTTAGCATATATTGTGTATGAGGCCCTGGCAACTGTGGTGTATATGCCCTATTTCGCCCTGACGCCAGAATTGACCTCCGATTACGACGAGCGCACAAAACTGACCAGCTTCAGGATGATGTTCAATATCATCGGCAGCCTGACGGCTTACATCCTGCCCTTGCTGATTGTCGGCAATAACTGGGACCTGGCGACGCCGCGCAGTGTCTTGATCATGGCGATCGTCGCTGGTGGAATTGCGGCTGCACCCATCTTTGGCGTTTTCTTAGGCACCAAAGAAAAGAAAGAGTACCAAAAAGAGACACTGCCCAAGTTCTGGCCATCCCTGAAAAGTGCCTTCAAAAACAAGCCTTTCATGTTTGGTGCATTGATGTACCTGGCAACCTGGATGGCGATCGTTGTGATCGAATCCAACCTGCAATTTTTTATCCTGCACATCATCCAGCGCCAATCGCAGAACATCATCATCATGGTCAGCATCTTTGTCACGGCGATCTTTGCCCTGCCGATCTGGAATTGGGTTTCAAAGAATTGGAATAAACGCCTGGCCTACATCATTGGGGTGGGTTTCTGGGCCGTGGTGATGATTATTTTGATATTGATGACACCCCAAACGCCGTTCTGGCTGCTTTTGATCTTTTGTGTCATGGCAGGTGTTGGTGTCAGTGCCGGGCAGGTCTTGCCGTGGGCCATCATCCCAGACGCGATCGAGTGGGAAGAATTTCACACCGGTGAACGCAACGAGGGGATGTTCTACAGCCTGGTCACACTTTTAGGCAAGATTGGCATGGCGATTGCCCAGCCGCTTTCACTGGTTGTTTTGCAGCTCACCAATTTCCAGGGCGGCCAGGGAGCGGTGCAACCCGCCAGCGCGCTGTTAGGCATCCGCCTGGTGGTTGGCCCCATTCCGGCGCTGCTTTTGGTTTCTGGGATTATTATTGCCATCTTCTATCCCCTGGGGCGAAAGCAACATCACCACATTGTGGAAGAATTGCGCATTCGCCGTGCAGCACGTAAAGCTGAGCGCGCTGAAAAGAAACCCTTGCCTGGTGTGAGTGAGACTGTGTAAGCTAATCCTGACAACAACTTGGTAACCGGATTTCGAAATACCTGAAACCATTGTTTTCTAACTTGATATCAAACCCTTTGGCGGCTAAGTCTGCCAGAGGGTTTTTTCAATGTAAAATTGACACAGAAACGATCCTCTTAGGTGAGGCGATGCAAAAGCTCTCCCCACGGGTGAAGCTTGCTTCTAATGTTGGTGGTCTTTGATCTGAAAAGGAGGTCTTATGACCCATATTGCCATACAAAAGGTTGTTAATGATTTTCAACGACGCCGTTTTGCCACCTTCCCCTGGAAGATCTACCGGGATGACCCGCTGTGGGTTCCGCCGTTAATCCCGGAGCGGATGAAGCAGCTCAACCCCCACAAAGGCACTTTCTTCAGTCATGGGGAGGCGGAATTTTTTCTCGCCTATCGAGACGGGGTCTTATCAGGGACGATTATGGCGGCCGTTGACCATACGTCGAACGCATCGCGCGGGTTGCAGGACGGCATGTTTGGTTTCTTCGAATGCATTGATGACCAATCTGTGGCGGACGCGCTGTTTGGAGCTGCAGAAGAATGGATCAGGGCACAGGGCTTGAACCGCATGATCGGCCCTTTTCACCAGGATTATGATGCTGCCTATGGCATCCTGATTGAGGGGCGTGATCGCCCGCCTGCCGTTAGCTGTGGGCATACACCGCCGTATTATGAACAGCTGGTCGTGGCATACGGGTTTACGCCCTTCCGACCGGATAACCTGGCCTTTGCGTTGGATATTTCTACGAACACGCGTGAATTTGAGCTGCTCCACAGATCGGCGGAACGAGCGGCCCAGCGTGGGGTGGCCGTCATCCGAGAAGCGCGGCTCGAGGAGTGGGACCGGGAAGCTGACCGGGTGCATTACTTGCTCAACAAGGCCTTGGCACACCTGGTTGATTTTGTGGGCTGGGACCGAAATGCCCTGGACGATACCCTGGAGCCCTTTCGGAAGTATGCTGACCCCAGCATGATCTTATTTGCTGATGTGGGGGACCTCACGGTTGGTTTTTTCCCGGGCATACCCAACCTGAACGAGGTGCTGCAGCACTTCAATGGTTTACGCTACCCCTGGGATCTTTATCGCCTGCTGCGATATCGTCAGATCCAGCCAAAAGGGTTGGCGATCAAAAGTGTTTTGGTCTTACCTGAATATTGGGGGACGGGGGTCAGCTTGATGCTGTTTTCTGAAATGCTCAAACGGGCACAAGCACGTGGCTATACTTGGATTGACCTCTCGCTGACTTCGATCGATAACCCAAAGACACCGGCCTTGGCAGAACGCATGGGGGCTGAGGTCTACAAACGTTACCGGGTTTATCAAAAGCTGCTGTCTTTGGGGGATTAATTACTGTGAAATCCACACCAAGTTGGGGGTTTTGTTTTTTCGGCTGGCAGCAGTTGTTTTAGGAATCATTTGATTCCACTTGATATCTGTGCGGAAATCTTGTAAAATATTAAATGAAGATAGATTAAAGCCCCAGGATATTAAAATATTCTAAGCTTTGAATCCGAAAGTATTTGACCGAGGGAGCAAATCATGAATGTCATCAAGGTTTCAGCAAACTCCCGCACTGCTGCAGTCGCAGGGGCAATTGCAGGCGTTGTACGTGAGCACCAGATGGCTGAGGTCCAGTCAATCGGGGCTGGTGCTATCAACCAGGCTGTCAAGGCGGTTATCCTTGCCAAGGGTTACCTGGCCAATGATGGTATTGATATTGTGTGCGTACCAGAATTTGTGGATGTGGAGATTGACGGCAAGGTTCGTACCGCCATCAAGCTAACAGTTACACCTCGCACTGTAGGGACACCACTGCCAGCGATAGGGCCGGAAAATGAAGCCAGGGCTTTTATTGATTGATGGCCTTTAGCTTCCAATAATCAACAATGCATTAAACGATGGCAGACGTGTTGGCGCGTCTGTTTTTATCTAATCGAGCTTGCTGTGCTTACAGGTCGAATCGTACTTCCGCTTTACCGGTCAGGATGTCGTTGACTTTATCGACGATCAAACCGAGATGCTGGGGCTTGGCAACGTAATCCAGGTCGTCACATGGGATGGTCAGGATGGGGCACAGGTCAAAATGCTCCACCCAGCTTTCGTAAAGCTCGTTTAAATCTGCTAGGTAATCTGCTGCGATCGTCTTTTCATAGTCACGGCCGCGTTTTGAAATACGGTGCAACAACGTTGGTACAGATGCCCGCAGGTAGATCACCAGGTCTGGCGGTGGGAGGAACTCAACCAGAACCTGGTACAGCTCGCGATAAGTTTCATAATCCCGTTCATTAATTGCATCTTGCAGGTAGAGATTGTGGGCGAAAATCTCGGCATCCTCATAAACGCTGCGGTCTTGAATGACTGAACCATTCATCTTCATCAACTGTCGATGGATGCGCAAACGCCGCATCAGGAAATAGACTTGCGAATGGAAACCCCAGGCCTGCATGTCCTCATAGAAATCCGCCAGGTAGGGGTTCTCCGTGACTGGTTCGTAAAAGGGCGTCCAACTTAATGCTTCGCTTAACAACCGGACTAAAGTGGATTTCCCCACACCAATATTTCCCGCAACTGCAATGAATTTTTCCATGTCGTGTTGATGCCTGCTTTCTACCCTGATTATTGATCCACTTTTTTGGTTTGATTGAGATTAGCCTATATGGATTATACGCAGAAACCACACCAGCAACAATCATTTTTTCTTTAGCCTACTGGATCACGAGACGAAAAAAATATCGGCTTGTTTCAGCCGATATTCTTTACGATTGGTAATTGCCCAGGGGTAGGAGGTGTGGTGCGGCGGCGCAGCCGCCACACACCCCCTGATTCCCTCACACGCTGCGTCGTGACGACGAATGTAATTAGGGGTTCATTCTTTATGCACTTACAGCTTGTGTCTGATTAATGCGCTTGCGGATATAGACCTTGGTGAGCTCTGCTGCAACCGAGGGAACCAACACCAGGGGGAGGATCTCGAGCCACTGTGCAATGCCCAGGGGGGCGGTGTTGAAGATGGGTTGGAAGAAGGGCACGTAAACCACAACGAAGATCAACACCAACGAACCCAGCACAGCCCAATTCATCAATTTGTTCTTGAAGACACCGATCTTCAGCAGCGGATAATATTCCGACCGAGCCGTATAAGCACGGAACAGTTCAGAGATGCTGAGGGTGACAAAGGCCATTGTTCGGGCAAATTCGACGTGTTCCGGTTCGGTGAATAAACCGATGGCATACGCGCCCAGGGTGACCGCAGTAATCGCTATGGTCTGAACCAGGATGCCTAGTTGCATATGCTTATTGATGATCGGCTCTTTAGGTGGTCTTGGTGAGCGTTCCATGATATCGGGGTCACCCGGTTCGGTGCCCAAGGCCAGGGCTGGTGCGCCATCGGTGACGAGGTTTAGCCATAAGAGCTGGATAGCGGTGAGCGGGATCGGCCAGCCGAATAAAGTCGCCAGGAAGATCACCATGATCTCTGCCGCGTTACAGGAGAGCAGGTAATAAACGAATTTGCGGATATTGTTGTAGATCACCCGGCCTTGCTCAACAGCTGACACAATGCTGACATAATTGTCATCGGTCAGCACCATGTCCGCAGCACCCTTGGCCACATCGGTGCCGGTGATGCCCATTGCCACGCCGATATCAGCTCGCTTGATGGCAGGGGCGTCATTGACGCCATCACCGGTCATGGCTACAACTTGCTGGTTGGAGCGCAGGGCATCGACAATCCGCATCTTGTGTTCCGGGCTGACCCGGGCGTAGACATCGGTCACCTGGACGTTTTCAATCATCTCTTCGTCGCTGAGTTTATCGAGTTCCAAGCCGGTCATCACTTTACTGCCTGGGCGGAGCAAACCAATTTGATCAGCTATGGCACGGGCTGTGTTGGGATAATCGCCGGTGATCATGATAGTGCGGATGCCTGCACTGCGGGCGGTGTTAATGGCATCTGCCACTTCCACTCGGGCAGGGTCGATCATGCCGATTAGGCCGACAAAGGTCAGGTCTTTTTCCAAAGCTTCGCTGTTGATTTCTTCTGGCATGACCGTCACCCCCCGGCAGGCAACACCTAACACCCGCAGGGCGTCGCCAGTCATGGCGTCATTGGCAGCCAGGATCTCCTGCCGTTTTTCATCGGTCATTGGTATATCGTGGTTGTCCGAGGTCATGACCTGGGTGCATAAGCCGAGCACAATATCGGGTGCACCTTTGACGGCAATCACGTATAGGTCACGGTCGGCGTCTTCACCATTCATCGGCGAGATATCGTCATCTTTGGGGGAATCGACCGAGTGAATGGTCAGCATACGTTTGCGCACAGAATCAAAGGGGATTTCCTGGGCACGTGGGAAGGATTTATTGAGGTCTTTCGCTGAGGCGCCTGCCTTAAGTGCCGCCACAAGAATCGCGCCTTCGGTCGGGTCACCCACCATGCGGTAGATCTCGCGCCCATCCTGTTCACCCGCAGGTTCGAGCTGGGCATCGTTGTTCAAAGTACCCAACCACAGCGCGGTTTTGTTAACCGGGAAATCCCTGAGGCTGATCGGCTCACCATCCTTCAAGAATTCCCCCTGGGGTGTATACCCGCTGCCGGTGATGCCGATGAATTCACCATCGCCCCACAGGCGGGTCACGGTCATTTCGTTTTGGGTGAGGGTGCCGGTCTTATCGGAGCAGATGACTGTGGCAGAACCCAGTGTCTCTACCGATGAAAGTTTGCGGATGAGAGCATGGCGCCGGACCATCTCACGCATCCCCAGTGCTAGGCTGATGGTGACGACCGCAGGTAAACCTTCAGGCACGGCTGCAATGGCCAGGGAAACCGCAATCATGAACAGCTCAGTGAACACCTCAAGCGCCTCTGGACTGAAGAAATCAGCGGCACCTGGCTGGAGGATATAGCGGATGACCCCGATCACAAATACCAGGCCACAAATAATCAGAGAGCCCCACCCCAGTATTTTCCCAAGCTGGTCAAGCCGGCGCTGCAGCGGGGTTTGCTCTTCTTCAACCTGCTGGAGCATGGTGGCGATCATACCGAGCTGTGTGTTCATCCCAGTGCTGACCACCACACCTCTGCCGCGCCCATAGGTCACCAGAGTGCCCATGAAGGCTGTGTTAAGCCGATCACCCAAAGGGATGTCCTTCTCCAGCCGGGATTGAGCGTTTTTCTGGACGGAGACCGATTCGCCGGTTAGAGAGGCTTCATCGATGCGCAGGTTGACGGCTTCCAGCAGGCGTACATCGGCCGGGATGTAATTGCCCGCTTCCAGATAGACAATATCACCTGGCACCAATTGGGCAGCAGGCACAGTTAACCGCTTGCCATCGCGAAGCACAGAGGCATCAGGCGCCGCCAGTTTCTTGAGGGCAGCTAGGGCTGCCTCTGCGCGGCTCTCCTGGATGATGCCCATGATGGCGTTTAGGACCACAATTGCCATGATGGCAATCGCCTCGACATAATCACCCAGCAGGGCTGAGATGATGGCTGCGCCCATCAACATGTAAATCACAAAATTATTAATTTGTGACCACAGCATCACCCAAAAGGAGGTTGGGGGCGCTTCCTGCAGCTCATTAAGACCATACTTTTCCTGCCGGGCTTTAACCTCCGAGCTGGTTAAGCCGGTTTCTGTCTGCGAGTCCAACTCCTGTAATACATCTGTGTTGGTCATGGCATGCCACGAAACGGAAATATCCTCCGCGGCTTTCACCGCCATTGGTGATTTTTTCTTATCCATTCACATTTCTCCAATCCGCAATTCAATAAAGACAGGTAATTCTACGCGATTATTTAAATAAGACCCTGAGATAATCTAAGGGTTTTCCTGTTTTTGTTATTTTAACACCCTGATAATTATATCTAATGTTTATCCAATGCGGACAATCAGTTTTTTGTTTCAGCAGCGGCATGTTTTATCACGATGCTTCCATAAGGTGTACCAATATCACCAGCAATCACAGGACATTTTACTTGGAGCAAGAAGAATATTAGTTTGTGGGTTTTTGACAGTGTTTCGTCATTTCCCATGCCCTTTGCCAGGATTAAATCAGCCGGGTTGTGGGGCGATTATCCACAATTGATACGTAGAGACGCCCCGGCGGGGCGTCTCTACGCGGTGATTATGTCAGAATATTTTGCCGTAGGTCACGTGTGTTGCCAAAGGCAACCACGTCACATTCACGCTTCCTTTGTGACTGAATCAGGCATCAGGTGATATCTCTTGACTGATATTCGTTTCCCTATACCATCTGGCTGTTATTACCACTGGGGGCAATCAGCTGTGTAACTACCTGATGAATGAACCTATCCTCAGGGGTTGCTTTTTAGACAAACCCTTGAGAAGCTATGGCAATTCGTTACAACGTGATGCTTTCAGGGCAGATACTCGTCCCAGGGGGAAGGATGGTCCGTTTCGGGATCACCACAATCCCATCTTTGATCGAATAGGCGTCCGTGTCCACTTCTGTCCCCAGTGGGAAGGGTTTTATGCAGACATCCTGTCCCATGCGTACGTTCTTATCGATAATCGCGCCCTCAATGTTGCAGTTCTCACCGATACCCAGCGGGATTTCGCCCGAATCATCATAATAATCTGCACCCATCATGACCGTGTCTTTGATGGACGCACCAGCTTTGATGATGCTCCGAACGCCAATCACAGAGTGGTTGATCTTGGCCCGGGTGATGATACAGCCTTCACCAATCAGGACATCCTGAAATTCACAATCTGAAAGCCGCGAACCAGGCAGGAAACGACCATGGGTATAGAGGCGGTATTGCGGGTCGTAAATATCAAAGCTTGGATTCTGCATGGTTAATTCCAGGTTTGTTTCATAAAACGAGCGGATGGTACCAATATCTCGCCAGTAGCCGCTGAATTCGTAGCCGAAAACTTTCAGCTTGTTGGTGACACAATGCGGAATCACGTCATAGCCAAAGTCATCAAAGTCTTTTGGCCCGGATTTCATACTCAAAACATCAACCAGCACATCTAAGTTGAACAGGTAAATGCCCATCGAGGCCATGTGAGGTTTTTCTGGGTCATCCCGGGTGGCAAATTCATCGAGAACAGCCGGGTCTTTTGGTTTTTCAGCAAAGTCGATAATTTGAGAATTTTGACTTTGTTTCAACAAGCCAAAACGTGAAGCTTCAGCCCGTGTGACCGGCTGCAGCGCTACCGTGACATCCGCTTTGTTCTCCCAATGAAAATTCGCCATCTTCGAGTAATTCATCTGGTAAAGATGGTCGCCAGCCAGGATGAGCACATACTTTGATCGGGCTGATTGGATTTCAAACAACTGTTTACGGACAGCGTCTGCGGTTCCCTGGTACCATTCCATGCGCTCCATGGTTTGTTCGGCCGCCCAAATCTGAACCCAGCCAGGGTGAAAGGCGTCGAAATTAAAGGTATTGGTGATATGCCGGTGCAAAGAAACGGAATTAAACTGGGTCAGGACGGCAATCTTGAAAATCTCAGAATTGATGCAGTTGCTGATGGGTATGTCGATTAATCGGTACTTCCCGGCAATTGGTACTGCTGGTTTGGATCGCATCAGGGTGAGGGGGTATAAACGCTTTCCCTGGCCGCCTCCTAAAATTACTGCCAGGATATCTGTGTAACTGGGCATAACATCTCCTTTTCGCGATTGATCCGATGAGGTTAATCAGGTTTTTATGCTGATACCTTTATTTTAGTCGATAAACGATTGGTTTTGGTGAGCAGTTCCTCCCGGTGACGAATTTAATTGATTTTTGCTGTACGTTCCTGCACGATTTGTAAAATCTCATCCGCCGATTGTAAGGTGCCCTCACTGACAGGACCGAGCATTTGTGCCAGTTCATCCCGACGCTTTTCAGCGACCAGGGGCAGCACTTCGACATGCGTACGCCCGTCCTGGAGTGCCTTGGCCACCCGGTAATGCTGATCACCATAAGCTGCCAGCTGCGGCAGGTGGGTAATGCACATCACCTGGTGTTGGCGGGACAGGTGCCACAGCTTTTCACCAACAACCATCCCGACCCTACCCCCGATACCCTGGTCAATTTCGTCAAATACCAGGGTTGGGATGTGATCTGCCTGCGCCAAAACGTTTTTGAGAGCCAGCATCAGCCGGGATGTCTCGCCACCAGAAGCGATCTTGACCAGGGATTTCAAACCTTCCCCAGGGTTGGTCTCCACCAGGAATTCGACCCGGTCATAACCGGTGGCATCAAAGGCAACCCGGCGCCCATCTTCCAGCGGCAGTCCTGCTTGATCGGGGCGGCTGTCGATGTTGACCTGGAAACGCGCTTTGGACATCTGTAATTCAGCCAGTTCAACCTCAACCCAGCGGCCAAGCTCACCGGCAGTTTGGGTGCGCTGCTGGCTGAGGGCTTGCCCATGTTCTGCCAGCGCTCGCAGCAATTCTGCCTCTTGTGTTTCAAGCTCTGCCAAGCGGTCTTCAGCATGGGTGATCGAGTCTAAATCTTTGCGGGCTTTATCTCCAAAGGCCAGGATCGCCTCGATTGAATCACCATATTTGCGTTTGAGGTTATTGATCAGGTCAATCCGCTCCTCAACCTGGTCTAAAAGTCGTGGGTTGAATTCGATGTTCTCTGCGTAGTTCCGTAGGTCCAGCGCCAGTTCCTGCAAAGCCGTCAGGCTGGTCTCCAAACGTTCGTAAAGGAGTTCGGTGGTTGCGTCGATGCGCGCCAGGTTGTGTAATGCCTGGCTCACCTCACCCAGCAAGTCATTCACCCCACCAACCTCGGGTGCGCCTTCTTCCAGCAAGGTCAGGGCTTGTTGGGAATGTTTTGCCAGGCTCTCGGCATTTGCCAGCCGGGTGCGATCTTGGCGTAAGGTGGTCTCTTCATCGGGTTGCAATTGGGCAGTTTCAATTTCTTGAATTTGGAAGGTGAGCATGTCTACCCTGCGGGCTGCATCGTGTTCCATTTCACGCAGGTGTTGTAAATCCCTGCGCACCTCCTGCAAATGCTGGTAGACGGCCTGGTATTGTTCTAATGACGGACCCGTTCCTGCAAAACTATCTAAAAGACGCAGGTGGTTACGCACATGCAGCAGGGAGAGATGTTCGGATTGACCGTGAATATCGACCAAATAAGCCCCGACCTCCCGCTGGAGGGCGGCTGTGACCGTTCGGCCGTTGATGCGGGCTGTGTTGCGGCCTTCGCGACGGATTTCACGTGCTAGGATGATGTAGTCCGGGTCATCCAGTAAGTCTTCCGCTTGCAACAAGGTATGGATTGGTTCTTGGATGGCTGGGTCCAGGCGAAAAGTCGCTTCAACCTGGGCACGCTCAGCGCCAGTACGGATGGCGGTTGTTTCCGCTCGTCCGCCCAATACCGCTTCCAAAGCGTCCATGATGATTGATTTGCCCGCGCCCGTTTCGCCCGTGAAGATCACCAGACCTTTTTCGAAATCCAGGTGCAGTTTCTGGATGATGGCAAAATTTTCAATGCGCAGTTCAGTTAACATGGCCTGATCCTAACCCCATTTTCTTATAACCGCCGGGTGCCAGAAAGGCGATAATAGGCTGAAGGCACCGCCATCACAAGGAATAAAATTTGGTATCCGAGCGGGAACAAGCTGAACAGGCTGAAGGAACCCGCACTGATAAGCAGCAACAGCCTGATGAGGGTGATGCCAATCAACGGCAGGCCACCCAGGATGATGCCTGCGGAAACCCAACGAAACAGGCGCTTGCCCCGTCGTTTTTTGGTGATAAACCGGATGGCTTCTGCGATGCCGACACCCGCTGCGGGCGCTAATAAGATCGTAAAGAAGCCGATGATGGACGTCAGCCAGCTGCCAAAAAATGACAGGATGGCTGCTGTAACAACACCCAAAACATAATCCAGGGGCTGGCTGGTGTCGAAGGTTTTCTGCTGTTGCCTGACGCAATCCGAACAGCGGTACCCGGTGGGGGTCTGGATGGCTTCTGCCGGTGTGATCGGTTTTCCACAGCGGTTACAGCGGAGGGTGATTTCTTGGTCGTGTTGATGGTTATGATCTGTCATTGGTTTTAATACTGATGATGGGGTTATGTTCCATGTAAGCTGTCAGGTTGCGATAAAAATAGTGTGGGTCTTGAAAGCGGACCATGTGCAGGGATTTCTCGTGTGCCGTAACTTGAACGCAATCTCCGCTGGTAAGGTGAAGAGGCGTTTGCCCGTCCACACTGACCACAGCCTCGTGTTGGGTTTGAACGCGGATGCAAACTTCAGAGCCTTCCGAGAGGACCACCGCTCGGTCGATGGACAGATGGGGAGCAACTGGCATCAACAAGATGTTCCTGATTTCGGGCGGCAGGATAGGACCGCCGGCTGCAAGCGCATAGGCCGTTGAACCCGTCGGTGTGGCAGCGATGAGCCCATCCGCCACATAGCTGGCGATGTGGGCGCCGTTCAAGATGGCTTCGACTTCAATCGGCCGGACGTACTGTCCCCTGGCGACCACAACATCATTAATCACATCGCAGAGTTCCTCTTGTTGGCCCTCGCGCATGCAGCTTGCGGCGAGCATCATCCGCTTTTCGTAGCGGAATTCACCCGCCAATAGGCGCGGCAGGTAAGCGGGCCATTCATCACGTTTGAGCTCGACCAGGAAGCCGAAATGACCGATATTGATCCCCAAGAGCGGCACATCGACAGGCGCACACAGGTGACCAGCACGCAGCATGGTGCCGTCACCCCCCAGGGCAATCAGCAGGTCATAGGATTTTGCGTTGACGGATTCCCGCAGGCTGTCATCGTACAATGAGCCGACTTCGGCTTTTGTCCCCATTTCACGGATCTTCGACCCGACTTCGTGGGCCACTTCCAGCGCCTCTGAAATGTTTGGGTTGGCCAAAACAGCAATGTTCTGGGGAGGAATTACGCTTGGTGTCATATCGCCCTAATTATAGCCGTTTTTATCAGGCATCTCAAACCTTAGCGGATTTCGGACTGGTGCTATTCCACCCACAGCATTTCAACCGCGTTTCCTAGGGGCAGGCCTTCGGTGATGGTTTTGGGCTTTAAGCCAGGAAAGATAAATTGCATTAATGCCCCTTCGGACTGGATAAAAAAGGCTTGTGAATCGGGTTGCCAGAAGACGTTCTCAACAGGCCCAGGGACCAGTGTTTGCAGTGGGAAATTGCTGTTGGATTGGTATAAACGCGCCCCAGCCGCAGAATTTTCCCCATCCCCCCAGGTTATCAACCAAGTTCCATTGGGTGATGGGCGAGCATTTCCCTGCCCCGGCAACTGCAGGCTGTCCCCGTTGGGGGTGAACAATAAGACGCCCTGAGAGCCTGCTGCAACAAACGTCCCGGTTGGATCCCACCGCAGGCGATCCCAACTTCCCCCTTGCTGTAAGAGATACTCGCTGCTTTCTGGGCGTAAGCGGTAAATGCCGCCGGACAGCCCTAAGGAGATGGCGCTTTCGTAACTCAACGAGAAGGCGATTGTGCTGGTTTCTGGATCAAAGGCGACCCCTCGGAAAGCGCCTTCAATGATCATACTTTCTTTTAGGTCATCCGTACCCACTGTGCGTAACGAGCGGGGGCCATCCCTGGTCATTGAATAACTGATGAAGATATTTTCATTCAGCCAGCCCACAAACACTTCCTCGAGACTGGCTGAGAGCGGCTGGTAGACGATATCCACGTTAATTAAGCTCGGGATGAGCAGACCCGTCACAAAGGTCGCACGCCAATCGTTCTCGCCAGGGCGGTCGATTTCAAGCTCTTGAGAGATCAACCAGTTACCCCCAGGTGCCCACAAGGGAGATGTGTTTTGGGAGAGAAAACGGTTGGCGCGATCAATTCGGTCATTAAGCGTATCTAATACAAACAGATCGCTGTTGTCATTATTTAGTGCAGCATTGAAGGCTAAGAAGCGCCCATCTGGTGACCAGGCCAGCCCATCCGGCCGTGTGACGATTTCCAGGGCGTCAGCGGCGCGTGTGCCTTCCTGGTTGACAACCTGGCGCTGGAGGGGCAGCGAAAGCAAGGGGGTGATTGTTGTGACTCCGAAGGTGGTCAGATCGACCTGGTAAAGTGCCAGCTCTTCGGCATTGATTACGGAGCCCGCCCGGATGGCCAAAACGCTTCCATCAGGGGAGCGGCCGCGGAGCAGGTCTCCGGTCAGGATTGGTTCTGGCAGGCTGATTTCAGAGGTAGTTTCGGCATAAATATCGTAGGCGTGCAAGTCATTTCCACCCGGTGCCGGGAACACCAGCCAGGGTCCCTCAGCGTCCATGGCGGGCGTTGGCGTTGGCGTGGGGGTCGATGTGGGATCTGGCAGGACCGTAGGGACGGATGGGGTGAAGATGTAATCAGGTCCGCTGATCGCAGATTGGGTTAAGGCAATGGCCGTCCCCCAGGCCTCCGCGGTAGGCGTGCCTGACCATGATGCCGGCCGGGGAGAGGTGAACTGGCAAGCCATTCCTGCTGCCAGAATGAGAACCATGGCCCAGGCCAAACGCAGCCTCACCTGCTTCATCTTAGGCTTTGGCATCAATCCCCCAAAATCTCCAGGCTGGACATGGAAGCCACCAGGGCTTTGAGCCCCAAACCCTCAAAATACACTTCAACGGTCTCATCGCCATATTCTAACCGGCTGTTGCGCACTATGCCTTCACCATACACCGGGTGTTGAACATGCATCTCCGGGTGGAACCGCTGGGTGCGGCTCTCCGTCTTGTTTGTGACCGTCCGCTTGGGTGTGGGCGTATATTGGCGGTCCCACTGGTACTGGTTGACATCATATTCGTTGCGCTTATTTGCAAACCGACTGAAATTCCCCTTAGTTAGGGCATCGGGGATGTCGGATAAAAATCGCGAGGGCTGCATGTATTCATAGCTGCCATACGGGCTGCGCCGTCGCTGCGCCCTGACCAGGAACAGACGATCCTGGGCACGGGTTAACCCCACATAAAACAGCCGACGCTCCTCAGCCAACGCTTCCGGGTCATCCCGCGAGCGTGAGTGGGGTAAGAAAAATTCATCCAGGCCAACGATGAAGACTTGCGAAAATTCCAAGCCCTTGGCGGCATGCAGGGTCAGCAAGGTGGGTGCATCAATTGTGTCAGGGAGGGTGTCCTGGTCTGCCACCAACGCCATTGCTTCTAAGAACTCGCCCAATCCCTGTTCTTCATATTCGAGCAGCACACTCCGTAATTCGAGGACGTTCCCCCAGCGATCTTGCAGTTCGTCACTATCGGCTTTGATGTAGCCTTCGTACCCTGTGTCCAGCAGGACCTGGTCAAACAGCGCTGTGAGTGGGATTTGATCGAGATTAGCCTGCCACCCTGCCAGCAGCTGGCTGAATGGGCGTAAACGGATGGCGGCGCTTCCCAAATAGGTGTCATCGACTGAGTTGCCATCGGTATTCAAAAACAGCAGGGTCTCACCACTGCTGAGGCCTGCTTGCCGGGCGAAAGTTCGTAGTTTTTCGAGAGAGACCTGCCCGATGCCGCGCGGTGGAAGGTTGATCACCCGGTTGAGGCTGACCTCATCCTTGGGGTTGTAAATCAGCCGTAAAAAGGCGATCATATCTTTGACCTCACGCCGGCCGTAAAAGCGCTGGGCGCCTACCAGGCGGTAGCTCATGTTTGCCCGGCGGAAGGCTTCTTCCAACTGCCGAGATTGGGCATTGGTGCGGTACATGATCGCAAAATCCGATTCCTTCGCTTTCCCCGCTGCAACCTGGCGGGCAATGGTTTCGACCACGTAGGCGGCTTCATCGTGGTCATCCGGCGCCTCATAGATGGTGACTGATTCGCCTGCCCCACGGTCGGTGAACAAGGCCTTCTCCGTCCGGTGCGGGTTCTGATTGATCACGGCAACGGCTGTATCAAGGATGGTTTGGGTTGAGCGATAGTTCTGTGTCAGCAAGATTTTTTCGCCGGCAGGATAATCCTTCGTAAAGCGCTGGACATTGCGATAATCCGCCCCGCGCCAGCGGTAGATGGATTGGTCTTCATCTCCGACAACAAAGATGTTGTTGTGAAGTGAAGCCAGGTGATGGATCAGCTGGTATTGGGCCAGGTTGGTGTCCTGGAATTCATCCACCAGGATGTGTTGAAATCGTTGGGCATACTTTCGGCGCAGATCCGGTTGGGTTTCAAGCAGGTTCGCTGTGTAGAGCAGCATGTCATCAAAATCCATGGCATTGCTGGCGACCAGGTAAGCCTGGTAGGCGTGGTAAAGGCCTTTGATGGTTTCGTCACGGTAACTGACCAGGGGGTATTCAGCGGGTCCGAGCAGATCATTTTTTGCATTGCTGATGCGTGATAGTACCTGGTTCGGTCGGTAATCGCTCTCGTTAAGCCTTCTTTCTTTGATCACAAGCTTGATCAGCGCCAGCTGGTCATCAGCATCGTAAATGACGAAATTGGCGTCGACAGGCAAGTGCGCTGCTTCCCGGCGCAAGATGCGCCCACAGATGGCATGAAAGGTGCCCAGCCAGAGCCCGTTGGTCTTTTCCCCTAACAGGCTTTCCACGCGGTGACCCATCTCACGAGCGGCTTTATTGGTGAAGGTGACGGCCATGATCTGGTAGGCTGGGACTTCTAATGCAGCAATTAGGTAGGCGATGCGATAGGTAAGGACACGGGTTTTCCCCGACCCGGGGCCGGCCAACACCAGTATGGGTCCGGGTGGTGCGGCTACGGCCTGTTGCTGCTGGGGGTTAAGTTGGTTGAGCAGGTCTGACATGATAAAATCGATTCTACCTTTGCCGTTTCACAGGGTCAACGAACCGGGTTAACAGGTAAGATGGATCATGGTCTCTGAAATTTATTGTTTTTATGATACCCCAATAGATAAATAATACATTAAATATTAAAGCGGATGGTGATCACATCCCCATCCTGTACCAGGTATTTTTTCCCTTCCAGACGCAGTTTTCCGTGCTGCCGGGCTTCAGCAAAGCCGCCTAACGCTGTTAATTCTTCATAGCTGACGACTTCTGCACGGATAAAGCCCCGCTCCATATCTGAGTGGATGTGTCCAGCGGCATCCAGGGCGGTCGCACCGCGTTTGACCGTCCAGGCATGGACTTCTTTCTCTGCTGCGGTGAAAAACGAAATCAGGTTCAGCAACTCATAGGATAAGCGGATGAAGCGGTTCAGGCTGGGCTCTTCAATCCCATATTCTGAGCGGAACATAACAGCCTCTTCCGCAGGCAATTGGGCGATATCCATCTCCAACTTGGCTGGTATGTAAATCAGGTGAGTCTTTGCAAAAGGAACTTCGATATCCAAGGGGGGTTGGTCTTCAGATTGGTTAATGACGATCAATTGTGGTTTCCGACTGAGCAGCCCATAGCTGGAGAGCATTTTCGCTTCTTCCTCTGAAAAGCTCACATGGCGCAGGGGAATTTCCCGTTCCAGGCTATCAGCCAGTTTCATAAACAGATCATTCTCCCGGGCCACCTGGGCTTTATCTCGACCATGGCCACCCCGTTGGCGTTCTTCTTCGAGCCGGTTCAATTTACGTTCAACTAGGATCAGGTCGTTAAGGATCAGTTCGGCTTCCATGGTAGCGAGGTCACGCTTTGGGTCGATGGACCCGGTACTATGGGGGACAAGCGGGTTCTCAAAATGGCGGATGACATGGATGAACCCATCCATCTTTGAGAGGGTGTTGAGTAATGGCCCAGAAATCCCACTCTGGGAAGTTTCGCCATCCAAGCCGGCGATGTCATTGTAGGTCACTTTGGCGTAGACCACCTTTGGAGGTTTAAATAAACCCCGTAACGCCTCTACCCGCTCATCCGGTACGTCAACCACGGCCGTGTGAACCGACAGCGCCTTGCCGCTGATCCCGGTGGGTGCATCACCCTGGGTAAGGGCGTTGAATAAGGTGGTTTTTCCTGATTGAGGCAACCCGATGATGCCTAGTTCCATATTGTGCTCCAGATAAATTCGCCCTGTTCGTCTGACAGACAGGGCGGTTGGTTTTGTTGTTATGATACCAAACCTTGTGGTTGAGATCGCTTCGAGGTGATCAAATGATTAATCTCGCCAGTAGTTGTGGTACAAGGCTCTAATCATACTTCAACTCATTTCGATTACCAATGTTAAATAGTAACTACTCAGCATGTGAGTAAATTGGGGGGTGTGGTGTGGCGGCTTCGCCGCCACACCACACCCCCCACCCTTCAGCAGCAGGTTTACCTGAGAAGTTATGTTATACATTGAATTCGATGTATGATTGAACAGCGGTTTTCATCTGCACCTTGACCTGTACAGCGTGATTGGATAAAATAAAGTCCTCCAGCCGAAGTGGCGGAATTGGCAGACGCGCACGACTCAAACTCGTGTGCCTTCGGGCATGTGGGTTCGATTCCCACCTTCGGCACCTGGAGCATCATTAAAAGCCCATCTTTAAACCAGGTGGGCTTTTAGCGTAAATGAACCAGTTGGATGATCTTTTCTGCTCAAACACAGTCAAAATCAAGGTATGATTGAATAGACAATGAAAACATCCTGTCTTGAGATCCGTCTATTGGGGCCGGTTGAGATTTTATTCAATCGTGAACCTCTCAAGATTCCCCGCCGGGTTGAGCGGGGCATCCTTTATTACCTGGCTGTTATGAACCAGCCGGTCAGCCGGGAAAAGCTGATTGACTTCCTCTGGCCGCAAGCAGAGCAGATGGATCCGCGCGGGACGTTGCGCACAGCGCTTTCCCGCTTACGTCGAGCACTGCCTGATCCATCCCTGCTGGTTGCTGAACTTGACCAGGTTACATTAGATTTTTCTCGCTGCAGTGTTGACCTGACCCAATTCGAGGAATCCTATCAAAGCTTACAGGGGATACTTTCCGCTTTACCTCAAAATCAAACGATGCCTGTTCAAATTGTCAACCAAATTACTGAGAGCCTTGCTTTATGGCATGGGGATCGGATCATCCAGGGGGATGACCTGAGCGATTACCCCGAATTGGATGCGTGGTGCCAAACTTTGAACAATGATTTGGGTTTGCACCGGGTGTTTTTACTCAAGCGCTTAGCAGAACACTACCAAGCTTCGGGGAAGCTTGAAATGGCGATGGATCTATTCATTCAATTGGGACGCCTGAATCACCTGGATATCCCTTCGCACCTGGCTGTCATTGATATGTTGATGAAATTGGGACGCCACCAGGAATCGCTGGAATTTTGTGACGCCCTGGAAGTTTACTTTGAACGCGAGCTGAATGCCCCCTTGCCTGATGAAATTATGCAACGCTGTCAACACGCCCAGATGCTGCTCTACACGACTGGGCGAAAGAGCGGTTTGGGATGGCCTGTATCCACTTCGATCCAACTGCCCCTGGTTGGACGCAGCACTGAATTATCACAGCTCAGGGATGCTTTTTATCGCGGCGGATTGGTCTTGCTGACAGGGGAAATGGGCGCTGGCAAAACTCGCTTGGTGCAGGAATTGTATGAAATCCTCTCGCCAAAACCCATGCTGATCATTGCCCCCGCAAGGGAAAGCGAAAACACTTTGCCCTTCGCGCCAATTATCCATGGATTGCGCCGTCATGTACCAGAGGAGGTTTTAATAGCAGTCGACACGGTTTGGGCAAACCAGTTAACGCTGTTGTTGCCTGAACTGACCAAGATTCGTGAAGATTGTGACCCATCAAAGGTAAATCCAATTCCAGCTTCTCGGCAGCACCTTTTTGATGCACTGCATCACTTGCTGTTAAGTGTTGCCGGCACATATGGACGCATCTTCTTTTTGTTGGATGATGCTCATTGGGCAGACCAGCAGACCTTGCAGGCTTTGTCTTATCTAATAACACAAGGGTACTTTGATGAACACGGGGTACTGATCATGACCGTTCACTCCGAGTATCCCAACCAAGGGATTGACGAAATAGTTGATCAATTTCATCTTTCCTACCCAATCCAGATGATCCATTTGCCCGGGCTAAACCCGGACGAGGTGAGAAGTCTGATTCAGCAAGTGTTGAGTCAGACCCTATCACCAGCATTTTATGAACAGCTGTATCGTGAAACAAATGGCAATCCCTTGATGGTGTTGGAAACCATCCGCCATGTGTTGGAGATGTCAACCAATATCGAAGACCTGCAAAGCATGGATCGTTTTCCATTACCTGGGAGCATCCAGGCGCTGATTCGAAATCGCCTCAACCGCCTAGGCAAGGATGCGCGGTATATTCTCACCTGTGCTGCATTGATCGGGAATGACATTTCTGTAAATTTATTGCAGAGGGTTTCAGATTTCCGTCAGCATACGTTTCTGCGCGCGCTCGATTCATTGGTTCAAGAAGGTTTTCTCCAGGCGAACACCATCCAACAGACGAACCAAGAGCATTTATCTTTCATGCACGAAAAGATGCGAGAAGTTGTGATCTTGGAAGCGCCTGCCACCCATCGGCAAATTATTCACCAACGGGTTGCCAGGTTATTAAGCCATGAACCCCATGCTTCTGATCAAGCGGCGGTGATTGCTGAGCATTATCAATCAGGTGGTGATCTTCCCAACGGCTTTACCTGGCTGCTTAACGCTGCTGGGCATGCCTGGTCGCTAGGCGCCAGGGAGGATGTAAATCGATCCTTTCAGCAAGCGGAGAGAATGGTAAACCATTCACCTGAAGGACTTTTCTCACTCAACGACATCTTACAACTTTATCACCAATGGAGTGATTTTGCTTACCAATCGAACCAGGTTGATTTACTGGAAGCATTGGGGGTGAAACTTCAGCAACTGGCCAAACAGGAACCGGGTGACCCGTTGATGGGTTTATCGAGGATGGCACTTGCGAATGCCTGTTTCTTACGTGAAGATTACGATACGGGCACGGTATTGATCGACGAATCGGTTGAGAATCTTAAAGGGAACCGCCATCCTGAGTTGTTGATCAAAGCGCTTTACTATCAGGCATCTTTTCGCTGGTGGACGCTTGATTTCGAAGGCGTTTTCACCGCAGCCGATCAGATCTCGAAAATCCTCGACAATCCTGGTTTTGATATCTCGAATAGAATTTCGTTCGAATTTGCGGTTAAGTTTCTCTTGGCTGATACCTATTATGCTCAAGGGGAGGCAATCCGTGCCTTGGAGATTGCCGAAGATGCCTACCGCACTTACTTCGACCAACTTGGCACTTTTGACCGACTGCGCGCTTACCATATGTTGACCTACTGCTTTTATATTGCTGGGCAGGTCGAAAAGTGCGTACATTTTGCATGGGAAGCATTGAAGATTGCTCAATCCCTCGATAATTCGGTGGTTGAAACACTTTCATTAATTAACCTATGCAAAGCTGAAATTGAGCAGGGTCAAATCGATTCTGCCTTTCAGCATGCCGCTCGGGTATTGGAGTTGGCTGAAACCAACAACAAGATCCAGAATATTGTGGCAGCCAACACAATCATTGGTACAATTTACGATATTCTGCATAATTACACTCAGGCTGAACAGTATTTTCGTATCGCCCAGATTCGCCAGGGATACTCCTTCTTGTCTTATTCTGGGCAGGAGAACAACCTTCACTTAGGGCGGTTGCTAACCCGGAATGGGCAACTTGCGGAAGCTAAGGAAATTATCCGGTCAACCCTCGAAGTGACCGGCCAAAAAGGGATGCACCTGCTGTACACACAGGCATTGTTAGCGGACGGATTGATCGATATCAATGAGCAAAACGACGCTGATGCTGAACAAAAGTTCGCGCTGGCGATAAAAATTGCACAGGAAAAAGGCCTGGCTCAAGAAGTCACTTGGGGGAAATTCCGCATGGCCTTGTTAGCGTTTTCACGCCAGCGGTATGCGGAGGCAGAGACCTTTGTGTTTGAGGTCATTAATGACGCAATTGCGCTTAAAATGACCTTGTTAACCAAATACGCCCTCGAATTAGCTGACCGATTGGCAAACTTTATCACCCTCCAAGTTGGATCGGATGAATTAGGTTCGATTAAACAATCCCTGGTTGCACAACTGATGTCTTATAACCAAACTGAACCCCTGAGGCGGGAATTCTTCAGCCGCCAGCATCTATGGCGGGAAAAAGCTTAGATTCCTTAAAAGCGTGGACACGTTTTGGTAACGGTATTGTGGTATGTTTATCCCTGAGATACTTAGAGCGAGATCGGGCACGTGTTCAAGGGGTTCACGTGCAAGAGAACCGGCAATGCACAGGGTGAAGAATGCGCACTGTCGGTTCTTTTCTTAGTGCTGCTTGATATGGGCAACGGTCACACCTTCGCCCCCTTCTTTATCCCCACCGCTTTCAAACCGATCGACAAAAGGGCTGTCCCTGAGGGCGTCCCGCACAGATTCCCGCAAACGGCCGGTGCCTTTACCGTGGATGATGCGCACAAAGGGCAACCCGGCTAAATAAGCTTTTTCTAAGTAGCGATCCAGGGCATCCAGGCCTTCATCCACCCGCTGGCCGCGCAGATCCATTTCCATGCCCGGGGAATCGTGGGTGGGGGGCAGGGTGATCTTGCCTTGGCGGGGTTTGGGCTTTTGTTGAGGCTCTTCACCTGCGGGCTCGCCGGTGCGCATTACATCTGATCGACGGGCGCGCACACGCAGCATGCCAATTTGCACCTCGATCTCTTCCTCGCCGATACTGGTGACAACCCCATCCTGGTCAATGGAACGCAGGTGAACTTTCTCTCCCAGGCGTAAGGGCCCTTTGGGTTTGCGGACTGGCTTTTTGGGCGTTTCACGAACGATCGGCTGGGCGACTTCTTCTTCCAATTCTTCGACGATCTCTTCGACCTGATCGACCACTTCCAGGGGTTGACGCGCACGGGCCAGCTGACGGCGCAGAGATTCCAGTTCGTCCCGCAAAACCGTTATCTGGTTTTCAGCTGCCTGGCGGGTTTTTTCCAGTAAAGCGTAACGTTCATCTTCGATCTTGTCCAATCGATCCGCCAGCTGGTTGCGGATGGCTTCAGCATCTCTCTGGGCGGTTTCGGCTGCTTCACGCGCGTTGCGCGCCAGGTCCCGTTGGCGGTGAATTTCGTCCAGCAGGTCCTCCGCCCGCAGGTCGGTGGGGTCGATATCAGCCCGTGCAGCGGTGATGATCGGCTCGGGCAATCCCAAGCGCTCGGCAATCGCCAGCGCATTGGAGCGTCCAGGCAGTCCAATGGTGAGATGATAGGTGGGTTTAAGCGTTCTCAGGTCGAACTCCACACTGGCATTTAACACCCCGGGGGTGGTGTGGGCATAGGCCTTGAGCTCCGGGTAATGGGTGGCAACCATGCTGGTGATGCTGCGATCTAACAAATGGGTCAGGACAGCCCGGGCTAAGGCAGAGCCTTCCTGGGGGTCTGTGCCGGCGCCCAGCTCATCCAGTAAAACCAGCGCGCGCGAGTTTGCTTTTTGCAGTATGCCGACGATATTGGTAACGTGACCCGAGAAGGTCGATAAGGATTGCTCGATGGACTGCTCGTCGCCGATATCGGCAAACACATCCTCAAATACCGACAGGATCGAACCCGATTGCGCCGGGATGTGCAAGCCTGATTGTGCCATCAAGATCAGCAAACCCACAGCCTTCAGTGTTACAGTTTTGCCGCCGGTATTTGGCCCGGTGATCACTAAGGCGTAGGTTTCCTCGTCCAGGTCGACATCAATTGGCACCACACCCTGGGGGTCGAGCAAGGGGTGACGGGCCTTAAACAGCCGGATGGTGCTGCCGGGGTGCTTGCCGGGCCGGTCACGGAAGGGAACCAGTGTTGGCCCTGTCGCATCCATCTCTTCAGCATAGCGTGCACACATCAGGGCCAGGTCCAGCTCGGCCATCACTGCGACCATGGTCATCAGCACATCGCTGTGGTCGCCGACTCGCCGGCTGAGCTCCGCCAGGATGCGCCGGATCTCATCCCGTTCGGCCAGTTCCAGCTCGCGATAGCGGTTATTCCACTCCACCACGGCCAGGGGCTCAATGAACAGGGTCGCGCCTGAAGAAGATTGATCGTGGACGACAGCTTTGATGCGGCCTTTGAATTCAGCCCGCAGGGGCAGGACATTGCGCCCGTTGCGCTGGGTGATGATCGGCTCTTGCAGCATGCGAGCTGTGGCAGAGTCAGAAATATAGCGCTGCATACGCGCCATCATCCGTTCGTAAGTGACCTTCATCTCCCGGCGGATGGCTGAAAGCTTTTCGGACGCCGAATCCAACACCTCGGCCCGGTCTGAAATGGTCTTGCTAATCAGGTCCACCAGCCCCAGGCCGACCGGTAAGCCCTCAGCCAGGCTCGAGAGCTGTGGGGCTTCTGCGGCCAGATTGTCCAGGACGCGCCGCACGGCACGCGACACGATCAGTGTGTTCTTGACCGCCAATAGCTCGCCGGGCTCCAGCACGCCTTCCCGCCGTGCAATGCCGACTTGTGGGCGAATATCCTGGGCATTGCGAAAGGACATGTCCACATCCAGGCTCAAGATCAAACGCGCCTCGCGGGTGGCGATCTGACGCCTATGCACCTCCTCCAGGTTTGAGGAGGGCTGTAACTGGCGCGCCAGGTCGGCCGAGGCAGAGAAGTCAGCGTACTCAACCAGGCGGCTGATGATTTTCGGATATTCGAGGGTCTCTAAAGCTTTTTTGTTCATGCGTGGAAAAGTGTATCACGAATTCTTACGTAAATGGTGAATGGTGAATGGTGAATAGTTAGAAAGGCACTAGATGTGAGTAAGTAGGTATTAGGAAGTAGGTAATAGGTAGTAGGTAATAGGAAGTAGGTATTAGGAAGTAGTGACCCGTACTAAATAGTGTTTACAGAAAAAATTAGGTTAAAGGAAGCTCGCTAAGGAATGGATGGGCAGGTTGATCCCAGGAATTCAGACCTGGGATCAACGCCATCACTGCATAGATGAAATTCAAGCTCACCGTTTGTTTAAATCTGCCAGCTGGACGACCATGTCGTTGCATTGCTGCCGGTGGCTTTCAAGCACCCGGTCATAGAATGGGAAGCTCTGGCTATCCTTAATTTTGTCGTTCTCCACCAGCCAATCATAAGTGCGCTTTGCCCCGCTGCGCCAATCGATAGTAACCGCAAAGTCCAGGTCGCGTTTGGCAGCGCTGTTGTCGAAGATGTTGGTGTACTGGAAGTTGAGGTAGGTGATCATGGTGTGCTCAGGCGAGATGCGGGCTAGGATATCTGCTGGGATGTGTACCAGGGTTGGTTTGGGCGCACCGATGGCTTCAGCCAAGCGTTCGTGGTACTGGTTCCAGGTCTGCCATTCCTCGCCGGTAAGATGATAGGCATTTCCGAAGGCCTTTTCATTTCCGACCGCGTTGACAAAGCCGCGCGCCACATCGTCGACATGGCAGGAGACCCATAAAGCCTCGCCATCGCCATGCACAATCACGGGTTTGCCCTTGCGCAGGCGGTCCAAAAAGAAGGTGTCCCACCCAAAGGTGTGGATGATGTTTCCGCCCTCACCGTAAGTGCTTGCCGGGCGGAGGATCGTCACCGGGAAATCACCCTGATGGTGAGCCGCCATGAACAGGTCTTCGCATTTGGCTTTGTTCCGTCCATAATCTGAAAGGGAAACCCGCGGGTGGGATTCGGTGACCGGGAAGGTTGACGGCGGTTTCGTGTAGACATCGACTGTGCTGCAGAAGATGTACTGCCCCACCCGTCCTGCGAACGCCCGGATGGCGCTTTGTGCTTGGTCCGGTTTAAAGCAGACCATATCGATCACGCAATCGAATGGTCCGGCTGAAGACATTTTTTCTTCAAATGCCGCAAAATTATTCCGGTCGCCCCGGATGGTTTCGTAGCCGCCGGGCAGCCTTGGTTCGGTCTGTCCGCGGTTATACAGGGTCAGCTTGTGTCCAGCTGCGAGCAGCTGGCGGCTGATGGACGTGCTGATCAGTCCTGTTCCACCGATGATCAGGATGTTCATATGATTCTCCAATTTACCTCAATAATATTCAGCAGAAATGATGCAATTTTATTTATTGCTTAGTCAGCTATTTTTTGTAGAAGGATTTTATTCTTAAAGATCAATTTTTTCTAGATCAAAGTTTCCACTGTTAAATTCAACCAATTTATTCCAATTTATGTCGCCTAAATCATTACAATAATTCTCGAGGAATTGCTTCGAAAAACGATTAACAACTCGATTTTTTTCAATGAAGAAGGTTTCATTGTGATCTTTCGCTCGGTACCCAATTGGTTCAATGATTTCTTTATACAATTCTTTGTTGTCACTAATTAGGTACCAGAAATTTTGACCTACGATCTTAATATACCCACGCAGAAAACTTGTTCTGGTTTTCCCATAACAAATACCAAGTACGGGTTGTACATTACTTGCAAAACTCGATTGTTTCAACCGCTTAACTGCATTTGCTAAGTCTTCTTGAAGCTTCTTGTGTTGAGAGCTGTTGCCCCAATTTGTGCCAGATTTAATCGATACAACATAGTGTACATTTTTCTTAAAGAATTCTAAATCTACGCCAGGTGCAGTCGATTTGTGGCCGCCATAGGTCTTACCAGCAATGAACACAGCCAGTTCTTCTAAAAAATCCCCGAACAATTTCTCTTCTGATGAAGATAGAAAAGCATCAAGCAGACTGACAATAAATTCGCTTGCTGTTGAGATATTCTTTGCTTTAAAAAGATATGGATTTTTCTTAAGTAGTTTATTCAAATCAAGAGTCTCTAAAGAAAAAATCCTCCGCTTGTGAAAATCAACGATATTTTCGTTGACAAATTCGCATATCTCAATCATGTTCAAATTTTTCATGAATCCCTCTTATCTTCTACTTGATAGTTTTCGGAATTTTCCGCAATCATCGGTAGTTGTATCTGTGTATCTAATAACCTTGCTTTACTGATTTCTATGTAGTTCTGTTCAGTATCAATACCGACGTATTTTCTCCCTAATTGGATAGCTGCAACAGCTGTCGTACCAGAACCCAAAAAAGGATCCAATACTAAATCATTGGGTTGTGTGAAGAGTTTGATAAACCAAGTTGGTAATTCAGTGGGAAAAGCCGCACTATGGTTTTGGTTTGAACATTCAGTTGCTAAATGGACTACGTTTGTTGGGTAAACTTTATCTCTTCCTACCCAATTACTAATATTCTTTCCAAAGCCACTGCCCACTTTTGATTCATCTCGAATTTTATCTTTATTGCTAAGGTTGCTTAACCGGTCTTTTGCCCAATCTCCTACCGGAACCATTACAGCTTCCTGATACATTCTGAATTTTTTGTTTTTATTGAATTGGAGTAATCTCTCCCAATTGTCACGGAATCTGTTCGGCCATTTTCCTGGATACGAGTTCTTTTTGTGCCAAATAAACTCTTCTGTCCATAGCCAGCCGATTTCTCGCATCTTGAGAATTAATTCAATCACATAAGTATGCCTTTCACCATTAACTACTCTTTCTTTGATATTAAGGATAAAAGTACCTTGTGGCTTTAGAATACGGAGAAATTCATTTGCTTTGGGCATAAACCAGTTAACATACTGATCAGGCTTTATTCCCCCATATGTTGCTTTTCTTTGATCGGCATAGGGTGGTGATGTGAAAATTAAATCCACACAATTATCTGGAAATGATTTTAATACTTTCTCACAATCACCTAAAAATATTTGGTTATCAATATTCATGTTTTTTCCCAAATTATAGAACACTTGTTGTATATAATAATATATCTCATATATATGACTGCCGTCAAGCAGATTTCCGTTTTACAGGGCTAACTCAACTGGGATTTCATCAGCGATCTCAATCTTATCCAACCCCACGTCACAGCGGTAGGCGTGGATGGCCACCCCCTGGCGTTGGACCTGGCGCAAGGTTTCGGCAAAAACCGGGTCGACGGCTTCAAAAGGCGCAAAGCTTGCTGCATCACCGCGTTGGGCGACGAAGACCGCGCTGGCTTGTTTGCCGCTTGCAACCAGGTTGGCAAGCTCTTCCAGGTGGCGCCGGCCGCGACCGGTCGGTGAATCTGGGAACATGCCCACCTTATCTTCCACATAGGTAACGGATTTAACTTCCACCCAGCAGACCAGGTCACCCTGGGTTAAGCGAAAGTCAAACCGGCTTCTGCCGTGGGGCACCTCTTTTTTAACCTGTTCAAATTCAAATGCAGACAATTGCCCTTTGCTCACCGCTTCGTAAAACAGGCGGTTGGCCATGATGGCGTTCACACAGCACAAGCCGCCCTGATCCAGCTCAGTCAGAATCAGGGTGTAAGCGGTCTTGCGGTGGGGATTCTCCGCTGGTTCGAGCCAGACCCGGCAGCCTGGGCGCAGCGCGCCGGTCAGCCGTCCGGTGGTGGGGACGAAGGCTGAAACCAGGCGTCCAGTCTCCAACTGCACACCCGCGATGAAGCGGTTGTCGCGCTTGATGAAGGTTGCCGGGGTCAGTGGAGGGAACTGCATACTGGAACTTTGTTCACGCGTTGATTTTAGGGGTGGTCATTTTTCCCACAGGCTTAGGGTTGGATGCCAACGCCAGCCATAATGCGCCAGGTCCAGCGGGACGGTCGCCCAGCCCTGGTTGATGCGCGCCCATAGCGCTTCCCAGGGCATCAGCCCGCTGTAGGCATCTGGCGTTTCCACGCTCAGTGCCCCGGCAGCCGCGGCTGCTTTTAGGGCTGTTTCAGGGCTTGATGCCCCTAATATGCCGGCGAGGAACCCGGCGATAGCAGCATCGCCTGCCCCTGTGGTGGCCAGGACTGAGGCTTGGAAGGCAGGTGCCCAGATTTCCCGGTTGTGCCAGCTGTCGTCCAAGCCATCCAACCCACGGCCGCCCTTTTGCCACCGGGTCTCTGCAGCTGTGCGCAGGTAGATGCCCCGGTGACCGAGTTTGACCAGCAGGGCTTTCACGCCGTATCCCAGGATTTTTTCTGAAAGTTCGCTCAATAGGTCCGGCTCGACAGCATCAATGATCGATGTAGATGCATCCTCATGTAAGCGATCATACGTTTCTCGCTTTAGCAAGAACAGCAATTCCTCGATGCTGGGGACGAACAGGTCTACCAGGGGCAGGGTGTTGTCTAGGATTGTCAGCCAATCCACTTTACCCGCGGGGCTGCTTGGGTCGGGCAGGGAGTAATCCAGGGACGTGGTCAGTCCTGCGCGCCGAGCGCGTTGGAGGATCGATACCAGTTCAGCGCCTTCGTTGCGGTAGATCGAGCGCATCAAGGGTGGATAGCCGAAGTGGAACAAATCCGCACCCTGGAGAATCACGCGGGGCAGGTCGGAGGCGTACAAGGTGTCATTAGCGCCGGGATGGTGGATGAAGGTGCGGTCAAAACCTGGCGGGTTGATGATGATGGTGAAGCTGGTGGGGAGGGTTAGGTCGATCACCAGGTCGTCCGCCAGGTGCGGCCCTTCAGCTGTGATGATGTCCTGCAGCGCCCGTCCGACCAGGTCATTCCCGATTTTGCCGATCAACCGCACCGGGAATCCGAGCCGGTGCATGGACAGACCCGTGTTGGGGACCGAGCCGCCGGTACTGAGCTTGACGCCGCCCGCTCGGATCAGCTTTCCGGGTTGGAACAAGTGTTGAAATTGTCCTTCAGGGACTGCCGAGAGGTCTGGGGTGAGGTCCAGGCAGATGTGCCCGGCAAAAATGGCTTGCTTCATGCTCATGGTGATGTCTCCAAGTTTCAGGTTGGGATTAATCGTACCATATGGGTGAGGATGATAGGGGTCAAAGTGACCAGGTCTTAGGTAGGAGGTATTAGGAATGAGTGCCCCACGATGTATACTTATGGGGAGTAAAAAGCATTGAAGGGAAGATAGAAGAATGAAACGATCAACAAGCATCCTGGTTGGCATGGGGCTCTCATTGCTTTCGGCCTTGTTACTGACTGCTGCATTTCCACCATATGAGCAGTGGCCGGTGGTGTTTGTAGCCCTGGTTCCAATGTTGGTGGCACAATACCGGCTCTTTCCTAGAGCATGGTCAGGGCTGGCATACGCATTAGGAATTGGCGGTTTTTTTCTGTTCTTTCTGTCCCTGGGTGGGCTGATCCCATTTTTGACCTGGCTGCCTGCGCCAGTGGCCATCGTTGCCGGGTTTGTTGGCTGGCGGGAGCGCATCTTCCACGAACGAACGCGTGCTCGCTTCTTCTGGCTGGTCGGGCCGATCATCTGGGTGGGAATTGAGATGATTCGCGGGCTGATCCCATTTTTCGGCACGTGGGGCTTCCCAGCTTATACACTCTATAACCAGCCCTGGTTGATCCAACCCGTGGCGATTTTTTCGATTTACGGACTGGATTTGCTGATTATTATGGTGAACTATGTGATTGCACTGGGCGTTTTATTTGTGCTTGAGAAATGGGGTATTGGATCACAAGCCAGGTTATTTAGCCAGGTCAACTTACGCAAGGTGAGTATTGGGGTGGGGACGGCCCTGGTTGCCTGGGCTGTATTGAGCTTGGTGATGTTTCAACCCAAGCCAGGTACACTGACTGTGGCTGCCATCCACCCGGCGCTGCAGGTGCAGGATGCGGAGGATGAGTTCCGCCTGGGCATTCTGTATGATGCCACCCGCATGGCTGCCCAACGCGGTGCTGAACTGATCGTGTGGAATGAAGGTGCATTACCCTTTGACCCCAAAATGACCCATACAACAACCTTGCAAGCGTTGGCTGCTGAGACAAATGCTCACCTCTCGATAGGGTACTCGCTAAAATCAGAGGCAGGCTTGCGCAATGAATCGACACTGCTTGCCCCGTCGGGGGCTTTCTTAAGTGTCTTTGGAAAAGACCACCCCGTCTTGCTGAGCGGCGAAACCAGCATCACAGCTGGTATGGATTACAGCCCCGGCCAAACGGATATCGGAGTTATTGGTACTGTTATCTGTTACGATATCGATTTTACGGATACCTCCCGCAAAGTTGCCAGGGCTGGCGCTCAGGTGATTGCCGTGCCCTCCTTCGACTGGCCCGAGGTTGCGCCCGTGCACTACACTCATATGGTGTTTCGGGCAATTGAGAACCGGGTGGCGATGATCAAAGCTGATGTGGGATTTGATTCAGCGATTGTTGACCCCTACGGCCGGGTGCTGCAAAAGGTGGTCACCCCAAATGCAGGGGTGTTTGCCATCCTGGTAGCGGATGTGCCACTCAGGCCTGGTGATACTGTCGTCATGCGCCTGGGAGATTGGGTGGGATGGATCGCGCTGACTGGGTTGGTGGTGTTTCACTTAGCCGATGCTTGGTTCACCCTGAGAAGAACAGATAGTGAATGATAAGTGGTGAATTTGGAAATCATCATTGACTGTTGATATGTGACTTCACTTATTCAATCGCTGTAGTGACCGTCTCGGGTCGCCACAGCGCCAGGGCGATGGCAGCCAGGATGGCCAGGCTCCCGCCAAACAGGAAGGGCGCCGAAGGGCCAAAGCCCGTCCAGCGGCCGGCGCCCTGCCATAAAACCCCGGCGATCAGCGAGGCCGGCAGGTCAATCATCCCTAAAATGGCATTGTAGGTCCCGTAAGCGGTACCGCGCAGTTCAGGTGTCACCAGGTCAGCCACCATGGCTTTGGCTGTGCCGTAAGCAAGGCCGTAGTACAGGCCATAAAAGCAATATAAAACCCACACGTGCCAGGGACGCTGGGCCAGGGCGAAGCCCAGGTAGATCACCCCGTACACCAGCCAGCCGCCAATGATCAACCGGCGGCGGCCGACCCGGTCCGAAAGCGCGCCGGCCGGGGTTGAAACCAGCGCATAGATCAGGTTAAACGCAGCCAGCATCAGCAGGATACCCAGCACACTTACCCCACGCTCCTGCGCCCTTAACACCAGGAAGGCATCCGAGGAGTTACCCAGGTCAAACAAGCCCACAATCAGCAGGAAGACCAAAAACGGTTTCCCCAGTTGTTTAAAGGTGATCTGTGGTGCGGCTTGTTCTGATTGTTGTTTAACATCCCTGGCAATGACCGCCAGGCTGATCACCGCCAGGAGTGCGGGTACCAGGCTGATCAGCACCACGGTACGGAAGGTGTTTTCACCCAACTGCAGGTTAGTGGATTGCGCCAGCCAAACGACCAAAGCGGCGATCAACAAGCCGATCATGGCACCCCCGGTATCCGCCGCCCGGTGAAAGCCGAAGGCGAGCCCGCGCTGGGATGGTTTAATTGAATCTGCCACCAAGGCGTCACGCGGGGCGGTGCGCACACCTTTGCCGACCCGGTCCGCCCAACGCACGCCGGCGACCATCCCCCAGCTCTGCGCGAAATAAAAGAAGGGTTTGGCCAATGCCGAGATCCCATAACCTGCCACAGCAATCCATTTACGGCCGCGCAGTTTGTCAGACAGCCAGCCTGAGAATACCTTCAGCACGCTGGCTGTGGCTTCGGCCACGCCTTCGATGATCCCGATGATGTTTGTCCGCACCCCCAGCACGTTAAACAAAAACAGCGGGATGATGTTGACGACCATCTCGCTGGAAATATCCATCAAGAAACTGGTCAGGCTGACAGCCCACACGTTGCGCGGCAGATCACGCAGCTGGTTGGACGGTTTCTCAGGATTGGACATATTCGTCTCCTTGGCAGAAGCTGATGGTTTATTCGATTAAGATGAACCTCGGTTCGAAGAAGAAAATCCACGTTAACAGGGCAAAGACAATCGCCAGGACGATGTATAAAATGCCCACTGCGTGGGATTTAAATTCATAAGGGACTGTGTCACCCTGCAGGGCTGGGAGAATTGAGCGCAGGATCTTCCCGGATGTGCGTTGTTCAGTCCGGATAAATACCTCGTTGAAACGTGACGTGATCCAGACCTGGTGCCGTCCATCTTCATTTTCCGCTGTCAGTAAGCAAGCATCTCTGGCTCTGCCCCACAGGTCACGTTTTTCCTCGGAGTGGGTTTCGATGGTAAAACCCTGCTGCTGAAAAGCCTCAGTCACAACTGTTTCAACCGTTTCAGCCTTGAGCCCATACACCTGGTAGCCGCGCAAAACCCACACAGCGCCGGTGATTAACACCAAATCGGCAGCCAGGATCAGCCAGGCGCGCCAGTCCAGCCTGAGCCCGTCGCCCTCGAGGATGGCCAGGGTGTTTGCCAGCAAGAGGGGGATGAAGGCCGCTAGGAAGATGCGCTGGTCGATGATGCTCACCGAACGGGACAGGATCATAATTCCAACCACAAGCAGGGCAATGGGGGGGATGCTGAACAGGATCACCTGGAGGATTTGCAGTGTTTCAATCATTAGGATTTATGGATTGCGAATTATGAAGGATCATCATGCGCCAGAGTCTACCATTGAGGGCGGGCGTTGAAAAGCCACACGCTGGAGAAGATATGTTAGGTTGCTAAACCTTTGAACCGGTATTCCCGGAAATCGCACACGGGATGGTAACCAACGGCCATGTAAATCTTGTTGGAGGTCGGGTTATCCAGGTCGGTGAACAGGTTGACAAACTGGTAGCCGTCGTGCAACAGGTACTGGCTTAGGTTAGCAACCAGTGCGCCGGCGTACCCCAGGCGGCGGTGTTCGGGCGGGGTGTAAACCCCGCCAATCGTAATCGAATGGGCGATCGGCCGGGTTTTCATCGCCATTGAGACGGTCTCTTCTTCCACCATCCAGGTAAAAATTTGACCGCCAGTGATCAGCCTCTCTGCGCGCGCCAGATCCAACTCGTGGGATTCGCCTAACGCCTCTGCCTCAAATGCTTGAACCCATTTTGCGATGATGGGAATTTCCAATGGTCCCGCTACCTGGAAAGTCCCAGGTGGGAAGATCTGGGTTTGCACCTGGCGCAGTTCGTAGACCCGCATACGCCTGTTCAAATCTCCGACTTCACCAACCCGGCGCTCCCAAGCACGTAAAAACTCATCAGCGATTTCAGCCGGGGCGATCACCCCCGGAATCGGCACATGATGCATGCTGAGGTGATCAATCAGCGCTGGGAATCCCTCTTCAACCCGGGCATCACCCGCCAGGATCAGGTTATGGGGCGGGGTCATGACGGCTGCGAGGATGAGGTTCCCATCCTCGCCCTCGACCGTGGCAAAAAAGGGGTTTTTATATACCTTGGGGTCCGCCACCAGGCACTCGCTGACACCCAGGATCAGGTTGTTGACCGTTTCACGGGCGTAGAGCATTTTCCCGGCAGTAGCTAGGAAAGTTGGTGCGTCAGCGTATATGGAACATTGTAGCGGCATCATGGGCCTCCAGGGTCATGGGTCTATTATATCCTGAGCTGGCATCCGGGGGCCTTCTTTGCGGACCTCGGTATAATTAGGGAAAGCGTAGCTACTAAGCATGCGAGGCCCCGCTCTTCGGCAGCAAGGCTGCCTGGCATTTACGTGAAAAAATCATACACAAAGGAGATTGGTATGGTTAAAAAAGCACAACTGTATAAAGGAAAAGAACGCAAGAGCCGTGCTGAGGTCAGCGAATTTCTGGCAGAATTAAGTGAAAAAGTCGCCAATGGACAGGTAATCCTGCGCCAGGTGCATGACGACCTGGTGCTCGAGCTGCCGCACAGCATGGGTATGAAGGTTAAGGTGACCCAAAAGGAAAAGCGCGCTAAAGGCACCCGCCATAAGCTGACCCTGACCCTCACCTGGACCGAAGGTGACCATGAGGAGCCCTTGGCCTTAGGCTGAGATGATTAATTCGATGACGAAATCCACCGATCGACCCAAACAGCCCATCGCCCAAGATGCCTATAACCAAGTGGCAGATGCCTATGCAGAAAGAGTTGGAACCAAGCCCCACAACGCCTACTACGAACGCCCTGCAACCCTCTCACTGCTGCCGGACCTGAAGGGACAGTACGTTTTAGATGCAGGCTGCGGCCCAGGCGTGTATGCTGAGATCCTGGTTGGGATGGGGGCCGAGGTGGTCGCGATGGATGCCAACCCCAAAATGGTCGCCTATGCACAGACCCGCTTGGGGGGTAAGGCGCTGGTGATCGAAGCCAGCCTGGAGGACCCACTGGTCTTTTTTGACGATCAAATCTTTGACGTGATCATCGCGCCGCTGGTGATGGATTACATCAAAAACTGGCAAGCGACCTTTGAGGAATTTTACCGGGTTTTGAAACCGGGCGGCGCTCTGGTGTTTTCAATGGAACATCCGATGATGAAGTATTTTGACCATCGGGAAGGGGGCAATTATTTCGATGTCGAATGGGTAACATACACCTGGCGCGGTTTTGGCACCCCGGTTGAGGTGCCCTCCTACAGGCGTTCATTGGCTGAAATCTTCAACCCGCTGATCAAGGCAGGCTTTACCCTGGATACGGTACTGGAGCCCCTGCCGACGGAAGAATTCAAGGTAAGTTCGCCCAAAGATTACGAAGAACTGACCTGCCAGCCAGGGTTTATGTGCATCCGGGCGGTAAAAACAGAAGAACTGAACGTAGATATAAAGTGACCTATTAGCAGGACCAGATCGTTCCACAAGACTTTTTTGCGATCGCTATTAATAATTTCTTTTAAAGCTGATCTGACACTTACACCTTTGACCCAAGCACGAGTAAACTATTCACAATTCAGTGCGCAGCCTCCCTGTAGCGAAGCGGAACCCCCGGAGCAGAGCGAAGGTGGGCAGAAGCGCAGCGGATTGGGACCAATCACTATTTACTCATGTGATAAACTTATTGGCAGCGTGAATTACGACTAAATTATCATCAAAAGCGAGGACGATTTATGTGCGGTATTTTTGGCATTGTCACCGATAAAGAACAACCCTTAGGTCCCATCCTGATCGAGGCAGCCCAGCGGCTGACCTACCGCGGTTACGACTCGGTCGGCGCAGCGACCATCAGCGGCGCCACCATCGACCTGCGTAAAGACGCCGGCCGTGTGGAGGAAGTGGCAGAGCGCTATAACTTTGCCGAGATGACCGGTGCGCGCGGCATCACCCAGTTACGCTGGGCGACCTTTGGAAACCCTTCCCAGATCAATGCCCAGCCGCATCTCGATTCTGATGGCGACCTGGTCGGCGCGCATAACGGCAACGTGGTCAATAATGTTGAGCTGCGCCAGGCTTTCATGGCTGAAGGGATGACCGTGCGTTCTGAAAACGACGGCGAATCCTGTGTGCACGCAGTTGAGCGCTACCTCGACCGGGGGCTGGACTTCATCCCCGCTATCCAGGGCGCATACCAGGACCTGCAAGGTGATTACGCCTTTGTGATCGGCCGGGTGGATGATGACAAGCTGTACGCCTTCAAAAAGGGGTCAGGGCTGGTGGTGGGTATCGGTGAGGGCTTCACTTGCGTTTCCTCCGACCTGCCCTCGATTTTGCCCCTGACGCGAAAGGTGATCCGCTTGGAGGATGGTGAGATCGTCACGCTGTGGGCTGACCGGGTTGAGCTGCATTCTGCCGAAGACGGCCAGCTGATCGAACGCCAGCCAGAGACAATCACAGAGACGATGGCTTCGGTGCAAAAGGAAGGCTATGACCACTTTATGCTCAAGGAGATCCACGAGCAGCCGGTTGTGGCCCGTGAGCTGCTGCATCGTTTGGACGGCGATCCGGATCTGGTGGACCAGGTTGTCTCAAAAATTGCGGATGCCCGGAACGTGTATTTTATCGGCTGCGGCACCAGCTACCACGCCTGTTTGGCGGGAGCGATCTACACCGCCCAGCTGGCGGGTAAGGCGGTGATCCCTGTGATTGCACCCCAGTTCGCCCCGCAGTACGGCAATACGGTCACCGATAAGGATGTGGGGATCTTTGTCAGCCAATCCGGCGAGACCAAGGATGTGCTGAATGCCTTGGAGATCGCCCAGGCCAGGGAGATGATGTGCTTCAGCATGGCCAACGTGATCGGCTCCACGCTAACGCGCAAAACCGAAGCCTGGCTGCCACTGGTGTGCGGCTATGAGATCAGCGTGCCGGCCACCAAGACTTTCACCAACCAGGTGATCTCCTTCCTGTACCTGGCCGCCAAGTTGGGCGGGGTTGAGGACCTGGATTTTGCGCAGCTTCCCGATTTGATGGAAGAGACGATTCGCGTGACGGATCCCCAAGTGCAGGCACTGGTCCCAAAGATTAATGCCTGGGATGACACCTACGCCCTGGGTTACGGCGCCACCTATCCCTTTGCGCTGGAAAGCGCACTTAAGTTGAAGGAGATCACCTATGCGCATTGTGAGGGGATGCTTTCGACCGAGTTCAAACACGGGCCCCTCTCGGCGGTGACGGACGGTTTCCCGGTGTTGTTCCTGGCCGGGCCGGAGGATGTGCCCCTGATCATCAGCGGGATCAACGAGGTCACCTGTCGCGGCGGTGAAGCGATCGCCATCGGACAGGCGGATGAACGACTGCGGATCAACGCCAGCGATATGGTTACCATTCCTGATTCCAATTCGGCCTTCGCACCATTATTGGCTGTGCTGCCGCTGCAGTTGCTGTCGTATTACATGGCGGTGGCGCGCGGCTATGATCCCGATTTTCCGCGCAACCTGAGCAAGACGCTGACGGTGGATTAGGGTAGGTGAAAGCTGAAAGCTAAAAGGTAAAAGCTGAAAGCTGCAAGGTGATTAGGTGACAGGTAATAGGTACGAGGTATGTGGTATTAGGTGATTTGCTCCGGATTATGTTGCCAGGGCATGAAAAGATTTGTTAACTCGCTCAACGGTCATGGCGCCTGGGGACTTTTCTATAATTGGCATTTGTAGGTAATTTTTTCCGAGACCCAGGAGTAGCTGCTCATAGTCCTTTGATGTCGAATAAAAATCAGGAATTATTTGTACGTAAAGCCCTCATATTAATTCTGGTTGAAGAAGATTTAGGAAAAATTTTCCATGAATCTTGATCAAATTCGAGCGTATACGTTTCAATTGAAGACACTTGCTAAAAAGTACGGCATATCGAAAATTTTTGTTGCAGGCTCAGTCGCAAGAGATGAGGAGGGTTCTTTTAGTGACGTAGATTTTTTGGTGGAAATGGATCAGGATGCTTCATTATTTGGTGTCGCGGGTTTTATGTACGAAGCAGAACAATTACTGGGTGTTTCGGTTGATGTCATCCCTATCTCCCTTTTGTCAGAAATTGATGATCAGATTTTTGCTGTCAATATCCAACAGGATTCAATTATGCTATGAAAAATATTCCTAAGCTTCTATTAGACATGTTTGAAGCCATAGAATCAATCGAGGCGTATCAACTTGAATCTTATGAAGAATTTGTTGACGATGGAAAAACCAGAATGCAATTATGTTCAACCTGATCGTATTAGGTGAAACCGCTAATGGAATTCCAAAATCATTTCAAGAATCTCATCCAGAATTACCTTAGTTTGCAATTATTGGCACCCGCAACGTCATCGTTCATGGGTATGATCAAATTAAGCTTCCCATTGTTTGAGACATCCTTACCAAAGACCTTTATCAGTTGAAACAATCCTTAGAAGCGTTATTATCAAAATTTTCGTCAACTCTTCATTGTCCCCTTGAATTCACACTATATCAGTTCTGAGATAAATCCCCTGATGCCGGGCAGGTCAAGCCCGGTGAGGTGACATAGGTGCCCATAGATCTGGGCAAGGGGTTGTGCGTCCCGGCGCATGGCTTGGACGGCCTCCGGGCGCATCCCCAATGCATCAGCCCCAGCGCGCAGGCTGATCATCACCGTGCCAATCCTGCGCAGAATGGCAGCCACCTCAAACACATCCAATGATGGCACAGGCTCCTCCTGGTAAGCTTCCAGGATGGCTGCGCGGCCTGCCGGGCCGCGGTAGGCTAAGGCCAGGGTCAGCGTCCAGGCCAGGTCGAAGCGGTCGTCTGAGATTTGGGCGCTGGTCCAATCGATCACCACCAGCCGCCCATCGGCATCCTCCAGGATGTTGTTGTGGTGAAAATCGAGGTGGATGATGCTGCCATGCGCACAGGGGACACGCTCACGCTGCGCTTTGAGCCACCCCATCACCGGCTCAAAGTCCACCAAGCCAGCCTGTGTCAGGTGGCCGTCAAATTCTGCCAGTATCCGGTCAAAATAATAAAAGGGGTCTCCCGCCTGCTCATAATCGGCAGGATTTTCGACATACGGGCGCCAATCCAGGGTGTGCAAGCGGCGGAACAGGTCGACGAATTGACTGAGGGGGCCGGGGTCTCCGGTCAGGGATGGGACAAAGCGCTCCCCAAAGCTCCCGCCCTGGATGCATGCCATGATGATGAACGGGTATCCCAGCCCATCGTTTTCGTGCCCAAGGGTATACACCTGCGGGACAGGATAGCCGGCTTTATTTAGCAATGTCAAATAATGGAATTCTCGCTCGGCATCCGCCATCTGACCCCCGGTCAGCAGGCGCAGCACCCGCTGTTCGGCGTGCCGTTGGTTGGGCTCACCGGCGGTGAGGGTGTAGGCGTAGATCTCGCTCTCCCAACCCGAGGTATTGACCCATGCCAGGCTGACCTGCGGGTCAATCAGTTCGGGTTGATGGGCTCGGTAATAGCGGGTTAACTTGTGGACGATTGGATGATCAGCCATACTGCCGCGATCCAATCCATTCCCCTGGGCTAGATATCGATCCCGAACCAGTTGCGGATCAGGATGCCGATCAGGAAGCTGAAGGCGGCCACGCTGAGACTCAGACCAGCCATTTCTAAAAAGCGTTTGCCGAAGGGCTGGTCTCTGGCGACCGATACATAGAAGTTGAACAGGGCGATGATCACCACGGAGGTCGTCAGCGAGATGGCCAGGCTGATAATTTCGTTCTGCAACAGCAGGTAGGGCAGGATTAGCAAGGCAACAGTGATCACATAGGCAATCCCGGTGGTGATGGCGGCGCGCACAGGGTCTTTCTCGGTTTTCTCGGAGCGGGTGGAAAGGTATTCAGAGGCTGCCATTGATAGGGAGGCGGCAATCCCGGTGATCAACCCCGACAGGGCGATGATGTTCACATCACGGAAGGCAAAGGTCAGCCCGGCCAGCGCGCCGGTCAGCTCGACCAGGGCGTCGTTGAGCCCCAGCACGACCGACCCGGCATAGATCAGGGATTCTTCATCGAGCAAGGTCAGCAATTTATCTTCGTGATCGCTTTCATCTTGGATGACCCCCCTGGCTTCGGGGATTTCCTCAGCGATCTTCTCGTAATTAACCTGGGCTTTTTCCTCACCCAGCTCCATTAGCTTGAACCCGAAGGTGAAGCCGAACAAGCGGCTGATGGTGGTGTACAGCCAGATCAGGAATTGATTGGGCTTAACTTCTTTACCGGTGTACCCCTGCCAAATCTCGTAATGGCGCTTCTCATCCGCGCCGATTTGTTCCACAATCCGGCGGTTTTCTTCGTCGGGCAGGGTTTTGGCGATGCGGGTGTAGACGTGGTATTCGGTGATCTCATTGCGCTGGGCTTTGAGCAGTTCCTGCTTAGTAGTTTCTGATAAGACCATGGGTGCCTCCTGAGTGATAGTTGAATTATAACGCGTCTGGTTCACGCTGGCGGAGCGCGGCGAGGATGCGCGCTTCGCTGATTTTGATGTCTTTCAGCAGCCACAGGGCAGCCAAGAGCAGGACAGCCTCCAGGGCAAATACCAACCCGTATGCGGTCAGCGCATCGCCCTGCAGCGCGCGGATGATATCCACCAAGGTCCCACTGACCAGGTTGCCAGCCGCCTGGCCCAGGTTGTGGGCCACACCCCACACACCCATTAATAAGCCGGCACGCTCTGCCGTGGTGAAATCGATCACTGCCGAAAGCATCCCGGAGGCCGACAGCCCGGTGCTGACCCCCAGGAAGAATACCAGGAGGAGAAATACCGTTGTAAGTTCGAGTGCCCCGGAAAGGATCAGCCCCAGGAAGGTCAAAATACCCAGCAGCAGTCCGACCCGCACCACCCGCACATAGCCGTAACGTTTGATCAGCCACGCGCCGGCGGCGCCCATCGAGAGCAGGGTGCCTGCACCCCAGATGGCGGTCAGGCGGGTGGTCTCACCGACGGACATATTCAGCACCAGCGCGGCATAGGGTTCTAAAAGCACATCCTGCGCTAGGGTGCCGATCACGGTCAGCATGACGAAGATGAAAAAGCGCCTGATCTGCGGGTCAGCCCAGATCATGGTCTTGAAGGTGGTCCAGAAGGCTGTACCCCGTGCTTCCTGGCTCTCAGATTGGATGGCTGCTTCACGCGGTTCCTGACGAGCGATCGAAACGATGGTGAGCAGGAAGGTGCCCACAGCGGTTGAGACGACGATCACCAGCAAGCGCATCTCGGCGTAGGGATCCAGCAGGCGTCCCAGGAGCAGCGCACCCAGCATGATCCCCACGAACATGGCCACCTTGTAGAAGGTGACGGCGCGCGGGCGCTGGTCGCCGACGAATTTATCCGCTAGCAGGGCTTCGAAGGTGTTGCTGGAAAGGTTCTTGCCAAACCCATAAGCAACGAAAGCTAAAACCAGCATGCCAACAATCAACGCACTGAGAGATTTGGTCTGCACCAGCGCCAGGGTGGCGCCAGACACGCCCAGCCCGGCTAGTAAGGAGCCAAAGAGGATCAGGGGTTCCCGCCGCAGTCCCCAAATTGGGTAGGCATCCGAGCGGTAACCGAGCCAGATCCGTAGGGGGGAGATCAGCAGCGGTAGGGCAAAGAACAACCCCACCAGGGATGCGGGGATGTTCATCTCGACAATCATCACCCGGTTGAGGGTACCGCTGACCAACACACTGACCAATCCTAAACCAAGGGGGAAGCCCGCCAGGCGCAGTTGTTCAAAAAAGGATGATTTCATTCGTCTGTTACTCCATCAAGGCCGGTCATGACCGACCTTATGAAGGATAACCCTTTTGGGTACGAGATTCAAGGGCCGAGGGTGAAGAACAGGGTAATCGCAAAGTGGGAGAGATGTTTGTAATATCGTATTTCGTGCGTCAACAGAACGACTTCTCCCTTCTCCCTCGCAGGGAGAAGGGCTAGGGATGATGTGTGATTACATAAATTACTTTTAATCAATCCTGATGTTATTGACCGAATTAGACTTAACCAATGAAAGTCGGCCAATGATTACGAGTGATAGACCCCCTCACCTAACCTCTCCCCGCCGGGGAGAGGGATTTTTCCTTATCTTCGCAGGGAGAAAAGCCAGGGATGAGGGGGCTACAGTGTGAAAATCGTTAATCCTGCGATTATGTTTGACTTTGCAATTGCCCTGGGTGTAGAAAAACAAGTCATTAATTGAGGCCTGATTTCTAAATTTGACTTGTGATCAATCATACTTTTTTTAAAATAGATGCCTGTGATCTCGATCGTTTTACATTGAAAAAGCGGTGTCTTCAGGCTGAATCAACCGATATTAAGCACTGATCAGGTTGCTCTGAGCGAGTTTAATTCACTCAAGCTGATGATTTTGCACCAAGAGAAATCGATACTCGGCGTAACTGCTCATCCTATTAATTGTTATATTATGCAGTACCACCCGATTTATTGGGCTGACGGTGGCAAAATATATTCATATCTTATTATTAAGGAGTTTTTCATGAAATTAAACGCACCCAAAAATGTAACTTGGCTGGTTGCCGTCATATTCGGCGTATTGGGAATCCTGGGTCGTTTTGTCCAGATTCCTCTGGTTTCAACCTACTCTTTCTTGTTTGTCGCGATTGGCTTTGTTTTACTGGCCTTAGGGACATACCTGAAAGGTCTCTAGTATTGAAATAGAGATGTGAACCCAAGCCCAAATTCACATCAGATTATTCAACAAAGTCCTCTAATTCTGATTAGGGGACTTTGTTTATGAGTCAGCCTTGTTGCACTCTCCTTTACCGGATCCCAGACTTAAAGACCATATCTGCTGAAACTGTTCTCAAAGATTTGTGATCCTGATGGATTGTCATCATCTTTCCCATATCGCTGTGGTTTTAATTAAGCCCGATGGAGTGGAAAAATCAGGATCTTAATAGATTTACTGATGGCCGCTACGTTTGACGCGCTGCATGATCTTGACGATTACTCCGACTTTTCTTGTAAATCAAACGTGACGAATGAATTTTGATTGCGTTGTTTACTCAATATCCTTTTTAATTTTCTCATATGCAGCCCCTTTCCCCTCTCGCATAGACCATTCTCGAACATCGTTAAAATCGATAGGATAATTGGCAGCCACCAGTTTTGCTTGAACTAGACACTGCCGATCTCCCCAATTGAAATAATGGGAAAGTCGATCCTTGACACAATCCGTGGGTGAAAGCGTTCGTAATATCCCTGTTTCCAGCTTTATTTCATTGACCTGAGTGACTTTTTCACTTCCCAGGGAAAGCGGACCAGGAGGGAACTCAATAATCTGATCGGAATCAGGGTGTTCAAAATGGCGACCAACTGGTTTGAAACCAATTTTTTGCATCGCTGTTTCAATTCGACGCCTGTCTGCAAACTGTGCGTTGACCAGATTGATATCTTTGGATATATATTTACCATCGCTATAGATGCCAACGACTGCACCCCCGGACAAGACAACCTCAATTTCTCGGGCTCTGAGGTGCTCTTGGACAAAAGCTGCCAATTCTGCCTGGTTCATCTCTTTGATCGGTTTCATTCCGGTTTTCCTCTTCTTCTAGGCCTGCGACGGTTTCGTAAAAGGCGTTCTTGCAGGTCTTCGGGATAATAAGTGAGGGCTTTTTCTAAGAGTGCACGCAATTCCCCTAGCAGGGTGTATCTTGGATTGAATGTAAACACGATCGTGCGGCCTACTTTGCGGCTGACGATCACCCCGGCGGCTTCGAGTTTCCCGAGCTGGTCGTAGATCGGGTAATAGTCCGTTTCATAGAAACGAGCGATTTCGCGCGCAAAGCCTTCATCTCTCGCTTGTAGGAACATCAGGACCCGTTCACGATTCTTGGAGCCAAATAGTGATGCCAGCATCTTCACTTCTTCCTTTGTCAACCTAATGTCATTATGCTATGCTCTATTTAGTAGATCATATCATATATTTTATATATCATTCAGGAGCGTTTGTCAATACTAGGAGCGTCTTAATAGGATTCAATCAAACTTATGGTGGGCAGTTAAGTTTTCTTAGGTATTCCAAACCAAGCAGTCACCGTGAAGCATTTTCTTTTTTTTATCGTTCACACCCCAAAGGTCACATTGAGAGCGATCTGTTTCTTGATATTTTCTGTAAATACTCTTCAGGAGTGGTCATGGGCCTTCATTTACCACAATTGTGCGAACGACGAGATTGAAAAAATTAAACCAACAAACACGCCAAAGATGATCCATGCCCCACCCATGATGATGCCCGCCCAGGCGAGCCATTTGCCTTTCTCAGAGTGACCCTTTTTCTTGAGATCCCTGAGTGCAAATATTCCTGTGATTAGCGCTGCGACCACACTGATGTTACGGATGGGCATCAGGATTCCATCTGTGATAAACAGGATAACTTGTGTGGGCTCCGTTATGTTGTAAGCCCCGAAAATGATACCGATGCTGATCAGGGCGATCAACCCGCAAATAAAGCTAATGATCGCCAGTTTATTTGTTTTAGTGTTATTTTCCATCTGATAACCTTCTGTTCAGTCCTTTTTAACGTAACTCAGATTCAAGTATTAAGTGCAACAGTGATTTTTTAAGAATACCATAGGTTGATCAAAGTCAATGTTGTTGCCAAAGATTACTTTTAACCCCCGCATTCCGCATTTTCAAAATCTCAGGCGTCAGCAAGGTTGATCCGCTTAATTATAAAGGCTGCAATGCCAACCGTCGCGGCGATCAAGACGCACAGGATGATCACATCGGGATAAATCTGCCCCCAGCCGGCGTTATTCAGGCTCACCTCGACGATCGGCCCGATCATGTAATAGGTGGGAAAGGCCCGGTTGATCCAAGCCGGCACTTCTGGGAAGATGTAAATAATGGCCGGCGCGTAGAGCAGGATGCCGATGCTCTTGATGGCGGTAAACAGGGTGCTGAAGTCCTTCACCAGCAAGCCCAGGATGATGCCGCCAGCGGAAGCCATCGTCGCGCTCAGGATCAGCAGGATCAATAGGATCAGCGGCTGGCCGCCCCATGCCCCGTTGATGGTTAAGATGATCACGCCCATTACCAGGCTGATGATCACCCCAGCCAGGCCTTTGGCTGTCATAGCCTCGCCCAGTGACACCGGCGTCACCAACAGTGCCTGGAGGGTGCGTTTCTCTTTCTCCTGCACCACAAAGGTGGCGGGTACCATGGTGCCTCCCAGGACAATCGTCATGATCACAACCAGGGGGAACAGGCGCACATCCCAGGGAACGCTGGCTTCCTCGCCCAGCAGGATGATGTTGGTCTCGACGGGGGCCTGATAGCCGGCTAAGGCGATGCTCTCCCGAACCAGGGTGGCGCCCAACGTGGTGCGGTGTTTGAGCAAGCTCTCACCCCAGGTGTAGACATCCAGGGTGGGGGTCTTGCCTGCTTGCAGGTCGGCGTCGAAAGTCAGCGGCAGCACCAAGCCCATATCCAGCGCGCCGCGCGCCACATCCTCCCTGAGTTCATCAGACGAGTTATATTCACGCAGGCGGATGTAATCCAGCCCTGATAGGTTTTGCACCAATTGTGACTCGCCCAGGTCAGCCACGCCCAAACGGGGACGCCCAGCAAACAGGGTGCCGACCAGCAGCGAAATGAACAGGCTGAGTGCGACGGGAACGATCACCGCAAAGAAGAAGATGGTGTTCTTAGAGCCGTAACGGAATTCTTTGCTGACTAAAACGGCAATACGTTTGATGCTCATCGGAATTTCCTTGTAAGAACGAGACCGCTCAACCATAACAGCACCAGGTCAACGCCGGATAAGATCAACAGGTTCAGCCACACCTCTGACCAGGATGCACCGAAATTTACAACCTGGTGGATGGTATCGGCCAGGTAATGCGAGGGTATCAGGCGTGCCCATCCGGTGAGCAGACCGGGAAAGGCGACTCCCATCGCCGGGATGCTGAGCAAGATGATGGCAGGGATGCCGGAACCGATCACGGAAAGGAAGTCTTTGCTGATTGAGCCCATCAGGAACCCAATCGCGGTGACGAGCAGTGCACCCAGCAGCAGTGTGACGGTGACGATCAGGGGACGCTGCCGAAACCCGCCAATGATCAGCATCAGCAGGGCAGCTTGGGCGAAGGTCATCAACACGCTGGTGATGCCTTTGCTGAACAGAACTTCGCGCACACGCATGGGCGTCACCAGCAAGGCGTTGATCGTGCGTGTCTGGATCTCCTGTGCGATCAGGGAGGCCATGCCCAGCGTCTCCATCATCAGCGCAAAGATGGCAAACAAGGGCAGCATGCGGTTCCGCAGCGGGATTTGCTGACCGACCAGGTCGGGGCCGAGGATTTCCTCGCGCACCTCGAAATTTAACGGTGTGCCGCTCAGGGAGAGCACCAGCGCTTCAACCAGCACTTCCATGGTTTCGCGCAAATCCTGCGGGGCATCGGAGGGCAGGTAGACCGTCACGGTTGGCCGATTTCCAGCTTGGAGGGTCTCGAAGAAGTCTGATGGCAGGGCAATGCCGGCGCTGATCTCACCGTCGAGCACTGCTTGTTGCAAGCCTGCTTCGGACTCAGCTAGCAGCAGCGGTTCACCCTCCGCTTCTAGTTGCTGGGCGAACTGTGGGGGCAGGGTTGGCGTGTAGAGCCCCAAACCGATCAGCTCGTCCACGCTGCGGGGCATCGCCAGGTAGATGGCAGCATAGGCTGCCAGACCTAACACGGTGATGAAGGCAAAAAAGCGGTTGCGGAAAAAGAGCTTGAGGTCTTTGGCGACCAGGGGCAGGATGGTTGGCCAGTTCATTTGGTCAGCCTCTGGCCGGTGAGCTGGATGAAGATATCCTCCAGGCTGGCTTCCTCGCTGTGGATGGTGATGACCTGCTCCTGGTTGAATAAATCCTGCAATGCCCCGGCGGTTTCAGGTGTGTCCAGGGTGATCTCGCGCGCCTCCATGCGTCCCTCTGGGCCTGCGACTTGCGCCTTGACCACCCGCTTGCCGTACTGCTGTTTGAGGTTATGGGGTGTGTCCAAGGCGACGATGCGGCCCTGGCTGATAAAGGCCACCCGATCTGAGAGCCGGTCCGCTTCGAGCATATCGTGGGTGGTCAAAAAGATGGTTGCGCCGCGCTGCTTTTCCTCGAGGATCAACCTTCGGATCGCCTCGGCCGAGACGGGATCGAGGCCTTCGGTGGGCTCATCCAGGAACAGGATGCGCGGCTGGTTGACCAGTGCCCGGGCGATCATCAGGCGCTGCTTCATGCCCTTGGAGTAGCTCTCCACCCGGTCTCGGCTGCGCCCGTCCAGGCCGACGCGCTGGATCAGGGCTGCCACGTCGAGATTTTTCACCCCAAACAACCGTGAAAAGAAGCGCAGGTTTTCTTCAGCCGTCATCCCCTCGTAAAGGTTGGTCGTCTCAAAACACACGCCAATCTGGGATTGGATCTGGGCGGTGTGCTGGGTGATGTCCATTCCGAGCAACAGGGCATGCCCTTCTTGCGGCCGCAATTGCCCGGTCAGCATGCCGAGGGTGGTGGTCTTGCCGGCGCCGTTGGGGCCGAGAAAGCCCAGGATCTCGCCCTGGCCCACAGCAAAGCTGATGTGGTCAACGGCGGTCAGGGGTCCGTAGCGGTAGGTCAGGTCTTGAACGTGGATGGCAGGTGTGTCGGGCATGATGTAGTTCCTTGATTGGTGTTTGAGCTGAGATAAGATACGGTTGATAGTGAATTGTCGGTAGTGATTGGTGAATCCCACTCAGCTGAAGCTTCGGGGACTTTGTAGTGAATAGTCCCACTCCGCTTCGCGTTGGGGATTTCATGACTGGTGAATTTTATTGAAAGCTGTCTTATTATATCGTAAAGCATACCTTGAGCGGGGCCCAGATTATCTATCAGGTGTGTGCTGCGGTGAGGGCAAAGCACACCAGTGAAAAACGGATGCTCTTCCTTCTGAACGATGTGTTTAAATTGGTGATTGACTGCATTTCGGATGAGCTTGGTGAATTAACGGTGGCATGCACTGGAGGCCTGGTGGATAAATCGTTGTTTGGATGCTTATAAACGGTAACCCTTGAGTTAGGTCAGATTAAAGACTTAAGGCTCATTACTTCGGCGGGTCGTCCCCGAAATATTTTAATGTTTAACTGGGTGGTGCGCTTCCTCCGGCCGCTGCTTATTGGCCAGGCGCCTGTCCCGGTATTTCTTATAAATGATGCTCACCGGTCTGACGACTTGCGCCAGGATGGGACCGAGAATGGAAAGGAATAAGACATAGGCGGCTGAGAAGGCGCCCAGCTGGGGCTCAATACTGGCCGTCATACCCAGCCCGGCGATCAGGATCGAAAACTCCCCGCGGGTGGCCAGGATCGAACCGGCCCTGAGGCAGCCAACCTTATCGGCACCGGCTCGCCGCGCAGACCACCAGCCGGAAAACAGCTTGGTCAGGGTTGTCACCAGGCCCAGACCGACTGCCGGCAGCAAGACGGGCGGTAATATGGCCGGGTTGATCTGTAAGCCAAAGAACAGGAAGAAAATCGCTGCGAACAGGTCGCGCAGCGGGCTGAGGACTTTGCGGGTGCGGTGGGCAATCGGTCCTTTCAAAGCCACACCGACCAGGAAGGCGCCCACGGGTGCGGAAATCTTTAAATATTGGGCAATGCCCGCCACCACCAGGATCAAGCCCAGGATCGAGAACAGCACCACCTCATCAGAGGCGTGGTCGATCAGGTGGCCGAGGACTTTGCCGTAATGGATGGCGGCGAACAGCAGCACGCTCACCGTCACCAGCGCAATCAGGATCGAAACGGACGCCATGGCCAGGTTTTGCCCGGCCAGCAGGACGATCGTCAGGGGGAGGTATAAGGCCATCACCAGGTCTTCAAACACCAGGATGCTGATTACACTGGGGGTTTCGCCGTTGTTCATCCAACCCTGCTCATCAATTATTTTTGCGATGATGCCGGAAGATGAAATATAGGTGACGCCGCCCAGCAGCCAGGCCGCCAGGGGACCCCAGCCCAGGATTAACCCCATGATGAACCCGGGCGGGAAGCTGAGTAAAAAGTCAACGATGCCATCGGGCAACCCAGACCTGAGCCCCCGTTGCAACTGCTCGCTGGTGTACTCCAAGCCGAGGGTGAACAGCAGTAACAGCACGCCGATCTCGGTGCCGACGTGCAAAAAACCCTGGCTGAGCTCAAATTGGTGCAGCCCGCCTTCGCCAAAGGCCAACCCGACCAGCAAGTACAGGGGGATGGCAGACATGCCGAAGCGGCGCGCCAGCCGGTCCAGCAGGGCCAGGCCGAGCACCACGATGCCCAGCTCAATCAGGATCAGGGAGACATTTCCGTTAACCATAACGGCACGATTATAGAATATTTACCAGCAAAGATCAAGAAATTTCTGTTAATATATGATAATTAATTACATATATTCACATTATCAAACCGGCGCTAAAGGG
>JAHYJN010000142.1 GCA_019428905.1 Candidatus Brevefilum sp.
ATCGACCAACTTTCACTCTTTTAGATTTATTGATTGACCTATGACAAAAATCCAAATATCCCAATCTGCCTACACGACCTTAGAAGTATTGCTCTATCCCGGGGGCAAAGCCCGGCTGTCACCCTTTGTCGAAGCCGCCCAGCTATATACCCTCACCGGTGAATGGATTGATGAAACCAGGCGGCACGACAGTGCGCAGGCGATCATTGCCAAGCATGCCCAGCTCATCCGGAGGTTGGCTAAGGTTTACCAGCAGAATCAGGGCGATTTTAGCGCGGAGAACTACCTCAGTCGGGATTACCTGAAGATGTATTTAGCGTATTATTTCTCTGTCAACGTCCCGAAACTGCAGATCTTGCTGCTGGATTTGCTCAGAATAGGAGAATTGGAATCCCAATTAAAGGTTGTGGATCTGGGGGTGGGCACGGGTGTTACGGCTGTTGCTATTTTGGATTTCCTGCAGGCATTAGGCAATGCCTGCCTGTTGCATGATGAAACAATTCCCATTGAAAGTGTTGAGCTGACGGGTATTGACCGCAGCCAAGCGTGTTTGGACATTTCTAAACAAGTAGTGACTGCTTACTGCCGGGCGCTTGAAAACAGCTATCAATTGGATCAGGCGGGCGATTCGCATCCAACCTTGCAATGGCATAGGCAAATTAAAAGCTGGGGTGCTGCGGCTGCATGGTATCGGGGGAATATTGCCACCCACTACACCACGCCCGAGTCGTTCAACGTTTTGGTGTTATCCAATGTTATCAACGAAATCAACAAACAAGGCTTGACCCCTAACTTGGAGCACTTGATCAATCAGCTCCCGGATGAAAGCACCGTGATGCTGATCGACCCCGGCGATGAAGCTTCAAGTAAAGCACTTGTGGATTGGCGCTGTTCATTTCTCAAGGCTAACCCAGATTTTTCTGCCATTATGCCTTGCGGACAAAACATCCATCAGGGATCAAATTGTTATTGCTGGATTGCCAGAAGAGAATCGGTATATCAGCACCCTTTGTATCACGAGCTGCGTAAAGGAATTTTGGCGTTGTCTGGGAACGATAAACGCTCCTTTGATGAACATGAAAACCAACTTTTGTCCTGGAGCTACGCCGTTCTTGTTAAAAGATGGAACGTCAACCTCAATGATGGTTTCAAGAAGATTAAGTTAAATCCTGATCAGATCATCAGTGAAGTGGAATTATCTTACCTGGGGAAATTCGTCAAAAAGAACGGGGATTATGAAGTTGTTGAATCACAAGAGAGCGAGAACCCGTACGAAATTACTGGAAAATATAAACGGTTTGTGAAGATCTGTCCCAATCAATTTGTCGATCCGATCATCTGCTTTAACCAGCCGGCCGGATTTGAGCTGCCGCCACTCAAGTTTGGCCAGAAATTTCAGGCAAAGCAGGTCAGGCTGACGAGATTTAATCAATCAGCTTCTCAACTTGCGCCTTTAGAGGACAGCTTTCAAACACAGATTGAACCTATTGATGTGTGGCCGGGCATTGTTCAAGATTCTGACAACCGTGGTTTTCTCAAGCAGTACACAGGGGATACAGAAAAAGCGATTGATGAGCTCAGTTACCGGCTGTTTGGTTTCAACCAGCTGTATTCCTACCAACATGACATCCTGAAGCGTGTGCTCACCGGGAGAAGTATTCTGGGCATCGCTGCTACCGGCGGTGGAAAGAGTGAGTGCTTTATCCTGCCGGCCCTGATCCTTCCCGGGGTGACGATCGTTGTCTCACCCTTAAAATCCTTGATGGAGGATCAATACACTCAGCGTATCCGCAAGCGCTATGGTTTGTCAGACTTGGCGACAATTATTAATGGTGATGTGCCCTTTATCGAGAGACAATCCCGGCTGGTGCGGATGGAAATGGGATATTACAAGTTGATGTACTTCACACCCGAGCAGTTGGAGCGCGGTTACATTTTGGAAAGCCTGAAACGTACGAACCAAAATGTGGGTATCCGCTACCTGGCTGTCGATGAAGCACACTGCATCAGCCAATGGGGGCACGATTTTCGACCGAGTTATTTAAACATCTTGCGCAGGTTCAAGGATTACCAGCTCGAACCCACCGTGATTGCGTTGACAGCCACCGCCAGTCCACGTGTCCGTGAGGATATTTGTGTAGAACTGAATCTCAACCCAGATCCAATTGATATTGACGGGGATGTACTGGTTGAATCATCAAACCGTCCAGAAATCAACCTGGTTGTGAGGGTGAGGCACACCACGGACGAAAAAGTTGACGATATGCTTGATGAACTTAAGAATTTTCACCGAGTCAATCGAAAAAATCAGGATCCAGGTGCTGCATTGGTCTTCATGCCCCATACCGGTGGGAATCCGAATACAAGATACTTTGACAACCCACAAAACAAAAAATCAAACCGTGGGAAATACAGCGCTGGAGTCACGCCATTTGCTGAGTTTCTAAAACGTGAACACAACCTGCCTTTAGCCATCTATC
>JAHYJN010000050.1 GCA_019428905.1 Candidatus Brevefilum sp.
AAAGCCGAACTGAAGAAAAAGCCTTTAATGCCCTCTATTCAGGCGGCATCCTGCATGTGGCTTCCGCAGGCAACGACGGCAATACACGCCTGTCGTACCCGGCATCCTACAGCTCGGTTATCTCCGTGGCCGCCGTCGATTCCGACCTGGTGGTTGCAGATTTCTCGCAGAAGAACTCAGCTGTGGAACTGGCTGCGCCCGGGGTCAGCGTGCTGAGCACAGTCCCCTTCATTGATGAAAGTTCGGTGACTATAGGCGGCGTGTCTTTTGATGCCTTTCACATTGAAAATGCAGCGCGTGGTTCAGCCAGCGGCGCTCTGGTCAATGGGGGCTTATGCGACAGTACCGGTTCATGGTCTGGTAAGGTTGTGCTTTGCCAACGCGGTGTGATTTCATTCTATGATAAAGTCATCAACGTGCAGAATGGCGGCGGGACTGCAGCATTGGTCTACAACAACGAGCCTGGTAATTTCTATGGTACGCTGGGGGATGGTTCATCAACCATTGTTGCCCTTAGCCTAAGCCAGGAAGACGGCGGATCCCTGGTTGCCAATAAGCTAGGTGAGACTGCAAATGTCACAAGCACTTTCACATCCCCCGGCAGCGGTTACGAAGCCTGGGATGGCACCTCGATGGCCGCCCCCCATGTGTCGGGCGTAGCGGCGCTGATCTGGTCTGCCGATTTGACCTTGACGAATGTCCAAATCCGTGACGCGATGAATGCCACCTCCTTAGATTTAGGCGCAGCTGGGCGGGATAACGCTTACGGCTATGGCTTGGTCCAGGCTTATGATGCCTGGCAGCACCTGGGCGGCGGCGGCGGGACCACCGATGATCCGCCTACTGTCAGCATTACCAACCCTGTAGCGGGTGCCACAGTTTTTGGCACGATCAGCATCATTGCAAACGCCAGCGATGATAAAGGCGTATCTAAGGTTGAGTTCTTCGTGGACGGCGCGAACATTGGCGTTGACACGGATGGGTCAGATAGTTGGAGTATTTCTTGGGTTACAACAGGCTATGCAGATGGAAGCCATACCGTAAAAGCGACGGCCACAGACACCGCCGGGCAAACAGCCTCGCATTCTGTCAGCGTCACCGTTGATAACGACGGCGGGGGCACGACCGATCCGATCCTGCTCAGTGCGAATGGTTATAAGGTCAAAGGCAAAAAGTACGTTGACCTGAATTGGACTGGCGCGATATCGACTAATGTAGACGTCTTCCGCAATAATACGATTTACACCACCACAGCCAACGATGGCGCTTATACCACGGGTTCGCTGGGTGTGGGCGGCGGTTCAGATACGTTTAAAATCTGTGAAGCCGGCACCAACACTTGCTCAAATGAAGTTACGATCAATTGGTAAGGATTTCTAAGGCGAGATTCGGCTAATTTTTCAATCGAAAACCGATTTCAACCCTAATAGTTAACTGCACCTCAAAAGTTGTTTGTCTGACTTTTGCGGTGCAGTTTTGACTTTAATGGAGGGCCGATGAGGGGATCGAGAGACCAAAGACCGGGGACGGAGAAAGTAGTTTAAAGCTCAAAGGTGAAAGCTGGTCGTAGGTAGCTGGTAGCTGTTAGCTTGTAGCTACCATCAACATGGCAAACATTGCGCATTCGAAACGGGGTTTAGGGACCGAAGACCGAGAGACGGGCCATTTTTGCCTCCTCTTAACACGCAAGCCAGTGAGTTGTGATTGAATCCCATGCAACTGGTGCCATCCAGAATCAATTTCCCAGTCGATTGGGACAGATGCTGAACGCTCTCCGAACGTTTTCCGAACGCATAAATGATAGACTATGCATCATCGAGCGCTTGAGAGCCGCGATGACCCACAAAAGAAAAGGGGCTGGAGAGGCACTGGTCGATCTCGCCGACCTACGCCACCTGCGGAGGTAGAAGGGGGCGAATTGACTCGTTGGCATACCTTCTTCAGGATCCCCACTCATCACCGATTTGAGATGCAGCTATGGCGGAGGGAGGGCACTCCATGAAAAGGAGGTGTCAGGCTTCGTACAGGCCATGGCCAGGCCATCGTTACCAAGCACAATCTTAAGCAAGCATGAAAGGAGTCAATAAATGAGCACGCGAGTTCGTTCGATAATGGTTGTTTTTATTCTCTTGGTCCTGCTAGGTGTGACCGCGGGGCCTGTAGCTGCCGGATCGAAGACCTATTTCACCGCCACCGAGTACCTTGTGGCGGACAAAGATCCGGGCACAGAGAGCTTCCCGGACGGCAGGTACCACCTGCGGCGGGCCTCGTCAGAAACTGAATGGGTGGCAACCGATCCTCGCCTCGATGGAGCCGATGCCCTATTCACCATCAACTGGAACTTCACGTTTGAGCCCGAGCCGGTCTGGTTCTCCGGTCCGATGTGGGGGACCTTTGTGATCGCCAATGGCAGTGGAACCTGGAAAGGCAGATGGACCGGTGTCAGAGAGGAGAATGGCGATTCATTCTTCCACTTTGTGGGACGCGGCAGCGGCGGCTATGAGGGCTTGCAGCTCCGAATGTGGGGGCAGCGGCTGGATCCCAATCCATATATCGTGCCGACGAGCTGGAGCGGCTATATCCTCGAAACGGGCAACTAGCACCTCCGGATGTCACAGGTCCATGATGATATTTGAAATACTGCCGACCCACACCGGAGCAAGGTGCGGGTCAGCCTCCACTGATCTGGTTCTCGGAAGATCGAATTCGGATGGCCAACGCATGAGGGCAGGGTCAAGGTTATTCAACGTGAGAGATAGACTGGTGTACAAATCTCACTCGAATGACCATAAAGCAACACAACTCATAAATGGTTTAAAGCAATAAGGTTTCCAACCGAGCAAGTACAAGAAGATTACTAAAACATACTAGGATTTTTTAATATGAAACAATTGATAACCAATTTATTTTCAGGAGATGATACGTGCCAATTTCAATGACTACTTTAGATAATTGTATTGAAAGCGCAGATTATTGGGCTAAAAATTTACCAACTGTTACCTACTACAATCGCCAGCGTGACAAACGCTACGCGATTGCTGCGGCCTCCTTCAGTACCCTCACAGGGCTCGGAGTCTGGACAATCCTCCAAACCTCTACTCAATGGCCTGCTGTACTTGTAATCTCTTTAGTGTCAGGGGGATCAGCGCTTGTAGTGCTCATACCACAGATCATGGGATATGCAGAAACTGCTGAGAAAGCAATGTTTCTCTGTCCAAAATATGGAAGTGTATTGGGTCAACTCCATGACGCTAAGGCGATGGTCAAAAAAGGTGAAGATAATCAAGCGTATCAGGCAACCGCAAAAAAAGCAGTGGAGGAATTCCAGGCTATAAAATCAGAAAAGGATACAGCAGGTATAACCCGAGACTTAATAGAAAAAAAGATAAAAAAAAACAAAAGCCGGTTCCTGAGTCGACGTCATTGACTTCAAAAGATAAAACATCATCCGAAAATGTCCAGTTGTAAGTTGCTGGACCTTTTTAATTTGCGTCACAATATTTATCGCTCACAAAAACGATTTCATCGCCTTGAATAGCATATTCGCCAGAGGATACAATCCCATCGTTGAACCGAGTTGTCCAGGTACCATCATCATGAATTTCAAGGAAATAATCTCTGGTGAAATGACCATTGACACGATGTGTGAATGACCCGGTAAAAAGACGTTGAGTGGAAACGATACTAATATAGGTCAAAGAAAAAAGAGGCCGTGATTTTACACAGCCCCTGTTTGTAGATAAATCACTCCGATAATCCAAAACCAAAGGGGAACAACGGCGCACCCTGCCCGCTGCCAATGGGCAGCTGATTCGTATTCACGGGCCAGGTGAAGGACAATTTCCCGGTAAAAGGCAGGTCGCCAAAAATCACATCGGCCACACCCCCTCCTTCAGTTCCAGGTAACCAGGCCGCGACCAGGGCATCCCACTTGTCAATCCTGTCACTGATGATTAAGGGGCGGCCGCTGATCAGGATCACAGCCAGCTGATCACAGGAGTCTTCCATTCTGTTCAAGGCTCGTTTATCAGCCAGAGAGAAGTCCGGCGTTTCACGATCACCCACGCCTTCCGCATAGGGGAGTTCCCCAACCACAGCCAGACACAGGCTGGGCTGCGCCTCATCGGTTTTAGGAAATTGACCGCCTTGATTGATGATTAATTGCGTTTCTGGCGAGACCGTATTATGAATCGCTTCCAGGATGGTCGTTCCAGGCGTGATATCACCTGAGTCTCCCTGCCAGGTGATCGTCCAGCCGCCAGATTGGATACCGATATCATCATAAGCAGAGCCCCCAATATACAGGTAAGGCACGTCTTTGGAAATTGGGAAGATCGACCCTTCATTCTTAAGCAGGACCAGGGATTTCGCCACAGCTTCCTGTGCCACCTCTCTGTGTTCGATAGAACCGACACTGTTGAGCAGGCTAGGATCTGAATATGGTTGCTCAAACAAATTCAGGGCGAATTTTACGCGCAGTATCCGGCGCACAGCATCATCAATGCGCGCCATGGGAATATCGCCGGACTCAACCGCTTCCACCATCGTCTTGATGAAACGACCGTAATCATACGGCGCCATGTTCATGTCAATGCCAGCATTGATGGCTGTGACGACGGCAGTGTAATAATCCGGATCAATTTGATCGATGCCGCCCCAATCTGAGACGACAAACCCCTCAAAACCGAGCTCGCCTTTCAAAACCTCGGTAATCCAATACGACTGGCCGTGCATTTTTTCCCCATTCCAGCTGGAGAAGGAAACCATAATGGATTGAGCGCCGTTTTCAATCGCGCTGATATACGGTACCAGGTGCAATTCTCGCATTTGCGCTTCTGTCAATTGCGTATCGCCTTGATCAATAATAAACCCTGGATTGGTTGAGGTACCCCACACGGTCCCGCCATCGCCCAGGTAGTGCTTTGGGGTGCCTAAAACGGTCAAGGGATCAGAGAGATCCTCCCCTTGCAAGCCCAACAAGTAAGCTGTAGCAAGCCTGGTGACAATCTCGCTGTTTTCACTGAAGCCCTCGTAGGTGCGTCCCCAACGGATATCCTGGGGAATCGAAACCGCCGGCGCATAATTCCAATAAATGCCAGTCGCAATCATTTCTTGTGCGGTGATCTGCCCAATACGGAACATCAAATCCTGGTCATTGGCCGCTCCTAACCCGATGTTATGTGGAAAGATGGTCGCCCCTCTCACATTATTATGGCCGTGAACCGCATCAACCCCATAAATGATCGGTATTCCCAGGCGGCTGTTCAGCGCCATTTCTTGAAAGGCGTCCACCATGTTGGCCCATTCCTCCGGCGTGTTCGGCTCAGGGACGCCGCCGCCGCCGCTCAGCACGCCCCCAATCCCAAAGGGGCCCACATCCTTCAAGGGCAGACTGTTTTTCTCGATCAATGTCATTTGGCCGATCTTTTCTCCAAGGCTCATCTCTTCAATCAGATTCTCGATGCGAGCCTCAACTGGTGCGTTGGGGTCAAGATAAACGGAATCTTTTGGCAGAGGCGTTAAGGTGGGCACAGGCGTGGGCGTAGGCTGCGGTCCCACTGGGGTTGGATTGCCAACTTCCGCAAAAATCAATTGCCCAAAGACACTGGGGTTGAAATAGGACTGATCCGATTGATCAGCGGCCGACCAGATCAGCTTAAGGTCCCGGCTGCCGCTGTTGGAGCCGTTGAGGTGGACATTAAAACCGATGCTGTAGTTATGGATGATGGGAATATCCCACACATCATTCGAAACGGGCACCGCCACCTCAATCGCATATCCCTGCTCAGTCTCTGCGACGACCACCTGGGCATCGGTGGTTTCTACCCGCACACCCGCCAGGACAATTTCGTCAGCACCCTTCCCGATATTGAGCGGCGGCACTGTAATTTGTGCCACACCGTCCGTATATCCAGCGAGGGACAGATCGCCAGTACCGTTGATATAGAACTCAACCGAGTCTTCATTCCAGTATTGATCGCCGTGTTCGCCGGAAATAATGACTCGATCAATCACATCCGCCATGAAGTAGATGAAATCGCCATCGGAGGCCACCGCAAAGGTGATCTCTGTGCTGGATGGATTGCCCAAGGACACCAGGGGAACCCCTTCCCAATCACTTAACTCCCCATCCAGACTGATTTCCACCGGGAAGGGCGCAACATAGGTTTCAAAAGGGTCACCTTCAGAAACCAAGTATTCAGGCTGAACTGCTTCAGCGGTGGGTGTCAGGGTTGCTGTTGGTTCCAGTGTTCGTCCTGGCTCGGCCCTGGTCTGAGCCTCCTGAGCCGGCTGTTCTGTTGGTTCTGCTTCACAGGCGGTTGCCGTCAAAATAAAACTTATGAAAATGATCATAATAAAAATTTTGCGAAACATCATGATTACTCCTTCTGAAAATTCCGGTTATACCGACCTTTTATTCCGGCAAGAGTCGACCACCAAATCGAAATAACAAAACTGCTCAACCTATTGTACATCAAGTAGACGACATGGTGGGTAGCACGGGAATCTTTCGCCGGGACTCACCTTGTAGTTTTGAGCGATCGGAGTTTGGACCTGCGGGGACAGAGATTTACGCTGAAGGGCAAAAGCTGAAAATCTTATTGCTGGTAGTTGGTAGCTGGTAGCTTTTTGATTAAAACCAGCAATAGGAGAAGGCATCTGATGCTATCACAGATCTCTCTTGAGATCTGCGGATACGCAATACATCTTATTGGCTCTCACACGACATCCAGATGGCGCCGGTCTCCTGACCGGTGCCGCCTCATTTCAGGTTGATAAATACATTTGGAAACCTTCGGTCAACTGCGCTCGCTGGCCTGGAGAGTGCGAAACCTCCTGTAGGGACCAGCGAGATCGGAAGACACCATCCCCGCTTTAGGGGGAGGGCCGGGGAGGGGGTCAAAATTACGCTTCAGGCTTGGGTGGGGGTGATGAAATGTGCAGACGAATGATCCGCCTATATGGCCCCCATCGCACTTCGTCGATCATTGTAGAGAACTGTAACACCTACCTGTGCGAGTCCAAATACCTATCAATGACCCGAGATGTACTTGACAGATTCAAAATCAGCTACCAAATTAGGTGTCCTATCAAAATACTATCCAGAAGTCTCTTTCTTCTCTCCGCCACCTTGACCCACGGATGTAATTCCTAACCTTTTACAAGTTATCAAATTCCAGAATTCTCAATTATACTTTTAGTAGATAAATATTAAATTATTCAATTGGAGACGATCCGTTTCCACACCCAAAAAGGAGAGTATCACATGAACGACGCAAAAATCAAAAAACTCAGAAAATTCAATCTAATTATGGGGGCGCTTCATCTTGTTCAGGGTGTTGCCATGCTGTTTTTGGCAACCACGGTCATCCAAACCATCGGTGAATTCACGCCCACCATCACGCAAAACTACCTGTTCTTCAACACGCAAACCCTTTCCCTCGAGCTGGCTTCCAAAGAGCTGTTCCAGCTGCCCTATGGGATATTTGTAGCCTTATTTCTACTGATCTCTGCCCTAGCGCATGCCATCATTTCCATTCCGAAAAAGACCAATGCCATTTACAGCGCTGATTTAAAGAAGGGCATCAACAAGTTCCGCTGGTTCGAATATGCCATCAGCTCATCGATCATGATCGTGCTGATTTCAACCCTATTTGGCATCTACGATATTGCCTCCCTGATGCTGATCTTCATCGTCAACGCTTCGATGAATCTCTTCGGCCTGGTGATGGAGCAGTTGAACGCGGGCACGAAAAAAGGAAAGGTCAATTGGGGTCCCTTTGTATGGGGTTCGATCGCCGGCATCGCTCCCTGGATTGCCATCCTGATGTATATGTTCGGAAATGCCAATTTCGATCGGGTGCCCTGGTTCGTGTGGGCCATTGTGGGCACCTATTTTGTCGCCTTCAACACCTTCCCCATCAATATGATCTTGCAATACAAGGGTGTCGGGAAGTGGAAGGATTACCTCTACGGCGAGCGCACCTATATCGTGCTCAGCCTGGTTGCCAAATCGATCTTAGCCTGGCTGGTCCTGTTTGGCGCCATGCAGCCGTAAGCCTAATATTACAATACAGTTTCAATCATAGCAAAAACCGCTTCTCACCAATCGAGAAGCGGTTTTGTTGTTATGTGGGACGCTATTGAAATACAACCTATTACCCTGGAAGAGAAGTCCCCATCCTGTTTACGGACGCACATAGGAGAGCAGGTACCCGTACCCCTCGCTGTCCATCTCCTCCAGGGGCACAAAGCGTAATGCGGCGCTGTTGATGCAATAACGGGTGCCGCTGGGTGACGCGGCGTCGTTATAGAACACATGCCCCAAATGTGAATTCCCGGCCCGGCTGCGGACTTCGGTACGCTTCATAAAAAACGAACGATCCACGATCAGCCTGATTGCATTCTCGTCGATTGGCTGGGTGAAGCTCGGCCAGCCGGTGCCGCTATCGAATTTATCAGCGGATGAAAACAAGGGCTCACCGGTAACAATATCCACATACAGCCCATCTGCATGGTTATCCCAGTACTCGTTGGCAAATGCGCGTTCAGTGCCATCGTTTTGGGTCACATCAAGTTGCAGGTCGGTCAGCATCTCACGGATCTGTGCGTCCGTTGGCCGCGGGTAGTCTCCCGGGTCAACGATCATTTCACTGGCAGCCCGCATCTCAGTTGGTGAAATATGGCAGTATCCCAACGGATTTTTATCCAAGTAATCCTGGTGATATTCCTCAGCGTCATAAAAACGCTCTAAGGGTTCGATCTCCACCACGAACCGATCCGAGCGCGCCCGTTCAATCGCGGCGATATGCTCTATGGTCGCCTGGTTGGGGGCATCGGTGTAGTAGACGCCAGTCTGATATTGTGTACCGCGATCATTCCCCTGTGCATTTTCAATCGTTGGGTCAATCACATGAAAATAGGCAAACAGGAGCGCATCCAGGCTAACGGCGCTCGGGTCATACGCAACCCTGACCGTCTCACGGTAACCCGTATTGCCCCTTATGACCCGATTGTAAGTGGGCACGATGTCCGCACTGCCATTGGCATACCCGCTGACCACATCCACCACGCCGGGGATGGATTGCATCAACTTCTCCAACCCCCAAAAACAGCCGCCGGCGAGATAGATCACGTCCATCCCTGCTCGTTTTTGATAAGTATTATCGATTCCAATCTGTGTCATTGTCGTTTCCTTTTCGTTTTCAACCTGGGTAGATTCAGTGACGATTTCTGCGGTTTGGGCACCGCACGCACTGACCAATAGCATTAAAATTAATAACAATAAAAATTTCTTGATTGATCTCATTTTCTTTCCAACCGGCTTTTCATCATTTCAGCCTTGGCTGGCTGTGACATCATTCGCGCTAAATTATCCGGGTCACTCCCTGACCGATCTTACTGTCCCGGACCACTTTTAATTCGGATCATAACCTCATTTCGGGCAAGAAACCAGGGTACCCAGGGAGGATTGTAGCGGGCGACGATAAAATCACCCTCCGCGGCAAGGCCATCGCGCACGATCCAATCTTGCAGCTTCTGCTTGGCTTTTCTAACTTTGTTTTCGCTGAAATAGCCTGAAAAGCGCAGGGCGGCCATCACCTGGGAATCAATCTTCGTTATCGTGATCCTTGGGTCTTTCGGCTTGGGCAGTGATTCCAGCGTGTATTTTCCCGGCATGATAAACGCAACCGAATAAGTCCCATCCCCGCTCACAGTGACCGGTTTGGTCATGGCAATCTTTTGGGGATTGGAAACCTGCACCGGGCTGGTCATGGCGATCTTTTCAGCAGCCACATTATCGCCAAAAATGTAGCCAGCCAGGATACTGAAACCCTGATAGATCGCTTTCTGGTAAGTTAATCCAGATACTTCGGCTTCAGCCTTGATATGCGCTGGATACCGCCGAAGCTCAACCCGCTTGGCTCTTTTTATTACATCATACTTGGGTGTCTCTGTCATAAATTCCTCTTTTATTTAAAGGTACGACAAAACTTCATCGGATACAACTCGGAGCTTATACAAATCCTGTGCTTCTGGTCCGTTCCAACTCAACGCCACTCATTAAGCACTATTCGAGCAATACTGCAAAAAGGAGGATTTCTCAATTCTTTAAATTCGATTTTCGGTTAATGCCTTTTCAAGCGGCATCATATTCAGCCAGTTATCCCCTCATGGCCAATTTATTGAAAAACCGTCCCAATTTCCACTGAAATACGCACCATAACCCATGCTTATGGGTTTATACTTGTGTACATCATATCTTCTTAGCTCTGTTGGCATCGATCGCCAAACAGCATGTATCATCCCTGGAGCATTTCCAGGCTTTTTATAGGAGAACACTCGCATGTCACATAAGGAATTTTTACAAGTATTAAGTTACGACGAACAAGGCTACGCCCCTTTGGTCTTCAGCCAGGGGTGGCAGACAGCCATCCTCAATTATGAACCCGGGGCAGAGGTGGATGCCGTCTACCGGGTCGAACGCCACAAGCTGACGGACGAGGTCTTCATCCTGTGGCGCGGTTCTGGCGCCCTGGTGATCGCCGAGCCCGACACCCTGCGTGTGGTCGATGCGGTGCCGGGGGTGGTCTACAACGTTACCATTGGCACCTGGCACACCGTCATCGGCACCCGTGATTCCTCGTGGATTATCGTGGAGAACAAAGACACGCACCTGGGTGACACCGATTACCGCAACCTAACCGAGGATGAGATGGACAGCTTTATGAGCCAACTCCCCAGTTGGGCAGAAAAAATGCCGTAATCCGTAAAGCGGCTAACCCTAATCGCTAGGTGTGTTGTATTAATTTCCCGAGTTAAGTCAAATCTCAGCTTGGCTGAAAGTTCGATTCAATTTTTCTCCATTGTTTATCTGAAACCTTTTCAAACCAGTTTTAATTCATGGGATTCTTACGGGGTTATCACCTGGTAATTTCGCATCATGCCCATATCTTCATGTTCGAGGATATGGCAGTGATAAAGATACAACCCGGAAAAGTCTTTAAAGTGCATCAGAATGCGCACGCGTTCTCCAGGCATGACTAGAATCGTATCATGCCAGCCCTCATCGACAAATCCATCCTTTAGCGACTGGTAAGCGCGTTCCTCCCCCGCATCAATCCGCCGTTCAACGACTTTGAATTGGAGCCCATGCACATGCATCGGGTGCGGCTGAGACATCATCCCCATGCCCATCCCCATGCCGGCACTGCCTTGGTTAAAAAATTCCCACACCTCGATATCACCCAGCTGCACACGCTCATCCCTGGCGACATCCTTCATATCAAATTGGCGCCCATTAATTGTCCAGCGCATCCCGCGTCCCATCTCTAAGGTAAAAACACGGGGGGCGTTGGCATTAACAGCCTGAGCCGAATCCAGGACCTCATGGCGCGTCAATCTTTCAGGCAGGGATGCGGCCTGACGCACTGTATCCTGGATGGAGGCTGTGAAAATCGGGAATTCGCTGCCACCACCCGGTGCCGCTGAAGGTAAATTTACCATCTGCAGGTTCGTGCCGGGTTCCCATGCTCCAAAATCAACCCACACATCGAGCCTTTGGGCAGGCGCTAAGGTAACATAATCTCGCACCAGGGGTCTTTCCAGCAGTCCGCCGTCCGTTCCAATTACATGCAATGGCGTGCCGTCGTCCCAGGCCAGTTTGTAAATGCGTGCGTTCGATCCATTCATCAATCGCAGGCGGTAGGCGCCGCGATCAACCGTTATTTTAGCGTCCGGCAAGCCGTTCACCAGGATCTCGTCTCCCAGCATGCCCAGCATTTGCGACATCATACCAGACCGGTTGTAATCCAGCTGGTTGGTCCTGTCAAATATTCGGTCCTGGATCACGATCGGCAAGTCTTTCTCACCAGCAGGCAGGTCAAGAGAGGCTTCTTCGTCATCATGGATCAGGAATAACCCAGCCAGTCCGAGATAGACCTGGGGGCCTGTGCGGCCATGGGGATGGGGATGGTACCAGTAAGTGCCAGCCCGATCCATGACCCTGTAATTGTAAACATAGGTTTCGCCGCTTCCAACCGCCAAGCGGGGATGTCCATCAGCGTGATCCGGTACGTGCAAACCGTGCCAATGCACAATCGATTGCTCTGGTAGCTCATTTGCAAAATACACGCGTAATTGTGTGCCTGGTTTAACGCTGATCGTTGGTCCCAGGTAAGAACCCGGGAGAGAAATGAGGGTATCTGATGGACCTTTCAGTACCTCACCCTGGTAGCGCCAGATTTCCGTCGGGGAACCGGTGAAAATTTGCTGCACATCAGGTTTGGCTGTAAGACGTATTTCAACATCAGGATCACCGTGGAACTCTGTCGCAGTTTGTTCGCTTAATAAAGGACGGCACGCACTCAGCAATGGTTGGGAGACTGTGAAAATGCCCCCATAAGCCAGGTAACGAAGAAACTGTCTGCGGTCCATGACATATTTTCTCATCGTCATACCTCACTTTTGGTTTCTGCCAATTTACGGTTTGGCGATTGAAAAACACCCAACGGGATGAACAATTTAGTTTGTCCTATGGGTCAAATTTCATAGCGAAGACCAAACTGAATATCAGGTTCATCGATTAATTATACCTGTGCACAAAATCCAATATCAACTATCCGTGACAAATTTCAATCAGATGACCACAAAGGGCAGATGGCAGTAGGTCGCGCGATCTAAACGTACGCACATTCACTCTTTGGTATCTACCCACATAGTGAGCAATGCGTATGGGCGCTAACATTTTTTTAGGCTGTATGAATAACCAAAGATTGGTAAAAAACATCCCACCTGGGCGACACCGAATACCGCAACCTGACCGTGGATGAGATGCATAGCTTTACCAGCCAACTCCCCGGTTGGGCGCCGTAATTTTTGGAATTTTTTGCAGGATCTCAGACCAAAACAAAACACTTACACCGGCATGCGTGACGGTTTTCTTGACTTCATCTTCATCAGATTTCATTTTCCTCTTGACAAGTTTAAAATATATGATAAAATAGACTTTATTAGTCCTATATGTTCTTTATTAAACAAATATCCGCCTCATTACACCACTTGACAAGACACTAACCGGTAAAAGAGCGAAAAACAAGCGTTTAAGCAACATTGATCAGTAATTATGTTAAGACGATCAACGATCACACATAATTCGATATGCTGAGAATGATAATGAATAACTACAATCCTAACAATTTTCAGAAAGTCAGGGTGAACTGATGGAACAATATATCGAAACCATTATTGTCGGTGGTGGTCAACACGGATTATCGACAAGTTACTGTCTCAACAACCACGGCCGTGAGCATGTGGTTCTTGAAAAAGCGCCCTGGGCGGCCGATGCCTGGCGCAACCGCTGGGACTCCTTCACCCTGGTCACGCCCAACTGGATGATCCGACTGCCCGGCGCTGAGTATAACGGCGATCAGCCGGACACCTTCATGGATCGGGAACAGGTGGTGGCCTACTTTGAAGCCTATATTGAACGCTACAACCTACCGCTGAGGTTCGGCGTCGAGGTGTTCTCGGTTGAGCCTGATCACAACGGTTTCCTGGTCAAAACCAGCCAGGGGGATTTCCGGTCTGACAATGTGGTGGTCGCGGTGGGTTTCTACCAGCAGCCCCGTTTTCCCAGCTTCAGCAAAAACTGCGATCCCCATATCCACCAAATTCATTCCGACCACTACCGAAACTCAGGTCTGCTGCCTACAGGACCGGTACTGGTGGTGGGCTCAGCCCAATCTGGCAGCCAAATCGCTGAAGAGCTCAACGAGAGCGGGCGAGTGGTTTACCTGTCCGTCAGCACCACCGGCCGCTTCCCCCGCCGCTACCGCGGCGTGGATGCTGCGGTGTGGATGCAAAAAATGGGCTATTTCGAAAGGACAGTTGATCAGCTACCCTCAACCCAGGCCAGGTTTGCAGCCAGCGCCCACGGCACAGGCAAGAACGGGGGCCATACGATCAATTTACACCAATTCGCCCGGGACGGCATCAACCTTTTAGGCCGGTTGCAAAACATCGAGGACAATCGTGCCCATTTAGCACCCGATCTGCACGAAAACCTGGCCAAAGCCGACCAATTTGAGCTGGAATTCGTCCAGGAAATCGATCAGTACATCCAGCAAAACGGCCTTGACGTTCCCGAAGAATTCCTCCCTGATCTCAAAGATGGGTTTGCACAGGAACAGATCCTGGACCTGGACCTGAAAGCTGCGGGCATCCGTAATATTGTCTGGGCCACAGGCTACGCCTGTGACTTCAGCTGGGTCAAGCTGCCCGTGTTCGACAGTGACGGCCTGCCGGTGCATCAGCGAGGTGTGACACCCGTCGCCGGGCTGTATTTCATCGGTATGCCGTTTCTGCACTCGGGTAAATCCGGGCTGCTGTACGGCGCTGCAGAGGATGCGACGTTCATTGCTGATCGCATCGCGACAAATAATAATGATGTGGGAAAAATTATTCGTGAAAACAACTTTCAATATTCTCAACGCATAGGCTGAACTCCAATATAATAATGTCATGAGACTCTGGTTTGCGCGACATTACAACCCCTGGCAGGTCTGGGTCGCCCGTCTGCTGATTGCGGTCCCCTTGTTTTGGAACCTGCAGGCGGCGCTTCAATTCATGCTTCGCCCTCAGGTATTCGTGCCTGCCTTCCAGTTAGAAGGCGTCCCAGGCCGGGCAGCGATTGCCGGTTACGGCATCCTGTTCCTGATGTGGCAGGTGCCCTACGTCTTTGCCCTGCTGCACCCGGTGAGGTTCAAAATCTCGCTGTGGCAGGCGCTGATCATGCAAGCCATCGGGGTAGTCGCTGAATCAATTTTGTTATCCACCATCCCCCTGGATTACTCGCTGCTGCGCGGGAGCATCCTGCGCTTCATCATCTTTGACGGTGCCGGTGTTTTACTGCTCGTTGCAGCCATCCTCTTAATCAGACAACAGACTTTTGTCGATACCAGAGATTAAGCATTTCATAATTTCACCGCAACGCCATCCATCATAACATCACGGTTTCTGTGTATGCTCCGTATCGACCCTCGGAAAACACATCAGACACCCACCGTGGTGAACAGTATCAAGCAGACATGATGCGAAATTTAACCACAGGCAGCAATATTCAGGCTGTCTTCACATAGATGGCCATGCCGATATTCTCCAGCAAGTGTGGAATATTGCGGATGGCCTCGCGATCATTTTCTTTGATGCTTTCTTCAAGTTCCTCATACGGGACAAGGTAGGAAGTGATTTTTTTCTTAACACTTTTCACCACACCGTATTTCCAACCCGCATCTGTGCGTTCTTTGACCCAGTCGTCATGTTCAAAGATCGCCAGCATCTCTACAACCTCGCCTGGAATTTCCGCAACCACTTCGCCCTCACCGCCGATTGGCCGCATCTCCCACCCCATCAAATCCAATTTGTCCACAATGCTGCGAGCCTGGCGTAAGTTCGAATATTTCAATCCATCCGGTAAATCAGAAAAATTAGGGGAAGCCAGGGGCTTGTCCGGAAAGAGCTCAAGCTGCTTTTGATTGTAGAGGTGATGAATGGCGATCGCTAAGCTCTCAAGCGTGTCAAGCAATGGACGCGGCGCACGCCCGCCATTGTACTTCAATTCACCCGCCAACGCTGCCAAGGCTTGCTTCGACTCGCACCCCACCGAAAATCCATCGGTAAATACAGCTTTCATATCCAGCACATGCGATAGTAAGTCTCCTTTCTCAGCGCCAAATTGATCCGGAAGCAATCCCTTGCCGGTTAGGTACGTGACATCCAAACGCTTATCGTCGATCACAAGCGATACATCCGCAGCTTGGGTGCGTTTTCGATCAATAATTCCATACGCCTCTCGATTCCATTCCTGGAGTTCATCGCACAAAATCAACAGGTAGGCGATCGGATGTTCAAAAGGCGAAAGGCTGCCTTTACCAAACGGTGGTTTCATGATTGCATTTCGATAATAGTTATGCAGCAAAATGGCACTGGCGCTGTCCAACACCGGGTAGAAGAAATAATCCGGCCGGAATTGACTCTTCTGGATCAGGAAGCCGTACCACCTGAGCACGATGATTGCGCTGTAGAAGCCATGATCGATGAACCCGCTTTTCGCCATCAAGCTGACGAAGCTGTCAAGTGCATCTTTGATATCTTTTAGGTTGACACCCAAGCTGAGGTGCAGTTTGTGCGCAAGAAGGTCAATGGGTTTGAGCAAGTCAACATACACACAGCTATCATACTTTTGATAATAGTCCTGTATGAACGTTCGCTTAGGTACGATCTCTGCAATCGTATTCAAATCTTCAAAGTTTTCAAACGCCAAATGGGATTTCACCTTAACTTTGCTGTCCACTTCGGTCGCAAAGCCCATAAATTTGTTGATCTGCTTGCCGATAATTTCAATCGGATAACCCACATCATGAAAAAGCGACGCCAATCCCCAGCGATAGAAAAACTCTTCATGCATCGTATCATAGAAATATGGATAATCCGATTTATCCAGATTTGTCGCAGAAAATGCTGCCCGAAAGTTCGCGTTTTGGGCATAGATAGACAAGCCCAACAGGAAAACATACACCGAATGAATATAATGGTCGCGTTGCTTATCGATCAGCGTGGCAGCGCTTTCCTCGTAACTGAGCAATACATCTAACAAATCGGCAAACTTATTGGACTCTCCAGGCAGACTGATCCGGTAGCTGTCAAAAAAGGATTGGTAGACGGCAAAAGCGGTGTCTTTCGTTTCATTATCCAAAAACTCCAACACGGCTTGGTGAATATAAGCCTTATAATTGTGCCCGTTTGTTACATCCTCTTCGATTTCCAGTTCATCGAAGAAACGATTGGTATACCTTTGCAACCTGTTCATCTGACGCCCTCCATCCGCATCTCGAGTAATAATCGATCCAACAATATGGACTGTGAAAGATTGATTACTGTCTGTGTTTTTTTGCAACAGAGAAAACGACACTCAGCAGCCAATTTTTCATCAAAAAACTTAGATTAAGAATATTATAACAAACAAGCGCCCTTAAAACCACAAATGGGCCTTACGCGAGTTAAATAAGCGGAAAAAGTGATTTTTATTCGTGCTTCACCCCGATCCCATCACTTTTTTACCCGAAAAATCAAGGCACCTCCAGAAAACCCCGCATATTCTCTGATATACTGGACAATAACCACCTTCTTACAATCATCGTTTCCAGTTCTCCGGCTCTCAACTTGTTAAGCAGGATTAAAATTGTTATTTAGCCAAGGACAAACTCAAAATGGGTTGTGACTTCATGTACTTCCTATATTTTCCCCGTAAAACAATGTGGGATGTGCTCATCGCCCTGAGTGAGATAGCTGAACCCTCCCGCCATCCGGATGTGAAGATCCACTTTCCAGACCGAGATCTGCTTATTCCAAACATTGCCAGTTCACCTGCCGAATATGAATGGCCGCATGACGCTGAGTCTTTCTGGTTTTCTTCTGTGTACCAGTTTGATGCCGATAATGCCATTCTGCAGTACCAGCAAAATGGATGGATTGATATCAATGATCACACCCTCCAAGTGACAAACCCTCCTGAAAAGATTGGGATAGGCTACATATATTTGCACATCTGTACGGATTTACAAAAGGAACTTGGTCATAAAAAATCAGCGGACCTGGTCTTGTACAGGTTCTTCACAACCGGTACTCGTATGAGCCTCTTATTTCAATATTCCTCTTCCATTCGCAAGGCATTTGTCAATCTACTACAAGGCTTCCAGGGTGAGTGTGGGATTTTCTTTAATGAGAGCGATTTCACAGAGCTGTTCTGGTTTAAGTGTAAACCTTATTATCAGAATATCCCAGATGCCTGGATGCCGCCAGATGAAATCCAGAACCTGCTGGCAGGCGCTGACCATTCAAACCATTGGGGTGATCGCTGAACCGGTTTTTTAGCCGCCATTCCCCTTGAATAAGCCTTACTGCGGGGGAGCAACCGCAGTAGATCTCGGCATATTTCTTGAGCACAATCTCCAGCTTTTGCAATTCCCCTATCTGCGAGAGCTTGAAATGCCATACATCAGCGCTTCACCAAAGTACCTGGCATCCCGTTCCTCACCCAACGGCAGAAAGATCGTGATCCGTTCATACCGTGCCTACCCACCCGACCTGTAAAAGCACCGGTGATATGGAAACCATTATCCTGTATTTTCGCATAATATGGGGATTGTGCGTAATCTTCAGCCACAGCCTCTACCAGGGGCACAGATAAGACTGAAACAAACCCACTGTCGCCCTTGGCAGCACACACCAGCCAGGTTGGTGTTAAAATCGCATAGCTGGTAACCTGCTGATCCCCGGGACCTTTGAACAAGCCCTTTTTCCTCTTCGTGGAGACTGTTTCAACACATTCCAGGTAATCATCGAGGATGGGGCCCAGGTTAGATTTATCCTGGTGTGCCTGCAGGGCTTGCCTGACGTCCGCTGGCAGAGCCTCAAGTTTTAACGAACGGCTTGTTCGGGCATAAGGACCCATATGATCACCTCCACAACTAAATTGTGTAAAATTCAAATTTTGAGATGATATTAGATAATATCTTATAAAGTGGTGTAAAAAGGTTGACGAAATAGTCATCTTGTGCTTCCATAAAGGTGTCAAAACCAAAAAAAGGAGGCACAAAGATGACTGACAATATTATGACATTGATAGATGAACTTCGCAAGTCTGGATTGCATGAAGACCTGG
>JAHYJN010000051.1 GCA_019428905.1 Candidatus Brevefilum sp.
GTGATTGGACAGTAGGCTATGGAACCCGCATCAATGGCGGGTGAGCCGGGCAACAGCGCATGGGTCAGGGTGGGGCCGCCATTATTTGCCAGTGGGCCAAGCATGGGGTCGTCATCCAACAACGCGCCACAACTGCCATCCGTCACCAGGTTGTGCGTGCTGTCGGCGTGAATGGTGCCATTATTGAGACAGTCGCCGCCATTGGTGGAATGGGCGATGATCGTATTAATGAAATTCAGTGTATTGCCTGAAAAGTTAATGATCCCTCCGCCATGACGTACTGCCGAATTTCCGTTGAGTGTGACGTTTAGCAGGGTCAGCATATCGTCATTTAATATCCCACCACCATTTAGACCTGCCAGGTTTCCGGAGAGGGTGCTGTTGGTTATGTATAAAGTGCCAACATTTAGAATCCCGCCTCCATCTAGACCTGCCAGGTTTCCGGAGAGGGTGCTGTTGGTTATGTATAAAGTGCCTTCATTTAGAATCCCGCCTCCATCTAAAGTGGCCGTATTACCAAAAAGAGCGCTATTGTTGATTAGTGAATCACCTAGTGGATTATAAATCCCGCCGCCATAATATGCTGAATTTCCTGATAGCGTGCTGTCGGTCATGATTAACGTATTGTTTGTGTATATTCCGCCGCCAAATCCTGCCTCATTCCCATTAAGTACCACAAAAAGCAGGGTCAGGGTACCTTCATTATGTAACCCACCACCTGTCCCTGTTAAACCTCTATTCTCGCTAATGGCGCTGTTTTCCACCATCAGGGTACCTTCGTTGTGAATCCCACCGCCATTTGCCCCAGCTTCATTGCCAGATAAGGTACTATTGACCACAGTCAATTGCTGGGACAGCTCATGGTTCAAGATCGCGCCGCCTTTACCTCCGTTCATAATTGATCCGGCAATATTCTCACTGAGTATGCTATTGACCACCTCCAGGAAGCCCATGTTAAAAATCCCACCACCATCGCCTTCAGTGGTATTGTTTGAGAGGGTGCTGTCCACGATCCATAAATAAGCGTTATCAGAGTTAAAGATTCCGCCGCCGCCTTCCTTCCCATAGTTATTAGCGATGGTGCAATTAATAATCGTCAAATTACCCCAGTTATAGATTCCGCCGCCATATTCATCGTTTCCATTGATAATCATCAGGCTGTCAAAGGTTGCCTTGCCCAGCGGGCCAATCATAAACACACCCACATCATTTTTTCCACTGATCGCGATCGGCACCGCCAGGTCAGAACCGTCAATCGTCAGGTTCTTATTAATCACCAGAGGTGAGGTGAGGATGATCGTCTTTCCAGAAAGGCTGGGGCTGAAGGAAATCTTGACGCCGGGTGAGATGTCAGCAATGGCCGCACGCAGGGAACCATCGCCACCATCCGCGATACTGGTCACAACCAGGATTTCCACCATTTCATAAGCGCCAATATCACAAGCTGTACCCTGAGGGCGGGAAACGCCGCGCTGGTCTGTTGTCGTGCAATAACCGTTATGGCCAGCATCAATCGCCGGGGAGCCAGACAGCAGTGCATGGGTCAGGGTGGGGCCGCCGTTATCCGCCAGAGGTCCGAGCTTGGGGTCGTCATCCAACAACGCGCCACAACTGCCATCCGTCACCAGGTTGTGCGTGCTATCGGTGTGAATGGTGCCATAGTTGGCACAGTCCCATTTGGTTGAATAGGCAATGATTGTATTGGTGAAGTTCAGGATACCATTATTATCGTTATACACACCACCACCTTCTTGTTCGGCAACATTTCCAGAAAAAGTGCTGTTCCTAACCGTCATTCGACCGTCGTTATATACACCACCGCCACCAGCAGCCATGTTTCCAGAGAGGGTGCTGTTCATGATCGTCAAATCTCCTAAATTGAATATCCCTCCACCACGACCGTAAGCCATGTTTCCAGAGAGGGTGCTGTTCATGATCGTCAAATCTCCTAAATTGAATATCCCTCCACCATTACCAAAGCCAGACGTGTTTCCAGAGATTGTGCTGTTTACAACTGACAATTGACCCAGGTTATAAATCCCACCGCCGCCATATTCATCGTTTCCATTGATAATCATCAGGCTGTCAAAGGTTGCCTTGCCCAACGAGCTAATCACAAACACACCCGCAGCATTATTTCCACTGATCGTGATTGGAACCGCCAGGTCAGAACCGTCAATCGTCAGGTTCTTTTCAATCACCAGGGTTGAACTGAGGGTGATGGTCTGCCCCGAAAGGTCTGTGTCGAAGGTGATTGTGCCGCCGGGTGAGATGTCAGCAATGGCCGCACGCAGGGATCCATCGCCACCATCCGCGATACTGGTCACAACTAGGATTTCCACCATTTCATAAGCGCCAATATCACAAGCTGTACCCTGCGGGCGGGAAACGCCGCGCTGGTCTGTGATTGGACAGTAGGCTATGGAACCCGCATCAATGGCGGGTGAGCCGGGCAACAGCGCATGGGTCAGGGTGGGGCCGCCATTATTTGCCAGTGGGCCAAGCATGGGGTCGTCATCCAACAACGCGCTACAATTGCCATCCGTCACCAGGTTGTGCGTGCTGTCGGCGTGGATGGTCCCATGATCGACGCAATCTCCGTTCGTGGAATGGGCAATGATCGTATTGATATACTTCAGGGTTGCATTGTTACCGACATAAATCCCACCGCCTGATGCTGCCATGTTGTGATTGAGAGTAACATGCTGCAATGTCAGCATTCCTTCATCCTGGATATTGAACCCACCGCCACATTGAGTGATATTCCCAGAGAAAGTGCTATTTTCCACGGTCAGGCTGCTCCAGATGCGAATCGCCCCGCCGCTGGCTGCTGCCATATTCCCATAAAAACTGCTGGTGCTGATTTTGTTTGGTCCGGCACCCCAGACATCGATCGCACCGCCATGTACAGCTTGGTTCCCATAAAAAGTGCTGTCGGTCACAGTCATCTGGCTGTAAATACCTTCATCACTACGGATTCCGCCGCCCAAGTCAGCTTCGTTATAAGAAAATGTGCTTCTTTCTACGAGTAAAGTTCCATTGGTGAAAATCCCGCCCCCTTTAAAACCTGCCAGATTTTTTGAAACTATGCTGTCAATAAGCCATAATTCACCCTGGTTATTAATCCCACCCCCAAGCCAACCGTATCCATTAGTGATTTTCAGGCTGCTTAGGGTTACCTCGCCCAACAAGCCAATCTGAAACACCTGCACAGCATAATTTCCACTGATTGTAATCGGCACCCCCAGGTCAGAGCAATCAATCAACAGGTTCTTATTAATCACCAGAGGTGAGGTGAGGATGATGGTCTGCCCAGAAAGGCTATGGCTGAAGGTGATCCTGCCTCCGGGTGAAATGTCAGCAATGGCCTGACGCAGAGACCCATCACCATCATCGGCAATACTAGTCACAACCAGGAGATCTGCTGCCAAAACCGGCCTGGCCACCAGCGCACTGCTGAGGAGCAGCGCCAATACGAGCCTCAGGGTCAAACCAAGGGGGAGGGGCTTTGGTGGGGCGTTCATGTCATGCTCCTTCGGCAGCCGGGTTCCTGGAAAGATCTAAACCACCAGTCTATAGGGTTGTTAAATAAAAGGAATGATTAATAATATAGAGGAATTTTTAATTAATTACAAGTACCAAAAATTGGCAAATTGGTACCCAGAAATGGGCACCCACACATCGGGGAGATTGGCTTTGTCCAGTATTTCATTCGCATTTCACGGATACATCCTCAACATACCAAAGATTCTATTGAGGTGACGCAGTCCCCCCATCGACAAATTTATTCTGGAAACATTATTTGGGGCGGGTCACAATTCACCATTCACCATTCACCATTCACCATCCCCAAGCTAGACACCCCGGACAATTCTATCTATAATAGTAACCATCCTTAACTCAACGAAGATGATCCCATGGAGGAACCATGACCCGCAAGACCCTCGGATTTATCCCCCTGATTTGGCAATGCGCATTCTGCAACACCCAGAACCCTGGCCCGATTAAAAGCTGCACCAGCTGCGGCGCGCCGCAGCCCGCAGATGTCGAATTTCTACAGGTTGACGAAGAGCGCTTCAACTTCATCAAGGATGAAGCCCTGATCCGCATGGCGCAGGCTGGGCCGGATATCCACTGCCCCTTCTGTGGGACGCGCAACCTTGCCACGGCGGACACGTGCAAGCAATGCGGCGGCGATCTCAGCTGGGATGGCAAACAAAGAGAATCCGGTCAGCGCGTGCGCACGGTGGCTGAAGCCCAAACACGACGCCCGCCTGCCCCACCCCCAACGGAACCAACACCAAAAAGGAAAGCTCCGACCGCTGCCATCCTGATCATCAGCCTGGCGGTGATTGTAGGCTGTATCATCTTGCTGGTGATGCTCCTGCGCACGGATGACGTTACTGCCACCGTCAGCGATTTGCAATGGGAGCGCAGCTTGGCGATTGAAGCTTACACCAACGTCACTGATAGCGACTGGCGAGATCAAATCCCTGCCAACGCAGAGGTGACAAACTGTTCAATGATCTACCGCTATACGTCTGCCCAGCCGCAAGTCAATGCCACCGAGGTGTGCGGCGAGCCTTACGTGAAAGATACCGGCACTGGGGTGGGGGAGGTTGTGCAGGATTGCGAATACGAGGTTTACGACGATTACTGTGAATTCACGATGATGGCCTGGGTCGTGGTGGGAACCGTGACTGAATCCGGCCGGGACCAATCCCCCTTCTGGCCGGTGCTCGACCTCGAACCCGACCAGCGCGAGGGTGACCGGGGCGAAACTTATACGATCGTCTTCAGGGATGGCGGGGATACTTACCGCTTCACCACCAGCGATGAGCGGATTTTTTCCAGGGCTGAGTTGGGCAGCCGCTGGACCCTGCAGATCAACCAGTTGGGCGGTGTACAAGCTTTAGAACCTGCCAATTAAGATCTATGTTGTATAATTATCTTTGAAAGTAAACCAATCAACGACACGGAGGATAAAACCCATGGAAATGTATGATTACGCAAAAGTTGGCGAACCGGCACCTTATTTCGAAATGCTCAGCACCAAAAATCTAAAGACCCTGGATGAGGTCGTTACCCTGGATGACTATAAAGGTAAATGGCTGATCCTGTTTTTCTACCCGTATGATTTCTCCTTCATTTGCCCTACCGAAATTATTGCCCTATCAGAACGATATGAAGAGTTTGAAGCGCTTAATTCGGATATCCTGGGTGTGTCTACGGATTCGGTCTATTCTCACCGAGCCTGGTTAATGACCCCACAGGAGAAGAACGGCATTGAGGGGACCCAATACCCCCTGGCATCCGATAACAACCACGCTGTTTCAGAAGCCTACGGCGTGCTGGTGGAAGAAGAAGGCGCCGCCCTGCGCGGTCTGTTCATTATCGACCCTGAAGGCATCTTGCAGTATGCTGTGGTGCATAACATGGATGTCGGCCGTAGCGTCGATGAGACCTTGCGCGTGCTGGAAGCTTTACAGGCTGGCGGGTTGTGCGGCGCTAACTGGGAACCCGGCGAAGAGCTGCTGTAGGCAACGGAGGAGAGTCACCATCATGCCAATGCGATTAAAAACCCCCATGCCCTCATTGGAAGGCGTGACCGAATGGGTTCACGGCCAACCAGACCCTGGAGAACTGCAAGGACAGCCGGTGCTGATCTACTTTTGGGCCACCAGCTGCCATATCTGCCACGAAAACATGCCCAAATTGCAAGTTTGGCGGGATTTGTACGTCCCCAAAGGCTTGAAAATGATCAGCATTCACTGCCCGAGAATGAAGTCCGACACCGATATGGAAAAAGTGAAAGCATCCATCGATGAGTGTGGGATCATTGAATCCTGCGGGATTGACAACATGCACAGGCTTAAAAAAGCCTTTGATAATGACCTGTGGCCGGCCTATTTCTTGTTCGACAAAGAGGGCAATCTCAAACGGCGGGCAGCCGGTAATGCTGGTTTGGGCATGCTGCAGCCGATTTTGGAAGAGATGTTTACCTGATTATCCTGTTTGATCAAACAAAACCTAAGCGCCTGCTGATTTCGCAGGCGCTTTTTGTATCCTGTCGCCACGTGGATGCCTTTGGCAAAACATGTCCTTTGCTTTCTTGACAGGATGCTGTACGAACAGGACGCTTCGCAGACTGGAGGTTTTCCACTGACCTACGACCAAATATGCTGATAAGCAACGCGTAGAGACGCCCCGGCGGGGCGTCTCTACGGATAAATTATTGATTACCTCCCCACAACCCGTGTGATTCATCCTAAATAAAGAAGGGGGCTGTCTCCTATACGATTGGGACAGCCCCTTTTTGCAACTATTAAAGAGGACAAGTTACGATCGTCGACGGGCTGTTTTACAGCGCAGACCAGAAGGTCTCCATCGCATTGAAGACCCGGCCGGGGGCTTCCCAGTGCGGCAACCCCTTGGTAGGGGTGATGCGGGCGCCCTGCCAATTTTCACATTCACGCAGCAGCGCCGGCAGCATTGTAAAGTTGCTGTAAGGGTCTTGGTCATAAATCACCAGCACTGGATTTTCAAGCTTTTGATACACCCTCTCACGCACAGCGGGGGTGAACAGCTTTCCACTCAAGAAATAAGTTGGGGCATACTGTGCGCCGGGTTGATGGGTGGATTGATAGGCGTAATCCACAATGTGTTCCGGTACCAGGCCTTCAAAGCTCTTGTTGAGGAAGAATTGAATGCTGGGTCGGCTGGAGATCAGGTCGTAAAGCGGGCGGTTCCACAAGGGGACGGCCAGACCAGCATACAGCTGGTGTTTGGAACCGCGCTGGTCGGCGCGTTCGGCGATTTTATCCACCCGGGGTGGGTTGAACCCGGTGGGTGAGATCATCACCAACGAGCGGGTGAGCCCGGGGTTGTGTAATGCGGAAAGTGCGGCAAACTCGCACGATAGAGAAAGCGCCACAAGATCTGCCGGCCCCCCAACGACCTCCTTGAGGAAGTCGCTGATTGCGTTCTGGTAGAGGGGCGGGCTGTACAGCCGGTCAGAGCGTTCAGAGAAGCCAAACCCCGGCAAATCCATGGCATACACCGGCCGCTTCCCACGGAAATATTCGAAAATTGGTCTCATCTCGAAGGCGCTGGGGGCCGCATTGACGCTGTGGAGTAAGACCAGGGGGGTGCCCTGACCGCGTTGGTCCACGTAATAGCTGATGCGCCCGGCATGGCCCGAATCGAACTCCTTGCGCTCAGCATCCAGGGCTGGGTCAAGGGGCATGTCGTGACGGATGTACCTGCGGCTGAAGAGGATCCAGCTCGCAGCCGTCGCAGTGCCCGTGGCGACCAAGCCGGTCAGCCCCCACCCGAAACCTTTTGCGATGTTCTTAATGGTTTTATTCATGTGCAGCCTCCGGGTTTTACACACAGGATAGATGAGAATGCAAAACCGATACTTTACTTTAGCACATTTTTCTTGTGCGCGTGCCTGGAAATCAGAGTTGGTTATTTCGAAACAGTCTGACCAGTATCCTTCCAGGTGATCCCATCTGTGGGGATAAAGCGTGTTGTAGTGCTTCCCCGGGCTGCCAAACATTGGTGATTGAGAAGTTGGGACAATCCAGGAAATTAATTCTTTTAATATGCTTGCTTTACAAACTAATACGATATATACTATCTAATATATCCATATAATATTCTTCCCATTTCCAATCACCAGCGGGGAATGGAAGCCTAAGTTCAAACTAAGGAGTCATTTTCAATGTTCAATTCACGATCACTTTCCCTGGTTTTCACTGTGTTCATCCTATTAGCTTTGATCTTGGTAAGTGAAGTGCCTGCTTCGCGCGTTTTTGCAGCGACGATTGTCGTCAACAGCTTTGAAGACAACGAAATCGATGACAGCGCTTGTACGCTGCGTGAAGCGATCATTGCCGCAAATACCGACTCGCCTTACCGCGGGTGCCCCCCTGGTAATGGCGCAGACACGATCACACTCCCTGCGGGTACCGATACCCTCACCAGCCAGCTCCCCAATATCACATCTCAGATCATTATCAACGGCAGCAGCCCAGCAAACACCATCATCCAGGCATCGGAATGCAACCCCATTACTACTCCTGGAGGATGTACCCCTGCGGTTTATAGAGTTTTTTTGTTAACTCCGGCAGCGGTCTGAACATTTCTAAATTGACCATCCGTCATGGAAATGATATTCTAGGTGGTGGTATTCAAAATTTTGGAAATTTGATTGTGGCAGATAGTATTATTTCGGAAAATTCAGCCTCAGAAGGCGGGGCAATTGCAAATTCCTTTGGATTTGTTTTGATTGACGGAAGTACGCTTGCTAATAACCGAGCCTCAGATCCGGAGTCCAACGGCGGATGGGGCGGCGGCATCAGCAACTACCAGGGATCCGTCTACGTTCAATTCAGCACCCTCAATAATAATTTCACCCCCTACACTGGCGGTGGCATTTATAATCATCAGGGCTCCCTGTCTATATTCGTTACAACGCTTTCTGGAAACAAAGCAGGTTGGGGAGGTGGCATCCGCCATCTCGGAGATAACACATTAATCATTGACAGCAGTACCCTTTCCCATAATTCAGCAGACAACGATGGTGGCGGTCTTTATATTGATGGCGAACTTATTTCTATCAACAGCACCTTCTCCGGAAACACAGCCAACTCTGGCGGTGGCATTTTTGCTAACTCTGGGGCTGTGAACCTGAGCAGCAAACCTATTTCGGATAACAGTGCGGTTTATGGTGGCGGAGTTTATATCTACAGCAGTTTAAATTTTTCAAACACACTCATCGCCAATTCTATCAAAGGTGGTGATTGTTATGTGTGGCTGGAAGGCACCGGCAGCATCGGGACGAACGCCCATAATTTAGTCGGGGATGGTAGTTGTTCTAACGGCGGAACAAAATTCCTCAGCGGTGACGCAAAGCTCGGACCCCTGGCGAATAACGGCGGCCCGACCCAAACCCACGCGCTGTTGACTGACTCCCCTGCGATTGATGCTAGAAATTGTGCCTTAGCTGAAAACTTCGATCAGCGTGGTCAGCCACGCCCATCAGGATCAGCCTGTGACATCGGCGCGTTTGAATTCAATCCGGCTTTAGATGGCTTTAAATTCATCTTCTTGCCGTTGATCATTCGGTAAGCTCTCGGCTCTACGGCTATTTATCCAGCTTGATCAATACCATCAGCGGTGAAACATCCCGTCAATAATTAAAACACGCCTGATCGGGTACCGATCAGGCGTGTTTGACGATTTGTGTGTTATAAGGGTTAATCTCTCATTCCATTTAATCAAGGTTTGGACTTGCTTGCTATTCCTCCAACTCCCTGTGCGCCTGATAGCGGTCGCCCAGGCAGATGCCCAGGCTGCGTGCGGTCCCCAGGCCGTGATCGTCCAGCGGCACCTGGCGGGCTTTCCCCTGGCTGTCCACTATATCAATATCGGTGACCTGACCGTTACGCAGGGCAACCATCCGCCCGGAACGGCCTTGATGTGCCAGTTGGGCGGCTAATGCGCCGAATTGAGAAGCCAGCCAGCGGTCATACGGTGTGGGGGATCCACCCCGCTGCAGGTGACCTAATACTGTCGCCCGGGCTTCGACGCCGCACTGCTCCTGGATGTGCTGTGCGACCTGCTCACCCACCCCGCCCAGCTTAGGTTGACCTTCCACCTGGACATCCTGGTAGATCCGCTCACCGCCTTCAGGTTGGGCGCCTTCTGAGACCGCCAGCAGGCTGAAATGCGTGCCCTGCTCAACGCGCGCCCGGATCTTCTGGAAGACCACCTCATAGCGGAACGGGATCTCCGGGATCAGGATCACATCTGCACCGCCAGCCACGCCCGACATCAAGGCGATGTAGCCGGCATAGCGCCCCATCAGCTCGAGCACCATCGCCCGGTGGTGGGATTCTGCCGTGGTATGCAAGCGGTCCAGCGCGTCAGTGGCCATGCCGACCGCGGTGTCATAGCCGATGGTCATGTCGGTGCCGCATACATCGTTGTCAATCGTCTTGGGGATACCCACAAACGGTGCGCCTTTTTTGATCAGCTCCCGGGCGATGGCCAGGGTCCCGTCGCCGCCGACAGCCACAATCATATCCAGCCCGAGCTCGTGGATGCGGTCCACCACCTCATCCGATGCATCCCGGGTGACGGTTTGCCCGCCCTCCTGCACCTGAATGGCAAAGGGGTTGCCGCGACTGGCCGCCCCCAGGATCGTCCCACCACGAGGCAGAATGCCGCGTATCGCCTCGTAATCCAGTGGGAAAACCCCGTTCTCTGCCAGTAAGCCCTCAAATCCCCGGCGGATGCCAAACACCTGGTTGCCATAAATCCCCAAAGATGTCTTCACCACGGCTCGAATGGCTGCGTTCAAACCGGGGGCGTCGCCCCCGCCTGTCAGGATACCAATGCGTTTCATCAGTCCTCCTTGTCTGTTTACCTTAATCAAGCATACCCGATTACGGGCAAAATCAAATGGATTTTGTCTGAAACGATCGTCTGAGAAAAAAGGAGCACCCCACACCCACCCTTTAACACCGGCTGTAATTTATGCACATCAAATGGATATTTAAGCCAATTTAAGCCTTTCAATCCTCAAATAAGCTTTATAATTACTGCGTTCATCTTTTCTTATCAGGAGGTATTTATGGACCTTATCGAGAAAAAGCGCGCCCAATTAGCCTGGGCTATGTATGATTGGGCAAACTCCGCCTTTGCCACCACCATTATGGGGTCGATTCTCCCCAACTATTTTGCTGCCTACATTGCTACAGAAGGTGCCCTGGCGATCTGGGGGTATACGGTGGCGATTGGCAGCTTGATCGCGGCGGTGATCAGCCCGGTGCTGGGCGCGATTGCAGACTTCCGCGGCTCAAAGAAGAAGTTCATGGCCTTCTTTATCGCCCTGGGTGTGGTCAGCACCGCACTGTTGTACCTGGTCAGATCACCGGCAGATCAGATGCTGGCGTCGGTCCTGTACATCCTCGGCACGATCGGGTTTGCCGGGTCATTGGTGTTCTATGACGCGCTCCTGCCGCACGTGGCGGATGAAGATGAAATGGACCAGCTATCGTCCAAAGGTTATGCCTTAGGGTATATCGGCGGCGGGCTGTTATTGCTGATCAACGTTATCATGATCTTTGTTGGCCCTTCGCTGCTGCCCAATATGGGCGAAGAACAGGCCACCATGCTGATGATGCGTCTCAGCCTGGCCAGCGTGGCTGTGTGGTGGGCGGTCTTTTCTATCCCCATCTTCCGCCGAGTAAAAGAACCAGCCCGCATGGCGGAGAAAAGTGAGATTGGACAAAGCGTTCTATCAGTTGGCTTCAAGCGTTTCTTTAAAGCCTTGAGGGAGATCTCAAAGTTTCGTGACCTGTTCTGGTTCCTGCTGACCTTCTTTGTGTATGCAAATGGCATCGGTACAATCATCACCATGGCCGTTGCTTTTGGCACCGACCTGGGTTTTGGCACGATGATCCTGATTGGCACCCTGTTGATGGTGCAGTTTGTGGCCGCCCCATTTGCCATCTGGTTTGGCAAGCTGGCGAAGAAAATTGGTACCAAGCAAGCCATCACCCTCAGTTTGATGGTCTACACCGTGATTGCGATTATCGGGTATTTTATGTCCAAGGAATGGCATTTCCTGATGCTGGGCTTCGGTGTGGCGATGGTGCAGGGCGGCAGCCAGGCGCTCAGCCGATCGTTGGTGGGACAACTGATGCCCAAGAGCAAAACGGCTGAATTTTATGGCTTTTTCAGCGTGTCTGAGAAATTCAACACCGTGGTAGGGCCGTTCATCATGGCCCTGGTCACACAGCTTACGGGTCAAGGCCGCTATGGGATTGTCTCGCTGGTGATCTTTTTCATCGCGGGGATCCTCATGCTGCGCAAAGTCGATATCGAACGCGGCGTCAGGCAGGCGCAGGAGGAAGATGCCAAGATGATCAGGGTGGCGTAAATCCCAATTCCCCATTGGTCATCATTTTGTTTTCTGGTAAAGGTGATTATTGATTTAGGGCGAGGCATGCCTCGCCCTTACTGATCAGCAAAGGTAATAATCGCGAAAATCATCTCTCATTATGGAGAAAGCCAACTCATATCATGAAGACATTCAGAGTCGCACTGCTGGCGAACTTAACGAAAAATGCACCCCACTGGGAGGGGATGCCCGCCGATCAATGGGATGACCTCGACAGTGAAGGTACGATCCAGTCCCTGTTAGCTGCCCTGCGGGCTGGCGGTCACACCTGCGAATTCCTGGAGGGCGATATCACCATTATCGACACCGTTCGGAAGTTCAAGCCGGACATCTGCTTTAACATCTGTGAAAGCCATTTTGGTGATGCACGCGAAGCCCAGGTGCCGGCCATTTTAGAAAAATTACAGATCCCTTATACCGGGTCAAAGGTCTTATGCCTGGCATTGGCCCTGGATAAACCCATGACCAAACGCGTCCTGGCCTACCATGACCTGCCCACACCGGAATTTCAATCCTTTGAACGCGTCAATGAGCCGTTGGACCCCAAGATGACATTCCCGCTGTTCGTTAAGCCCAGCCGGGAGGGCACCGGGATGGGCGTTTCAGCACAATCGATTGTGAAAACTGAAACCGAACTGCGCGAACAGCTACAGATGATGATCGAACGTTATAAACAGCCGGCATTGGTAGAGACCTTCATCGAAGGCCGGGAGGTGACCGTTGGTATGGTCGGCAACCTGGTTGGTCCGGTTGCCCGGCGCCTGCCGCATGACGAATCCCTACCGCGCATCCAATCCGGGCTGCGCTTCTTCCCCCCGATGGAGGTGGATCTCTCACCCTACCTCGAGTCAGATGCGGTCTATGCCAACCGGCTGAAGGTCGCGCTGGCTGACCAGCTTACCTACCTGTGCCCGGCGCCCCTGGATGAGGACCTGGTAGACGAGCTCAACTGGTTGGCTGCCGCGGTGTTCCGCGTGTGCGGTGCGTTGGATGTCGCCCGGGTGGATTTTCGCCTGAACGCGAATGAGGATTGGAAGCCCTATATTTTAGAGATCAACCCCTTGCCCGGGCTTTCTCCGGGCATCTCAGATATTGTGATTGAAGCCGCTGCTGATGGAATCGGGCATACTGAATTGGTCAACATGATCCTTGAGACCGCGCTGCGGCGCTATGGGTTGATTGATTGAGTTGGAAAATTTTGGAGTGGCGTAGGGTTGTTTCGTCTCGATTGTTCTAATTCAGATATACCCAGAATGTGTTGATCAACCCATGGATTTCCACCATAGACCAGTGCATTCCGGCACGATCACGCCGGCTTTTACCTCCCTATACCCAGAATGTGTTGATCAACCCATGGATTTCCACCATAGACCCGTGCATTCCGGCACGATCACGCCGGCTTCCGTCTCCCACATCGGCATGTGGGCTTCACCAAAAAAGAAGCTGGTCAGGTCCTTTGCTTCCGTTTTGCTCGCAAAGCAATAATCAGTGCGCACCCAGGTCGATTCAAAGGCGTGCGCCTCCAGGTAAGCCAGGTAGTCTACCAGCACGTCCGGCCGGCTGGGCAGTTCAAACCCGGTCCCCAGGGATTCGATCAAGATCAGCACGCCATCTGGACGCAAAACACGGTTAGCTTCCGCAAGGGCTTCCTCCAGGGCGGGCTGCCAATCTTTCCCAGCATCCAGGGCGGCATAGCAAAAACTCCAGCCGGCCAGGATCACATCGGCTGTGCGGTCGGCCAACGGCAGCGCCCGGTGGGAGGCCAGTCCCAGGTGCCAGTTGGCCAGGGACAGCGTCTCCAGACGCCGCCTGCCGTAGGCTAACATATGGTGGGAGATGTCGGTGGCGACCAGCCGGTTTGCCATCGGCGCGATCACACAGCTGATCCGACCTGTCCCCGCGCCCAGTTCAAGGATGTCTTTTCCCGCCAGCGGATCAATGGAAAGGATTACTGGCAGCAAGTTGCCCTCATAATCCTCCCGATCGACCAGGGCCTGGTAGCGTTCAGCCGCGCTTTGATAAATTTCCTTTAGGTCTGGCATTTTGTAATCAGTGGTGGCTAGCGGATAGCAAAGCGATGGCCGTCGGGATCCACCCCTTCGGCAATGGGTGCGCCGTCTTCGAGAAGCCGGATTTCAGCGATCTGGATGCCGGCCTTCAGGATTTCCTGCCGGGCTTGAACCAGGTCCTCCACCTTAAAAATGACCTCGTGAGAATCCTCGGTCGGTTTTTTCGCACCGCCGTGTAAGGCTAAGGCGCAGCCTCCGGCATCAAATTCAACCCACATCTCGCTGGCATAATCTTCCAGGGGCGCCTGGGGATAAACGACTTCCAGGCCGAGCACATCGCGATAGAAATGTACTGAGCGGTCCATCTCCCTGACAAACAGGATCATTTGCATCAACTTTGCTTGGATCATCGTCGGATTATCTCCTTTTCCGGTAATTACAACATATCCATAAAACAAAAGTTTCTAAGATCACTGATCTGGAAGCCTAAAATGTTCTTACCCTTCATCAGTAAAGCCCATCAGGGCCTGGCCAGCCAAAAACCGAAAAATCCACCCAGCCAGCAGCATCGAAAACCACGCCTTCTTGCTCTAAAAGGATGCGTTGCATGGCGTTACCAATCCCATCGCCGTGGATGCTGATTTTGCCCTGTGCGTTAATCACCCGCTGCCAGGGCACATCCGGCGCGGCACCCCGTTTGAGGGCTGCCATGGCATAGCCGACCATGCGCGCGGTGCAGCCGCCCACCAGCTCGGCTACCCGGCCGTAGGTGGTCACCTTTCCGGGTGGGATGCGCCGAACCATGGCGTAAATGTGTTCGTAGGTGGGTACCATCAAGCGTCTTTGCGGGCTTTGAGGGTAAACACGACCGGCAGGGGCACAGGCATGTTCGGGAAGGTGTACAGCCCATCTTCACGCGCCACCATCTCCGGGTAAACCGGGTCGCTCAGGGCTCCGTATTCGTTGAAGAATTCTACGCGCAAGCCCGCGCCGATCACCGCATTGAGGACATCGCTGACTGCCCACTGCCACTCATATGTGGGGGCATTGGTCTTATAGCTGGTGTCCATGTAATCCGCGTTCTCCCCCTCCCACACGTAGGGCTCAGGGTTGTGAAAGTAGGGCAGGATAAAGCGCCACTGGCCTTCATCATCAAAGGTGTACAGCAATGGATGTGCGTCCATAATATAGAAGAAACCGCCTGGCTTGAGGAAGTGGGTGATGACCTGCGCCCAGGCTTCCAGGTCCTTCAGCCAGCACAGCACACCGACCGAGGTGAAGAGGACATCAAAGCGGCCTTCAAGGTTGTTTGGCAGGTCGTAGATATCGGAGCATACGAATGTAGCTGGCAGGTCCGCTTTGTGAGAGAGCACTTGGGCGGCTTCAATTGCTGTGGGAGAAAAATCAACCCCGGTTACAACAGCGCCCTGGCGCACCCAGGCCAGGCTGTCCAGCCCAAAATGGCATTGCAAGTGCAGCAGGGATAAGCCGGTCACATCTCCGACCTCCTGTAGGATTTCTTGAGGCAGCCAGCGCTCGCCGGCTAAGAAGCGTTCCACGCCATAGGACCGCAGGTGTACCGGTGTTAGCTCGTCCCAAAAGGCACGATTGCCATCCCTGGCCTGTTCATAGGGTACTTTCTGAGGTTTAATCATTGAGGGATCTCCTGAATTTAGAGGAACTCACGCAAATCACTGCTGCGGCTGGGGTGGCGCAGCTTGCGCAAAGCTTTGGATTCAATCTGGCGGATGCGTTCACGGGTGACATTAAAGAACTGACTGACCTCTTCCAGGGTGTAATCCCGGCCGTCGACCAGCCCAAAACGCAACTCCAGCACCTGTCGCTCACGTTCGGTCAGGGTGGATAACGAGCTGCGTATGTGCTCACGCAGGATTTCTTTCGTCGCCTCATCCATAGGGACGGCCGCTTCCTGGTCTTCAATAAAGTCGCCCAGGGTGCTGTTGTCTTCGTCACCAATCGGTCTTTCCAATGAGATTGGCTCCTCAGCGACCTTGAGGATATTCCTGATCTTGTCGGTGGCATCTTCCCAGGCAATGGTATAAATCGGATCGATCGGCAAGTCTTCATCTACAGCCTGGCGGATGGCTTCTGCAGCGTCATCATCCAAGTAATCCGACTCGAGGGCGATTTCCTCTATGGTTGGATCTCGCCCTAACTTCTGGGTCAAAAAACGCTGGATGCGCAGCACCCGCGAAATCGATTCGTACATGTGCACCGGGATGCGGATCGTGCGGGCGTGTTCGGCAATGTAGCGGCTGATCGACTGCCTGATCCACCAGGTGGCATAGGTGCTGAATTTGTAACCCAGGGTGGGGTCAAATTTCTGCACCGCGCGCAGCAGCCCTAGGTTGCCCTCCTGGATCAGGTCGAGGAAGGTGATGCCGCGGTTCATATAGCGTTTGGCAACGCTGACCACCAGGCGTAAGTTTGCCAGGGTCAGCACCTGGTTGGCTTCACCGTTCAAAAGGTTGATGCGAGTAAAATTTTCCTGCAAGATGTCCTCATCCGGCAGGTTGCTTTTGAAAAAGGCGGCGCCAGGGAGCTCGGATCTTTTGTCGATATGTTCCAGCAGCTTTTGAGAGAGTTCAAGTGGCAGCAGGTAAGAACACAGGTATAACCTGAAGATGGATTTGATCACATCCCGGTGTTTTTTGTCTGGATTCCAAAATGCCTTCTCAAAGTAATCCCGCAGGTAGGAGGGGTGGTCCACCTGCCAGGATTGGCGCAAATGATGTGCTTCGAGCAGGATTTGGTTGATATCTGGCACGCTGACCTGGGCTTTTTTGGTCATCCCCTTCAAATTGCCATTGATGGCTAAAAATTCGTCGAAAATTACCAGCATCAAGGCCTTTTCCATCTCTTGACCTGGATGAGAGAGTTTGCTCGCCAGCTCTTCTACCAGGTCCTGTGCCTTCATGCGGCTGGAGAGCCAAAACTCATCATCGCCATCCAACAGGTCGATCCGCCCAATCTCGCGCATGTAGAGCCGCACCGGATCATCAGCAGGGTTGAAGAGCACAGGCGTTCCTATGGAACTGGACTCGCTCAACGCTTGTTGGCCATCCAGAGCTGGATCTTGGGTTGGGTCTTTTCCTGGTTCTATCTCAGCCATGGCATTCATACAAATCGTACTTATCCCATCATAGTGGATATGGCAGGCATCATCAGGTGAACTTGTTTGTAACTGCTCAGGCAGCCCCCTATTCTCTCAGACGCTGAGTAGTTACCTTGATCTTTAATTTTAGCACGGGCTCAGGATTTTTGCTTTTGCGTTGAGAAGGATGTACGTAAAGCCTGATCGATCTTAGCTCGTGCCCGGACATATTCCATCACAACTGTTTTGATATCGACGGTGATATCATCGGTGTCCTCGCCTGCCTGGGATTGAAGAAAAACCAGCTGATCCAGACCCTCATCAACCCGGATCCGGCGCAGGCGGATGAACATGTGCAATAAAGCTTCTAATTTTGGATCATCCGGTTGGAGCCGCCAATCCGGGTAACTTTCATCAGCAGGACCTTGATCGGTATCTTCGACCAGGTCCTCTGGCAAACGTGTGTGAATATAGGTGAGTGGATCTTCCACCTCCTGATCCAAAGCTTCCCTGACCAGTTTGAACTGTTCGCGGTTGTCAGCATGTGAGAAATCTTCCGCATGCACACACGCCAGCTCATATCCCCGGAAGGCGCGGTCAACAAACAGCAGCAGGTTGGGGTCAGACAGCAGCGCTTTGATACACAACGCTTCCAATTGGCGATGTGAACCAACGGGCGTTGGTGCAGGCTGCGTGGGTTCGCCCGGTTGAGGCGCAACCCTGCCGCGGTAACGTGAGGTCCGCCCCGCAGACCGACGAACAAGGGCACGTTCATCCACCTTCAACAAGCGGGCAAGACGCTGGCGGTAGGCTTCCCGCTCAACGCTGCCCCTGACATCTTCGATCAGCGGCAGCACCTGAGAGGCGATTTCCTCTTTGGCTTTGGGGTCATCGAAGTCCTCGCGTGCCGCCAGAGTCTCCATCACGTGGATCACAACGGGTTTGGCCTCGGCAACGAGCTGTGCCCAGTGGTCGGGGTCGTCGAGGGCGATCTCATCCGGGTCCATACCATCTGGAAGGGTTGTGACGCGGATATCGGCCTTCAAGCGGCCTTCCACCTGCATCAACCCCCGTGCGTCAAAGCGCACATCCCCCTCACGCTCGAGGGACTGCCGGGCAGTTTCTAAGCCGCGCAGGGTCGCCTGCTGACCGGCGGCATCCGGGTCCAGCGCCAGGATGATCCTGCGCGAATAACGTTTGATCAGACGGAACTGGTCTTCGGTCAGGGCGGTGCCCATGGGTGAAACGCAGTTTTTAAACCCGGCCTGGTAGGGCCCGATCACATCCAGGTAGCCCTCAACGATCACCACCTGGTCTTTTGAGCGGATTTCCTGGCGGGCCATATCCAGACCGTACAATAAGCGGCCCTTATCGAAAAGAGCAGTTTTGGGCGAGTTGAGATACTTGGGTACATCATCGGGTCGCAGGACGCGCCCGCCAAAGCCTGACATACGGCCCTGGTGATCGCGAATCGGGATCACCAGGCGGTGCCGGAAGCGGTCATAAACCCCGCCGCCCTCCCTTTCTGAGACCAACCCTGCGTTGACCAGGTCATCCTGCGAGATCTGGCGTGAGAACATGTAGTTGGTGAGGGCATCCCATGAGTCAGGG
>JAHYJN010000006.1 GCA_019428905.1 Candidatus Brevefilum sp.
TCATCAAATATTCCAGCAAGCGCGCCTCCAGGCGGGTCAGTGAAATAGGCTTTTGTTCTTGGCGGATAAGGGTTCTTAGCTGCGGGTCGAAATGAATATCCGCATGTGCATACGGCGCTGCAACCTGAGCCCGCCCAGCCGAAGCTCGCCTGAGGACAGTTTGAACCCGTGCCACCAGCTGCCGAGGACTGAAAGGTTTCAGCACATAATCATCTGCCCCAAGCGATAGCCCCTGGAGGATATCCTCCTCTTCATCCCTGACCGTCAATAAAATGATGGGCACATCGGATGTTTGCCGGATTTTACGGCAGACATCAAAACCATTGCGTAAACCCGGCTCACCCGGCATATTGACGTCAAGGATGAGGATATCTGGCGCTTCTTTTTCGAATAAAGCAACCGTGCTGGGGGCATCATAGGCCAGGCAGGCATCAAATCCCTCTCGGCGCAAGGTGAAGGCTAATAAGTCAGCCAGTGTGCGGTCATCATCTACGATCAAGGCTTTCATTAATCATCACCTTCCCATACTGGCAAAGTAAACCAGAACACAGCTCCACCCTTTTCCGCATCTCGATAGCCCACAGACCCATTTTGCGCTTCGATAATCGCTTTTACAACGGACAGCCCTAACCCCAACCCCAATTGGTCCCCATCATCTTCTGATATGGGCGCCATAAAACGATTAAAGAGCTTTGAATGCTGATTCTTGGGGATGCCCTGGCCTTCATCAATCACGTCAACCTGCACTGCATTATCCATCATTCGACACTGAACTGTAATGGTGCCGCCGGCAGGGCTGTGCTTGATTGAATTAGACAGCAAATTCAACAGCGCTTGGCTGGTGCGCCGCTGATCAGCCAGCAAGGTCATCGCTTGATTTGGGTCAATGAAGACCAGCTTGAGGTCTTGCTTCTGCGCGAGGGGTTCCACAGTCCCAATTGCATCAAGAATAATTGCCTCCAGCGGCGTGGGTTTGGGGTTGACCTTGAAACGACCAGCTTCAATCGATGCCGCCTCGATCAAATTATCAATCAGCGACTGCAAATCGATGATACCTATATTGATCGCGTGCAATAATTGGTCAATTTCTGGCGTGGAGAGGCTGGGCAGCTGATCCAACAGCAGCTCAACCGAGGCGGAAAGGGCTGTCAGGGGCGTACGAAACTCGTGGGTAATATTGGCCAAAAACTCACCAAGCAGCCGATGAATACGTTCTTCATCAGAGACATCCCGGATGACCAATGCCAGGGTGGCATTGCCCGCATCCGGCGGGAGGATCTTTGAAGCAGATACTGCCAGTAAAACTTCCCGCCCGTTGATCGTGACGGGGATGCGTCGGCTCTGGTTGGGCGCAGGGATTTGATGGCTGAATAGATCTTCACCACCGGGTGTGATGAAAACATCGTCGAGAGACCGTCCCAGGAACATCGAAAGCCTGGCACCGGTGATCCTTTCAACCGCTTCACTGGCAAAGTTGATGCGCATTTTATCATCCACCGCCAGCAAACCCTCCACAACAGAATTCAGCAAGTTTTCAATCCATGCTTTTTCAAGCCTTAACTGATCCAGGGAATGTTTGAGACTTACCCTGGCGTCCTCCAGGGCGTTCGTCAGTTGGTCAATTTCCCACACCTTTGAACCTGAAGCCAGGGAAGTGGTAAGATCTCCCTCTCGCAAAGCCACTGCTGAACGGGCCAGCTTGTTCAAGGGCTGGCTGATCCGACGTGACACCAGAATCGCGACCAAAACGCCAACCAGGCTGACAACCAGCAGGGTCGCCAGGATAATGTAGCGCAGGTCACGAAGGAGGGCATAATACACACCAATATCCAGCAGTCCGATCAGGGTAAAACCATCCTCATTTGAGATGGGAATGACACCGCCCATGTGTGTATTGACCTGTGGATTCTCAACGTTTAATGCCAATTTTTGATACGGGACGATATCTGGCGTGATATTTAGAAGCTGTGGGCTGGCCCCGTCAATCTCCGTAGACACCGATAATTGGCGGCCGTCAAAAAGCAAGTAGTCCAGCCCGCTTTGGCGGGAAAATTCTGCTAAAATGGATCCCGCCCGTTGACCAACCACGACTTGCAAGCCTGGTGCACCCTCAGATGAAAGCAGTGTGCCTGTGAGCAACCACACCTCATCCCCGATCGACGTAAAGGCGTTCCACCTTGAGTGTGCACACAGCTCTGAAACCGCACCTTCGCCCACCGTGGCGATGGATCTGGATGCATCACAGACGACGATGATATCCGCAAGGGTATTATCTAAAAATTCATCTAAATAAACATCTAAAGCCTGTGGATCATCTTCTTCTTCCAACACCAGTCGGTTCAAGGTGGGTCGTTCAATAATCAGCTCAGCTAAGATATCCAGCTGGGCGTTCTTATTCTCGTAAAGGACCAATGTGGTTTGGTTGGCCTGATCCAGCAACGCCTGCATTTGCGATTCCACCTGGCGTGTCAGAAATATCGTGATTGGGATGCCTAAGCCAATGACGGTGACCAGGGTAAAGATCACAAAGATCAGGATCAGTTGAACCACAAATCGTCTGGAGAAAAGCCAACGGGACATCTTACCCTCTTTTCTTTTGAACCAACCAGCCACTCACCCAACATTAATAAAGGACAAATGATCCTGAGCAAGAACCCAACGGGTAAGCCGCATTAAGTGCATCAAGCTTTGATAGTGTTTAATATATCATTGAAGAAGCCCCCTGGCAATCCTGCTCAATACCAGTCTTCGTAAAGGCGATCGAGCTAATTTTCGATCTATTAGAAACAATTACATAGGCTAGCCATCGCTGACAAAAACGATGACTATACGCAATTTACTCTTGGGCAATGATGAATGCATGCGTGACCTACAAAACCAGTTTTATTTAGGGATCGCCTTGCGGGCGATTTGATCGACCCGTTCATTAAACACGTTTCCAGCATGACCCCTCACCCAGCGCCAGTGAATCTCATGCCGACCGATTTCTTCATCCAGTTTCATCCACAGGTCGACATTGGCCAATTTGCCCCCTTTTCGGCGCCAGTTTCGCCGCTTCCAAGCTGGCATCCACTCGGTGATCCCTTTTTTCAGGTACTCTGAATCGGTGAACAACGTCACCTGGCAGGACGTATTCAACGCCCGTAATGCCTCGAGCGCAGCCATTAATTCCATGCGGTTGTTGGTGGTGTCTTTCTCACCGCCCGACAGCGTCTTTTCATGCTTCCCATACCGCAGCAAGGCGCCCCAACCGCCGGGTCCCGGGTTGCCCTGGCAAGCCCCATCGGTGTAAATCGTTACATCGGGTTGGTCTGCCACTACGGGGTTCCACCTGTTAAATCTAAAATCATCGCATCCAGCTGCTCGATCAGCCCAGGAACATCTGCAGATTCTGCTTGCAAAATCCGAAAAGCCGCATCCTGCAGCACCCACTGAGCCACCCCCCAGGCATCAGAGACGGGCAGGGCGCTGGCCGAGTTGTCCAATGCAGCAGCTTGCGCCCACTGCGGGTATTCTGCTACAAAATCCCCCAATAGGTCCATAGCAGATGCGCGCACAGGTAGGGTAAATAAACTGCGTACAAGCACTGCTTGCACCTCCGGTTCCAATAGGTGTTTGGCAAATAACCAGGCTGCCAGCTGCTCTTCCGCTGTACCAGCTGTGACCAGCAAACCGGGACCGTCGACCACGATCGACTCACCTGTCACGCCCGGGAACCCAACCACATCCCACTCATCTTCGCTGCCAACAACGTCCATCCAACTGGCTTGAAGCGGGATTTGTTCTGTCTTGGCAGCGACCAACAGTGCATAGCGGTTGCCAAAATACCAGTACGGGTCGGGCTGCCTGGCAAACCAGCTGCAACCCTGGAATTTTACATCCCACAGGTAATTGAAGGTCTCCTGGCCAATTTCATGATTAAAGCTGGGGATCTCATCCCCTGGAATCACGCCGTCAAAGGCATAATACCAGCTGGCCAACACGGTGGGGTCAAGGTTGATCATCCACCCGCCTGTACCGTCGGAGTCCGGGTTGTCATCACGCCAGTTGGTGAAAGCTGCATCACAGGTTTGCGCCCTGAACGCATCCAAATCCGTAGGCGGCTCAGAAAACCCCAACGCTTCTCCCCAAGTCCGGTTGTAGAATAAAACTATCGCTTGGGGAGCCAAGGGCAAACCCCAAACCTGGTCACCATCGGCAAAGGGTGTCAAAAAGACCGGGAAGATATCGGCTTGTTCATCAGCAGTAAAACCCCAATCCGGATCATCAAAATATTCACCCAAATCCACCAGGTTTATGTCACCCCCTAAGGCAGATAGCAGGTAAGGATGGGCTGCAATCAATCCTGGCATCTCCCCTGCCACCAGGTAGGTTTGCAGTGTGTCGACCAGGGCGGTTTCTCCACCATGCGGCAGGACTTCAACCTGGATCTCCCAGGGGTTAGTTTTTGAAAATTCCCTGGCGATTTCTTCCAAATGCTGTGCCGTCTCACCAATCCAGGGATGGGCAAAGCGAACGACAATCCCCGCCAGGTCATCAGGATAAATCTCCAGGCCAGGGATCGGTGTGGGTGTGGGGGTGTCATCTGGAATTGCCGTGGCGGATGGGGTACGGGTTGGACTCATCATTGTCGGGGAAGTCGGCGTCTCTGCTTCCGGTGTCACCACCGGTGCGCAGCTGGCAAGGATCAACATCACCAGCAAAAAACAGGTAGACCAAATTTTCTGATTTATCGTCTGGGAGTGTCTCATAAAGGGTATCTCATAATTTCTCTTATTGGATGATGATCAGTGGAACTGGGATGAAGATCAGGATGAACACCACCAACGCAATCACACCCAAAATTTTATGCTTGCGATCAACCGGCGTGATCTGGTCCAGCGGTTCTGCATGATACTGACCAACAAAAAAGATCAGGGCTGCCCATAACCACCATCCCTGCCAGGCGAAGCCCAGGGCAACCAGTGTTCCCAGGATAAAGGGAAAGATCTTTTTCGCATTCTTCTTCCCCAGCAGCACATACAGGATGTGGCCGCCATCCAGCTGACCGGCAGGGATCAGGTTGATGGCTGTCACGAACAGGCCTGCCCACCCCGCCCAGGCCAATGGGTGTATCTGCACATCCAGCCCGCCCAACGGGAGCGGCCGGCCGGTAAAGAAATACCGCACCCAGTACAAAGCTGGCGCGAGGCCGCCATAGGATGCCGGCTGCGGCAGCAGCTCACCGAAGGTCAGGTATTTCGCCAACAGGTAGGTCAGCGAATTCCCCTCCAGGAATTGCACATATCCCTCAGGCATCTCGGCGGCAATCGGGCCGACCGTAGACAGGTTCAGGCCGATCATCAGCACGGGGATGGTCACCAGCAGCCCGATCAATGGCCCGGCAATCCCAATATCCAGCAAGTGTTTCTTATTCTTGGGGATCTCTTTCATGCTGATAAACGCGCCCATCGTACCAAACGCGCTGAAGGGAAACGGGATGAAATAGGGCAGGGTTACCTTGACACCACGCGATCTTCCCACCAGGTAGTGCCCCAGCTCGTGTGCCAGCAGGATACCCACCATCCCCAGCGCAAAAGGCCAGCCCAGCAAAATATAACGAAAGATCCCTTCCAGCGAACTCAAAGAAAGCGCGCTGGTATCGGCATCACTGAACATGGCGCCGGTGAACATCACGCTGATGATTGTCAGCACGAACAGCAGGATGTTGACCCAAATCGGCCCAATTTTAGGTTCCGGGCGTTGGTCAACGATCAGGATGAACTGGTCGCCATTCTGCTCCCGGAATAAGGGCATCAAATCCATCGGGCTCAAGGCCTCTGCCAGCTGATCGTAAGCCGCTTCGCTATCCTCGGTGCGCAGCCGACCGTCATAGCGAACGCGGAACCCCAGCCGCGGCTTGCCAGCGGTCACGCTGGAGATCGCAAACCAGCGGTTTACAATATGCGTGATATTCTCTGTATCTACCTGTAAATACTCTTGATCGCCATCTGTCATGGTTCTTCCAATCCATCCAAGGATATTCTCAACACTTGTAAACGAACAGGCTTAATTTAACCACAAAAAGCCGGGTTGAACATATTACTTAATTCCGAATCATACCCCATTGCCCAATGTGCTAAAATGCACCTATGGACTTAATAATGGAAATTAATTGCGCCATTGATGCCGTATGGCGCTTCCTGCGCCTGGTGATCCTGGTAATGGTCCTGACTTTCACGCTGGGAGGTGCGGCTGTACCCCCGGCTGGCCTCTCCTCGCAGGTGCGCGCCTTTACTCGCCCAATCGAGTTTGATTTTGGCACCTGGACGCTGGAGGCTGTCCTGGCTAAATTAGCCGGTTGGGGGCTGAGCCTGGAACGCTTCCTCACCCCCCAAGCCCAGTCCCAATTGGTGTTGGATTACCTAGCCCAAGTGGAGCGGGTCAACAGTCTCACCGCAGAGGTCAATGCGATCTATACCAACCCTGATATCCCCTCTCCAGACCTCTTCAGCCAGCCCCTCCGGCAGACATTGCATTCAGAACTCGACCGCCTGTCCTCCTTAGCGCCGCTGGCAGAAGCGGTGCTGCAAAACCAGCTGATGGATATCCTCCAGGAAAACAGCCTTGGCGTCTTGGGACAGGCTTTCCCACCCTCGCTGTACCAGTTCAGTGACATCCCCCAATCGCTGGTGGTCTCACCACGCGCCACAATCCGCCGTGAAGTGGAAGTCTCACTCTCCCCCGGCCTCAGCGTAGATTTCAAAGACCAGCTCGAAAGTGCCCTTTTTTCCGAGCTGGACCTCGCGGCCCTCGTCGTCCCAATCGGCGGGATTGGCACCTACCCCACCATGGTCATGCAATCCGCCAACCTGGTATGGCTGACCGAGGTGATCGCCCATGAGTGGGTGCACAATTTCCTGACCCTGCGCCCTTTGGGCATCAATTACTTCACCAGCGAAGAATTGCGCACCATCAATGAAACGACTGCCACCCTGGCGGGCCAGGAGTTGGGATGGTTGATCTTAGAAAAGTATTATCCTGAGCACTTACCCCCAGAAACCTTGCCCCCTCACATCGATGCTGCCCCACCAGCTCCGCCCGACCCAAATGCCTTCAACTTCCAGGCCGAAATGCGCCTGACACGGGTTGAGACCGACCGCTTGCTGGCAGAAAGCGATATTGAAGGCGCAGAAGCCTATATGGAGGCACGCCGCCAGTTCTTTTGGGATAACGGCTACGCGATCCGCAAGCTGAACCAGGCTTATTTTGCCTTCTATGGGTCATATGATGCGGATCCGGAGGGCGGCGCTGCAGGTGAAGACCCCGTCGGCCCAGCAGTCCGCGCTGTGCGTGCCCAATACGATGAGCTGGCTGATTTTCTAAAAGATATTTCCTGGGTGACGTCGTTTGATGCCCTGCTGAAATTGCTCCAAACCTGAGCTCAATCGTCAAAACCAGGGGAATCCAGCATATCCCCACCCAAGTCCGGCATATCACGTTCAATTTGTTCGGGGTCCTCCCCTTTTTCCAAGCGTGAGACCACTTCATCAAATTCCGGACCGGCATCCTCGCCCAGTTCATCGCCCATTTTACGCATTAACCGGCCTAAAGCCTTAGGATCGTCTTCAATGCCCTCTAGCTGTGAGGGGTCCACCATATCCTCAATACGGCGATCGTCGGATTTGGCAATGCGGATCCTGCCAATCCGCCTTTGGATTTTCTCACTCCCGCACTGTGGACAGGTGACCTGTTTTTGATCATATTCGGCATAGGTCATAAACAGCTCAAAGCGAGTTTTACAGGACTGACAGCGGTAATCATAGGTCGGCATTGGCATTTCTCCAGTTCTTGTTCTAAAATACAGTAACTGCTGAAGGGTGCCCGTGCACCCTAAGCGGTCACAAAATACATTATAATCAAGGACTGGTAATTTTTCAGGTGAGGGTCTTAAATCACACGCTGACGGTGTTGGGTGAAGACATCACCATTCAGCTGATTGGAAAAACGCGCATGGATATTGATTTTGAATTAAAACAGCCCGAGCAAACATCCCTGTTGATTGTCATCTCCGGCCCTTCGGGGATTGGCAAGGATGCCGTTGTCCAGGGACTGCGTGCGCGGCATTTGCCCTTCCACTTCGTGATTACCGCCACCAGCCGTCAACCCCGTAAGTGCGAGGAGGACGGCGTGGATTATTTTTTCTACAGCAAAGAGACCTTCGAAGCCATGATCGAGTCAGGGGAATTCCTCGAATATGCCCATGTTTATTCAGATTACAAAGGCGTGCCAAAAGCGCAGGTCAGACAAGCCCTCGACAGCGGTGAAGATGTGGTCATGCGCCTTGATTTCCAGGGTGCAAAAACCATTCGAGAACTTTGCGCGGATGCGATTTTGATCTTCCTGACAGCTAAAAGCAAAGATGAATGGCTGGCGCGCCTGCAAAGCCGGCGCAGTGAATCGGATGAAGAGCTGGCACTGCGCATCAGGACCGCCAAACAAGAATACGACGCACTGGATATCTTCGATTATATCGTCCTCAATGAGCACGACCAACTGGACCGGACCTTGGACGTGATTGAGAGCATCATCACAGCCGAACACCACCGCGTCCACCCCAGAAAGGTCCAGTTATGAACGACGGATTGCCACCCACCGAGTTTGAACCCGAACGCCAACCCGTACGGGTACAAATGCCGCAGCGCAAACCTGTGGCCACGATCATTCTGGTCGTGGTAACCGGCCTCTTTTTCATCCTGCAATTCGGCCTTCAGACCATCACCGGAAATGACATCCTGTTCTTTTACGGTGGAAAGATCAACCAGTTGATCATGTTGGGCCAGGTCTGGCGATTTTTCACCCCTGCCCTGCTGCACGGCTCAATCCTGCACATCGCCCTCAATATGTATGCCCTGTATATCATCGGTGGCAGGCTGGAGCGCTTCTATGGACCTGGGCGGTTCCTGCTGTTGTATGTATTATCCGCTTTTGCAGGAAATGTCCTATCCTTTGTGCTCACACCAGCCCCATCCCTGGGCGCCTCCACCGCCATCTTTGGCTTATTTGCTGCTGAAGGGATGTTCATCTTTCAAAACCGCAAGTTATTCGGGCAGCTGCGCACCCGCCAGGCAATCATCAACCTGGGCGTGATCTTGATGATCAACCTCGCCTATGGTTTTATGCCGGCCACCAATATTGACAATATGGGCCACATTGGCGGTTTATTGGGCGGCATCTTCTTTGCCTGGAAGGCTGGCCCGCTCCTCAAACTCACCGGTGAGCCGCCGTTTTTTACGGTTAGCGATGGTCGAAAAAGGGGAGACATCCTCGTGGCAAGCCTGGTGGTCATGATCGGTTTTGCCATCATTGCCCTGATCCCGTTTTTAACATCTTGATCAGACTTCCCCCAAGAAATTTATTAAGGTTTTGCTAATTATATTGATCAACAATTAAACGATTCGTAAGGGCAAAGCATGCGCCGCCCCAATTAATTTGTTTTCTATCTTATAAATTTAATAAAACAAGGAACAAAAATGTTTTACTGGTCGGATGACATTAAACGATCATAGACACAGTAAAACAGCTTTGTCACATTTATAAGGCACTGGATTATTCAATCCTGAACAGGTCGCCCGCTGATGTGCCCTGAACCTCAGGGTAATAAAACTGCCAGGCATGCGCAGGCAGCACCTGGTAGGTCCCACGCTGATATGGCAGCAACTCATAGGTCAGTATATATGTGCCTGCTGGAACGTAATCCGCAGTCCACAAAATGTGGTCATCATAAATCTGCGCTGGGTTGAAATACCACCAACCCCAACCTCTGGCAAAGGGATCAGAAGGATCAAACAGCTGTGGAGATGTCTCGGGCAAGCTCGGTGATGTCAGCAGTCCCCTGTTTAAAACCTCCGTCCCTGCTGGGATGAAGTCCTCCACCATCAGGTTGTACATATCATTTGCCAACACCATGGTCAATGTCACTGTAATGAACTGCGATGGATCATGCGGGTCAAGGGTGATTTCATTGATCGGGGTACACCCTTCAGCCGCCGGACAACCCCCTCCAGCCAGGTAAAACGCCCGGTTTAGGCTGATCCCCTGATGGATGGCTGGGGCGCTCGCTGCTGGTTGGTAGGTGTGCAAATCCAACCGATAATACAACGTCCCTGCGCCTTCTCCCCGCTCGATCAACACGGTATTTGGCGAATCCGGATAAAGGTTATCGATCGGCGTGGAAGCCGTTATCGCGTTCAACGATTCAGGACCCGCAGCAGCACCTTCTGCAACCAGGATGTCATTCAACCTGGCATGGAACGCATAATCTGCCTGGTAATCCCCGGTGCCCTGAATGGTTTTGGCGACCGCCATCAACACCCAAGCCGTTTCAAAACTAGAAGACCACAACTTTTGAGAATTCTGGTGCGCCATCAGGTACCGCAATGCCAGGGGCAGGCTGGTTGAAGCTGGATCAAGTTGAGCCAATGCATAAACAGCTGCAGCCGTATTAAAGACCGGTGTGCCGGGCAGCATCCATGTAAGCCGGCCACTTTCCCAGTGCACACCGGTAGCTGAGCGGATCGCCCTGGCCTCCAGATCGCCAATCACGGTGTTAATACGTGCACTCAAACTGTTCTGGTCACGCAAGGTCAGCGCCAGCAAACCCAGCCCCCATGGGCTCAGCTCTGAACGGCGGGTAAATAACCCATCAAGGGTTGATGACAGGTCAGAACGGTGTTTCCGCAGGGCATAAGCCTGGAAAGTCAACCGGTCAAGCATCCATGAAGCACCCATATCCTCAGGCTGACCCATGTTAAAGATAAGGTAATCCCGAGCACGGGCGAGAAAAGCTTCACCCACCGCCAGGCCAGCCTCATCAGCTGCCTCCAATCCCAATAGAACATAGGCGGTGATGAAAGGATCTGAAGTGGCATCCCCGTAATTTGATGATCCCCACCACGCCCATCCGCCATCAAAATTCTGAGCTGCCAGCAGCTGGTTGATGCCCTCCCCAATCACATCCCGCAGATCTGACGCCATTTGCGGCGAAGCCTCACCCAATGCGTTTAACACAAGGTAGGCATTCAGGTTTGCCATCAAGCGCGAAAGGATCGTGATGGTATCACTGTAAGGGATGGCATCCAGCGCTTCCAGCCCATCCACCAGGGTCACAAGCAGTGAAGGGTTGAGAACCAGCGACAAATCACCTGAAGATACATCCGTCGTGAGGGGCAGACTTACCAACTCTAGCCTTTCCCCTGCCTCACTCAGCTGGCCTACACCACTGAAGGTGTACGGCATCACGTAGCGTTTGACTTGCAGGTCTCCCCAAATAGGCGCACTGGCATCGGTCAGCGCCCCTGCAACAGCCCGGAAGACCAGGTCGACAGCGTCCACACTCTCCACCACACCCCACCAGGTGATACGTTGGCTCTGGCCAGATGTGATCGCCACGCTTTGGGTGGGATTGGCATCATCCAAGATGAAACCAACAGCCGACAGGGAAACATCCACATCCAAATCGTCCCCGGTGTTATTGTGCACAACCGCTGCCAGCTCAACCCGGTCGCCATCCACCAAAAAGCGCGGCGTCACCGGTCGGATCATCAATGGCTTTTGCGTTTGTACTTCAGCCTGTGCCTGGCCGACAAGATGGTCATCCGTCAGGCCGCGCGCTTCCACCACCCAGGTGGTGAGTGAATCGGGCAGCGGAATTGTCAGCCGAGCGGTACCGTCTGCACCGGTGATTACATTTGCTGCCCAAAAGGCTGTATCAGGGAATTCCTCCCGGATACCTGCCTCAACCATGCGATCTGCCCCGCCCCCTAACCCGCCGACCTCCAGGGCTTGAAGTAAGCGCTGTTTGGCATATGTATATAAAGAAAGGCTTGTCTGCACGGAGAGCGGCACCTCGCCGTATAGGGCATCCAAAATCGGCAGGCTGTTTGGCGGTACCAGTGCCAATAATGCTTTATCCACAACAGCAATCGAGAACTCACCCTGGATCGGCCGGCCACCTTGATCGGTGATCTTCATGTTCAGCGTGACCGTCTCACCGGGTTCTGTCAGGGTTGGCTCAAGGTCAAGTTGAATATTTAGGGCTTTACTGATCGGTGGTACAGGCAAATTGAGGGTGCCGTACCGGTAATCCGGCCTGTTGTTCGCATCTTTGCCAACAACAACTGCAGAAACATAGACGTTGGGAATCGATTCGGCTGTGATCGGGACCGAAATGATCCCTCCCGAGCCGCTGATCTCTAAAACCTGGTTCGACATCACGTGACCACGCTCAACAGTGATCAGCACTTTAACGCTCCCAATAAAGGGATTCGGGATAAATACCTGGGCGATTTGTCCGGGCTGGTAATTCGCAGAATCGGCCGTCAGATCAATCCAATTCCGTATTTGAGCAGGCCAGATGGCAGCACCCTCACCGCTGACCCAAATCAAAACCTCTGTGACGGCTTCGCCCGATTCTGCCGTCAGCCGATAGGTGCCTGGCTCAGGCGGTACAAAGGATACACGCGCCTGCCCATCTCCGTCGGTTAGTGGGCTTGAACTGCCAATCAGGGTCGTCTCCGCCTGGTACTGATAGGGCATTTCCGGGTTTCCGGTCTCTTCCAACTTCCAGTTGATGGATTCAAAGGTCGCCTCAATCGGGATCTGCCCGATAGGTTCTTTTTCCCAGTCCACCGTCAAGATCGAAAAGTTGAATAAGGCGCCGGCGTTGCCAAAGTAAGCATCAGGCTGCACACCAATGTAAAACGTCTCAGGATGCATCAACAGGGAATCCCGCAAACTAACCGGGAACCTGCTCTGGTCCATCACCGTGACTTCCAGGTTATACGATTGCAAGCGGCCTTTTTGCACTTCATCTAATCCGAGTTCATCAGCAGGCACCGTAATTGAAAGGTGACCATCAGCGCCTGTTTTGCCTTCGCCGTAAGCAACAGATGTGCCCAGCGGTGAATATTCGGGGATGAAAGGCCGGACCCAGATGTCATCCAACGGCCCAACTCGGTAGCCTGGCAATTGAAAATCAGCGTCTCTGCGCAACAGCGTCCAGGAAAAGGTTTGATCTGCGGCAGGTAGCCCAAAGAAATAATCCGCCTGCGCGTCAGCCTTAATTTCGACACCAGCCAGAATCTCAGCTTGTTCGAAGCCAACTGTCAGGTCTACCTCCGGCTTCCGATAGGCCGCCACATCAAAGTACAGGGCTCTGACGATTTCACCCCCAATTGAGACATCAATCCAATAATAACCGGTGGGGGCGTCATCAGGCAAAATGGCAGAGCCGGTTACTGTGCCGAATTGGCTCAGGGTTAAGGTTTCTGAATAGTAGGTGGTTGACCGGCCTGACATGCCAGGATCGCCCTGGATGGAGATGGTTACAGCATCCACATCCGGCATCATGGGCAGGCCGTTATCCCGTGAGAACACCACTGATTTGAAGTGAATCGTATCCCCGGATCGGTAGATGGGACGGTCAGTGTAGATATAAGCATCGATAAGTGCGGGCAATGTATTCTGATGAATGCCCTGTTCATACAGAAAATACCCATCCTGCCAGGTAGAAATCGAAAAGGCAAAATCCGCTTCACCTGGCTCACCCACCAGGGCATAATAGGTTGAATACGGCTCATCAGCTCTTGAGAAGGTATCCAAGAACTTTCCATCGGCGTCCATTCGACCCCTGGTCAACAGCTCACCTTCGGTGTTGTAGATAAAGACCGGTGCATCCACCAATGGAGCTAGGTCATCCAGGCGAGTCGCCCACACAAAGGCCTGATCGGGTGCGATCTTCATCACCAAGTTGTTTTCACCGACAATCAGGTATAACTTTTGGTTCCTTTGAAATTCATTTTCAGTGATATCTGGTGTAAATATTCCCAAGTAATAGATACCCGGCGTTAACGGTTCACCCAGGTAAGAAAGCGGCAGCGTAACAATTTCATTCCGGTTGCCAGCCAGGTTAAGGGTATGGGTGGTTACTTCCCGTGTTTCAGGGAGGAACATCTGGCGATAATTATAGTTATCTGGATTCAGCAATGTCGATAAGTCATTCACACTGATCGGTGAGATTTCAAATGAGACAGTGTTGATATTTGTCGCTTGGAGGACAATTTCCGATTGAGAAGCCGGGACGAATACCAGGTCGTAACTCAAATAGCCGCTGAGTATGGTCAGAGAGGGCGGTGCTGGGGGGGTAAGAAACGTGGTTGTAAACGGCTCGCCCAACCGATCGCCCCACACATCTTGCAGATCGGCATTCACTGTCAAGGTATAAGTCGTTTCCGGCTGAAAATAACCGTTGATCCACAAACGAGGGGAACCTTCACTGGCATGAAACCGCTGCCCAGGGATTTCGGGGTTCAAGCTAACCTGCTCATCAAGGCTGTCAGGGTCAAGCGGTGTGGTAAATTCCAACTGGAATTGCCCATATCCCGCATAAAAAGATTCAAACCTCGGGGCGCTGTTCGTATCAACAGCAAAAAGCGGAAATGTCCATCGGCTGGTATTTACGGCCTCAATGATCGGAAGCCCTCCGGCTGATTCTGCATCCAATCCCAGTTCAATTTGGTAAAGCGCATCTCGATCAAGGTGTTGATCAGGTGTAAAAGTAACGCTTTTCTGGTTTTCATCCCATTCAAAAGAACCAGGAACAGCAAGCTCGCCAGGCCCAACCAGGCGAAAATGTGCTTCCACACTAGCGGTATTCATCCGCATGTTGAATGTGATTTCAATCGGCCCATCCAGGTCGAGCAGCTCACCAGGGAGCGGTAATACCGGTAAAACCATCGGCTGGGAGGTTGTGAACCTAATTGGATCTTGGTTTTCGGGCTGTAAAACTGCACCAGATGTGGCTGCCAAGTTTGGGTTAATCTGGATGGCATATTCAGTGCCGCCATTCATCCCCGGATCCGGGGTGAATACATAAGTACTGCTGTTTACCCACGCCCCCCTGCCCGGGACGTTTGGTTCAAGGGTAAAGCCTGGCTCAGCTTCGGCTGTATTACCCAGGGGCACCACAGGCTGGTTAAAAGCAACAAAGGCGATGCTTTCCGGGTCAACATCCAGGGCGCCAGCAATTGGTAGTGTTTGGGTAACTGTCAACGGTTCTGCCACCTGGAAGGTCAACTCAACTGGCCTAAGTAAATGCTGCTTATTGACAGCCTGGGCGCTGGTGTCGAGGGTTAACTGCTGCTGGCTGCCCGGTGACAGGGTTTGGTCGGGTGAAAAGGTGACGGTTTGCGCATCTATCCAATCAAAACGACCGCTGATTCGGGGCTCAAAATGCAGGGCAGCTTCGACGGAGCCGCGATCCATCGCCTGGTTGAAATACAACGTGATGGGCTGCTGCAAGGCAATCACGCTGTTTGGGAAGGGGACGACTTCGACCAGGGCTGGGGGTAGATCAGGCCGTGGTTCACGAGTGGCCACAGGTGCCTGGTCTGCTTCAAAAACCTCGGTATCCTGGGGACCTGTCTCCTGCTGCCCTTGCCAGGGCAAGCGGCATCCAGCAATCAGGCTGGAAATCACCAAGAAAGTAATCATGATCTGGATCCCGCGATAGGTTTTGTCAATTAAACGGCGTTTACCCACAGGTCACTCCTTGCAGATTCTTAACAACTTACCCCAAACCCCTATGAAATAATCATTATCCACGTATGCCTGGATTAATAACATGATTAATCCATATTATAGTGCAGTTGAGCTAAAAATGTGATTAAAAAATGTGTAAGATGAACGCGGTCAGACTATGCCCAGGGCGTTTAAAATTTTATTCAATGACCCCGTAAAGTCATCCACCACAATATCGGCCTGATGCAATGCTTCCTGTGGATGGGAGGTAGAAACAGCCACACAGTGCATCCCGGCAGTTCTGGCCGCTTGCACCCCGGCCAGCGAATCCTCGACCACCAGACAATCTGCAGGTGTACACCCCAAATCTTTTGCAGCTTTAAGAAAAATTTCCGGTTCCGGCTTGGCAGGCAAATGGGTCCCGGAAACGATGGTATTGAAGTAATGCTCTAGCTCAAAATGTGACAACATCGTGATGATATTATCCATCGGCGCAGATGAGGCAATGGCCTGTTTGATTCCCAATCCAGCCGCCGTCGCCAGCCAGGTTTTTACGCCAGGGACAAGATCCGTCTGATCAGGGGCAATTTGGCGGAATAATGTCTCTTTGTGATCAATCAGCTCTGCCAGCAAGTCAGCATCCGGGTCAAACCCAAGGAATAATGGTGCCAGCGCATGGTTGTTCCGGCCGAAGTTCATCTCGTAAGTAAGCCGGTCCAGTTTATAACCGTGCTTGTGCAAAGCACTTTCCCAGGTGTAAAAATGGCAATCTTTGGTATCTACGATCGTACCATCCAAATCCCACAGGATGGCGTAATTTACCTCATTCAAAATACAACTCCTTTGGTTCGGGTTCTTATTATACTGCCTCAGGCTGCGTACCTAGGGATTGACTTGGTGTTTTACCAAATGAAAGTTGGAGAGTCACTAAACGATCTATATGGTATACTTCCGACTACCTTTTATCAATTATCCTTTTTATGAGATCATCTAAATGAAACAAGCCCTCAGTATCAGTATCGGTTCGTCAACCCGCAATAAAATAGCGGAGATCCACCTTCTGGACCAGGAAGTACGGATAGAACGCATTGGCACAGATGGCGATATGAACGCCGCCCGCCAGATGTATCGGGACAATGACGGTAAAGTCGATGCCTTTGGCGTCGGTGGAACAGACTTGGGATTGTTCTTTGGCAACAAATGGTATCCTCTGCATTCAGTTTCGCACCTGGTGAAAGATGTCCACATAACCCCTGTGGCCGACGGATGCGGGTTAAAAAATACCCTCGAAGTTCGCTGCGCTGCCGTTTTGGAAGCTGAAATCGGCGATTACCTCGACCAGGTCGGTCGCACAGCACTGGTGATGACAGCCGTCGACCGTTATGGGCTGTTGCGCTCGTTTGTCGATGCCGGCTACAAATGTACGTTTGGCGACGTCCTGTTCTCCCTGGGCATGCCTTTACCGCTTCACAGTGAACGCAGCGTAAAGAACATTATGACCTTAATACTCCCCATCGTCAGCCGCTTGCCCTTTGAGTGGGTCTACCCGGTCGGTGAAAAGCAACATCAACGGAAGCCGAAGTTCTCATGGGCGTTTGAGCAGGCTAGCGTGATTGCCGGGGACTGCCACTACATAACCCGGTATATGCCCGATGACCTGGAAGGCAAAATTGTGGTCACCAACACCACCACAACAAGGGATGTTGAGCTGTTCAAGCAGTCTGGCGTCAAATACCTATTGACGACCACCCCGGTATATGACGGCCGCTCCTTTGGGACCAACATGATGGAAGCCGCCTTGCTGGCGGTAACTGGGTATAAGGACAAAGTTGATTATCGACAACATCAGCCTTACTTCAAGATGATGGCTGGCCTGGTCGATTCCGTTGGGTTTAAACCGGAACTGCAGGTGCTCAATTGATCAAGATGGACGCCGTCGTCTTAGCCGGGGGAAAGATGGCTTTAGACGATCCCCTTTACGCGCAAGGTGTGGATGGTTCGCGCAGCTTAGTTGATGTGCTGGGCAAACCAATGGTCCAATGGGTGGTGGATGCCTTGGACGCCTCCGACTGTGTGGCGGAGATGTACGTGATCGGTCTGCCAACAAGTTACCGGTTGAAGGCGACAAAACCGGTCCACTACCTGCCAGACCAGGGCGATATTTTCGAAAACATCCGCTGCGGTGTCGTTCAAGCCACCCAAGATCACCCCTCCCGCTCGAAAGTACTGATCGCATCTTCAGACATCCCCGCCATCCAACCCTCGATGATCGATTGGCTGGCTTCAGAGGTGGCAGCAGATCCCGGATTGATGATGTATTACAATGTCGTCGAGCAGAGCACGATGGAAGCCCGTTTCCCACAATCGAACCGTTCGTATGTGCGCTTCAAAGATATCGCTGTATGCGGCGGCGACTTAAATGTGATTGATAAAAGTTTGTTTGCAGAAGAACGTCTTATCTGGCAGAAATTAGCCAATGCCAGAAAGCATCCCCTCAAACAAGCCGGATTACTTGGGATTGATTCCTTAATCATGGTCGCACTGCACATTCTCACGCTTGAAGGTGCTGTAAAACGCGTCTGTAAACGGTTGGGCATCAAAGCCAAAGCTCTGCGCTGCCCCCATGCCGAGATTGCCATGGACGCCGACAAGCCTCACCAACTGGCTATTTTACGGCAGCATCTGGAGGAGCGGGTATGAAACATTGGAAAATTCGCCTGCTCAAATGGGATGCCCGTATCTCCAAAGCTTTACACATCAGCGACAAAAACACCTTTGCGGCTCTGGTCTTGAAGTTTTTTGCCCATTCTGGCGATTCCTGGTTTTGGCTGGCGGGTTTATTCATCGTCTGGCTGGTCACATCTGGCGCATGGCGGGAGCGGGCGCTATTCATCGGCGTTGGATTGGCAGTCATGGCCGTGGCCGTAACCTTGCTCAAATTTTCAATTCGCAGGCCCAGGCCCAATGGAGATTGGGGCCAGATTTACCGCATCACTGACCCGCATTCCTTTCCTTCCGGGCATGCTGCTCGCTCGGCCGCCCTGGCTGTGATGGGCATTGCCGTGGGTCCTCCCTGGTTTGCCACAACACTGGTGTTGTGGTCGCCCTGGGTTGGCATCTCCCGTGTTGCCCTGAGCGTGCATTACCTCTCCGACGTAGTGGCGGGATGGATCGTCGGGGCTGTGATGGGGTTGGTCGCACTGGCCTTACAGCCGTTGATCTTGCAGATCTTCGGTTTCTTGCTCTAATCTCAGTCGTGTGTCAATGATTTAACCATATACGCTTCCCCCAACGAGTAACCGCGCGCCGCATAATATGCCCGGGTGCCAACGGCGGCAATCACCGCCATGTTCTGGTAACCCTTCTCCTGGGCAATCGACTCAGCCTTTTGGATCAACCGGGTGCCCAACCCGCTATGTTGGGCCATCCCGCTGCGTTCCTCTCCAAGCTCTAATGACTGCCCGTAAACATGCACCTCGCGAATGATGGCAGCACCCGCCAGTTCCGGGATGCCCGTTACCCGGGTATCTTCTGGGAGGGACAGGCGCAGGAATCCCGCCAGGTGATCATCCGCTGTATCGTAAGACAAAAAATGCTCTTCGGCGTAAGCGGGATGGTAAACCAGGTCGTTGAGGTTAAGCACCTCAGCGCTTACCCGTTTTTTTCGAATCTCGCGGCAGCGGATGCATTCACAACGCGTACCGCGCTGCTGCATCTCAAGCTGGATGTCCTGCCGCAAGCTGGTGTTCTTATTCCCAGCAACCACGTACGTCGAGGGGATATCCCGAATGATGCGGTTGATCCGGCAGTAACGGGGCACACTCGTTTTAATGTCCGCGATCAAATCCAGCAATGTGGCTTCTGAATAAGGCTGATAGTCACCTTTCTGCCAGTACGCCATCAACTCCGTCCCTTCCAGCAGCTGGCAGGGGTAGATTTTGATCTCATCCGGGCAATACGCGCCTTCACCCCACATCCGCAAAAAATCCTCCCGGTCGCTGGCAGTTGTGGCACCCAGCAAGTTGGGCATCCAATGCAGGACCACCTTAAACCCGCCCCCTCGCAGCAAAGCGGTGGCGTCCAGGGTTTCCCTGGCGGTGTGGCCGCGTTTGTTTCGTGCCAGGATGCGGTTGTCAAAGCTTTGGGCGCCCATCTGCACCTTGGTGACCCCCAGGGTGCGATACCAGGCTAAAGCAGCCTTATCCACCAGGTCCGGCCGGGTTTCGATCACCAGGCCGACATTGCGGTGAGCCGCGTGGACGTTGCGCGCCTGCGCTTCAGCCAGCGTTTCAGACCCCGCATCTTCACCTGGGTTAACCCCATTCATGGCATCAAAACAGCGCTGCACAAACCACACCTGGTAGTCCTGTGGATAGGCGCTGAAGCTGCCCCCTAAAATCAACAGCTCGATTTTATCCGTTGGATGGCCGACCGCCTCCAATGCCCTGATCCGGTTACTGACCTGCAAATAGGGGTCAAAGTCATTTTCTACGCCGCGTTTAGCGCCGGGCTCCTCGCTCAGGTAACTTTTCGGCAGCTGATCCTCCTGGGGGCAGAAGATGCATTCTCCCGGGCAGGGGTGAAAGCGCGTCAGCACGGTCACCGTGGTCACTCCGGAAAGGGTTCGGGTCGGTTTCATGCGGATTTTGGCCAGAAGGTCATCATCATCCTCCCATTCTCCGCTCGCCACCATCTGGGAGTAAACCGCCACCAAGGCATGCTTGGGGATAAACCCGCCGCCATCCGTCTTGGGATGGGCCCGCTGGGCAGCGTGTAGGTCCATTCCCCTGCGAATATCTTCGAGGATCTCCAGCGCCAACGCCAGTTCGTCTTGGCTGTAGTCGCGCTTCTTTTGCCAGGATTCTGCTTTCATACGCATCAATTGTACCCATTTATTTCCGCCGAGTCAGCGTGTTATTCTTCCCCGGAGATTTTACAAAGATTTTACAGGTTGTAAATAGAAATCTAATACTCGGGTATGATACTGGTACAAAGAAAACTTAGATCGAAATTAAGAGGTGAAAAAATGAAATGGTCATGGCGTGTAGGAAAAATTGCAGGGATTGATCTTAAAATCCACCTGACGTTCGTGTTTATTTTAATCTGGTATGGGCTTTCAACCTATTTAGGCGGAGGAAGCCTGACAGCGGCGCTTACCAATGTGCTGCTGATCCTGGCCTTGTTTTTTAGCGTGGTCTTGCATGAGTTTGGCCACGCGCTGACCGCCAGGTTGTTTGGTATCTCAACCAGGGACATCACCTTGCTGCCGATTGGCGGCATTGCCCGCTTGGAAAGCATGCCAGAAGACCCCAAAGAAGAGCTGCTGGTGTCCATTGCCGGGCCAGCAGTCAACGCTGTCATTGCAGGCGGGTTGTTCACTGGCCTGTTATTGTCTGGTTTTTTCAACCCACCCTTGGTCATGGCTGAAATGCTGAACAACTTTTGGCTGCAATTAATGGTTGCCAACATCACCCTGGTACTGTTCAACCTGGTCCCAGCTTTCCCGATGGACGGCGGTCGAGTGCTGCGTTCCATCCTGGCCTTGTTTATGGATCACCTTAAGGCAACCCGGATTGCATCGTACATCGGCCGCGGTTTAGCCGTGGTGATGGGGATCGCTGGCTTCTTCGTCAACCCCTGGTTGATCCTGACAGCTGCCTTTGTATGGTTTGGTGCAGGCGCAGAAGCACAGGCCGCCGAGCTCAAGGTTGGCCTGAAGGGACTGGTCGTGCGTGATGCCATGGTCTCACAGTTTTACCAGGTGGAAGCCAACCAATCTCTCTCCGATGTATTCCAACTGGCCATGTCAACCGGCCAGGAGAACATCCCCGTGGTTTCCAACGGCAACTTCCTAGGGATCATCCGGCGGGCTGACCTGATGAAAGCCATCGACCGCTTGGGGAACCGTGCGCCAGCCTATGCGGCCATTGGCGCTGAACCCGCAGGACTGGATCTTGAAACGCCCTTGGATGAAGTTCTGCCAAAATTCGCAGCCCATCGGGCGCTCCCAGTACTTGATGGACGCCAGTTGATCGGTTTGGTCACATCCGAAAGTATTCAGCAGCGCATGTGGCTCAACCAACGCATGCGAGACGGATCAAACAAACCCCGAACGGGTGAAAGCACCGATATCGCTTGATTCGGGTTAATCACACCGCCCACACTTTTAGCAACATGACAACTGCTTTCTCACACCTGAAAGCAGTTGTTTTGATTTAAAAATTAAAACATCCACCGAGACCTTGCGATAATAGTGTCAGCTTCACTGTCTTTTAGCCAGGCAATTTTAAGGGTATAACAATCCTGACAATTACCGCTTCATCACCTGGAGACGATATGAAACGCTGGCACTATTACACCGTGATCGGGCTGATCTTTGGGATTTTTGACTGGTTTTACCTGGATTGGTTATCGCGTGGTCTTGGTCCCAATCTAGGTGAAAACCCCTTCATCGTCATCCCCATTATTATCGGGTTGAACTATGGGTTCTGGCTGGTGCCCGTCATACCGGTCGTGATTTACGAAATAAAACAAGCCGACACCATCAAAGGCCCCATTCTGGCAGCGATCCTTACCTGGGTTTGTGCCTTATTCAGCTATTACACCTATTATGCCATCCTCTTGTCGTTGGGGAAGCTAATCCATTTAGAGCATTTGAACTTATTTGGTGACCGTTATGCTGGTTTTTGGGGTGAGTACTGGCGCATGTTCCGGTGGATCATCCTCTCACAGTTCTTGGAGTGGATCCCCATCGCCATCATCGGCGGCAGCGTCATTGCCGCGTTCCTGTGGTGGGTTCTCAAAAAACGCAAGAAGAAGTCCGAAGAACAGCAACCACAGGGAGGGTAGGATCATTGTTTGAAATGTAATCCAATTTTCAACCACTCTCCAACCGCCCATTCATGATCTTCTCACTGAGATATTGAACAGATTATTATTATGGACCCGCAGGTAAAAGCAAAATTAACCGAGATCAACCAGGATTTTTACGAGCGCTTTGCGCACTCGTTCAGCGCCACCCGCCACCAGGTCCAACCGGGCGTGCGGCAGGTGATTCAAAACATGAAGCCTGGTGCTGCAATCCTGGATATCGGGTGCGGTAATGGGACCCTGGCGCGCGAGCTCGCCGGCCGGCGATTCGCCGGAAGATACCTGGGGGTAGATATGAGTGCTGGACTGCTCGAAAAAGCACGACAGCTGTTAACAGAACCGCCATCAGGCGTATACGAATTCGAACTTGCTGACCTTTCATCTCCAGGCTGGCAAAATGACATCCCCCAAGCGCCGTATGACTGGCTGGTCAGCTTTGCCGTGTTACACCACCTACCTGGGGAGGTCCTTCGACAGGATACGGCGAATGCCTTCCGCCAATTGATTGCCCCGGATGGTTATGTCGCTGTGTCCGTCTGGCAGTGGCAAAACAGCCCCCGGTTGGTCAAGCGGGTCCTACCTTGGTCAACGGTCGGTCTAAACCCTGAAGACCTCGATCAAGGCGATGTGCTGCTGGATTGGCGTGCGGGTGAGTCACCTGGTCTGCGCTACGTCCACACCTTTCGAAAAGACAGCCTGACCGCCTTGGCGACACAAGCCGGTTTCACCGTAATACATTCCTTTTTAGCTGATGGTAAATCACGTGACCTGGCACTGTACCAGGTATGGCAAGCGGCTTAAGCATCAAAACAGCCAGCAATCATCAGACTATTGCCGGCTGTTTTGATTTTCTTTATGCTGAACTTATCCCAGGGCGACATCCAAGAGCATCATGATCGCAAAACCCAGCATTACACCAATCGTGGGGATATCTGAATGCCCCTCACACTTAGAAGCAGGGATCAATTCCTCAGCCACCACGTATATCATTGCTCCAGCCGCAAAAGCCAAGGCGTAGGGTAGGAGCGGCCGCATGTAAAACGTCAGTGCCGCGCCAATCACACCAGCAATCGGCTCAACCATACCTGAAAATTGCCCGTAGAAAAAGGCCTTACCCCGCTTCCAGCCTTCCCGCCGCAGCGGTGCTGACACGGCTAAACCCTCAGGGAAGTTCTGGATACCGATGCCGACGGCTAACGCAATCGCTGAACCAATCGCAGCACCTTCTACCCCAGCTGCAGCAGCGCCAAAAGCCACCCCCACGGCCAAACCTTCAGGGATATTGTGCAATGTAATGGCGGTGATCAGCAGCACGCTGCGCTGCCATGAAGTCTTAACCCCCTCAGCCTGACTGATATCCATGCCCATATGCAGGTGAGGCAGCAGCTTATCCACCACCCATAAAAATGCGCCCCCCAGTAAAAACCCTAAAACCGCGGGGAACCAGATCGGCACCAACAGGTCCTGGGAAAGCTCAATCGCTGGTTCCAACAAAGACCAAAAACTGGCGGCAATCATCACGCCTGATGCCACGCCCAATAAACCATCCAGGAGTTTCTGGTTAACTTCCTTTGTGAAGAATATCAGAGACGCACCTAAAGCCGTCACAAACCACGTAAACAACGTGCCTAACAAAGCTTGGATAATGGGGGAAAATTGTTCAAAAAAAGCGATCATTTGAGATAATCTCCTTTCAAATATTTTTTATGGTTCAGATCTTACCATAATATTAGCTGCGTGTAAATATATATTTAGTTGCAGCTAATTTTTTCCCAGTGATTTGCGCGGTAGAATCATATCATGATTGAAGGCAACCTGCTAATCGAATTGATTCAAAAAGCGAGCATTAAACGCGATGCCACCCAACAAGACACCAACGCGTATCGTTTGTTCAATGGGTTTTATGAGGGCGCGCCCGGCCTGGTCCTCGACCGTTACGGACCAGCCCTGGTGATTATGAACCATGGTGAACCGGGGGGTTATGACCAAGTGATCGAGGAGGTCGTAGATTGGGTGTTGACCCACCTCCAGGGGCTGGAAGCCGTCCTGCACAAACAGCGCCAGCATCCACAAGACGGGATGAAACAAGGCCGCCTCTTAGCCGGTGAGCGGCTGCCTGCTGTTATCACCGAACACGGGGTGAACTATGCCCTTGACTTACAACTGCACCAGGATGCCAGTTTCTACCTGGATACGCGCCGTTTACGACGCTGGCTGCTGGATCACCTGGCGGGGAAGCGCCTTCTGAACACCTTTGCCTACACCGGAAGTTTGGGCGTGGCAGCGGGTGTGGGAGGGGCAACATTGGTGATGCAAACCGACATCAACCCCAAATACCTGCACATTGCACAGCGGTCATGGCGGTTAAATCAACTTCCTATGGATAATTACCGGGGTATCGCCGGTGATTTCTTTCGCGTGGCCGGGCGGTTGCGGGCTGATCAGCGCTTATTTGACTGCGTGATCCTCGATCCGCCTTTCTTCTCCAGCACGGAAGCCGGCACTGTCGACCTCCTCGGCGAGACCAGCCGCTTGGTCAACAAGGTCCGCCCGCTGGTAGCCCATCAAGGCTGGCTCGTGGTGATCAACAATGCGCTCTTCCGCTCCGGAAAAGACTTCATGGCAGAGCTTGAAGGCCTATGCCACAGCCCATATATTGCCTTTGAGCAAATGATTCACATCCCACCAGATATCACCGGATTCCCTGACACGATTATCGGACAACCACCGATAGACCCAGCGCCTTTCAACCACCCCACCAAGATCGCCATCCTGCGCCTCACCCGTAAGGATGGTCGTCAATAAAAGTTCCGCCGACTCCCAAAATGAAAAACACCCCAGGGATTGGGTTACCTGGGGTGGTCCAGATCATCTTTTAGGCGTTATGTTTGGGGTTTAAAGATCGCCCCCTGCCATGGGGGCACGCTTCCCTTGCGCAAATGCCCCTCTTCAATGACTGCCCCCTCACCGCCCAGCAGGTCCTCAAACACCGTCCCATCCGGGAAGAAGTCCGCCAGGGGCAGGTTCAAATCCCAGGAACCATCACCAGCGTTGATCAAGATCAGCATGCGTTGGCTTTCGAGGTGCCGTAAGTAGGCTAAACAGCGACCTTCGGCAAACACCGGCACATACTCACCCGTGCGCAGCACGGGATATTCCAACCGCAGGTGTGTATAGGCCTTGATCGTGTTACGCAGATCATGATCCCAATGAGATTCGTCCCAGGGGAACGCACCCCGGTTCTCTGGGTCACGTCCGCCCATCATCCCAATTTCGTTGCCATAGTAAATGCAGGGTGCACCGGGATAGGTCATCTGGAATAAAGCCGCCAACCGGAAGGCTTCCTTCTTGCCGCTGACCATGCTCAAAAAGCGCGGCATATCGTGGCTGTCCAACAAGTTGAGCTGCGCCAAGACATTCTGCCGGGGATAGATCTCCAACAATTGCTTTGTGCGTTGCGCAAACCCCACCGCGTCCAAACCTGGCACCTCAGGTAGCCCCATCATCCCCGAGATCATGGCTTCATCCCGGCTGCCCTCGCCAAAGAACCCCACGCAAGCTGCACTGAATTGATAGTTCATCACGCCGTCAAACATATCCCCTTGCAGCCATTCCTGCGCCTCCGAAGGGATTTCTCCCACCAGGTAGGCATCGGGGTTGGGTTCCTTGGTCACCGAGCGAAACTGACGCCAGAAGGATTCATCCTTGATTTCGAAGGGGACATCCAACCGCCAGCCATCAGCGCCCTTGGCAATCCAATATTGGGCAACCCCAAACAGGAATTCGCGCACACGTGGGTTATCGGTGTTGAATTGCGGCAGAGCCGGCAGATTCCACCAAGCAGAATAATTCGGTTTGCCCTGGTAGGCGTTCATCGGGTATCCGTAGACGGTGAACCAATCCAGGTAAGGTGACTTTTCGCCGTTTTCCAGGATGTGGTGAAATTGGAAAAAGCCCCGGCTGGCATGGTTGAAAACCCCGTCCAAAATGATGCGCATACCGCGCCGGTGGGCTTCATCCAGCAATTTAAAATACGCCTCGTTACCACCCAAAATCGGGTCCACCTGGTAATAGTCAAAGGTGTGGTAACGGTGGTTGGCGGCTGAAGCGAAGATCGGGTTGAAATATATGGCCGTAATCCCCAAATCTTGCAAGTAGTCCAGTCTCTCATAAACACCTAACAAGTCACCCCCCTTAAAACCATACCGCGTCATGGGCGAATCCCAGGGCTCGAGGTGGGTCGGTTTTTCCAGGTGTTCAGATTTTGCAAAACGGTCGGGAAAGATTTGGTAAAAAATGGCATTCTTGACCCAATCGGGCGTGCGGGTTAGCTCGGTCATCGTTTGTGTTTTTTCTCCTCATAAGTCAACGCTAAAGTAGTGTGATTTTACCTTAGAAGCTCAAATGATAAAGCCATCACCGGGAAATTCAATTTACCAAACCAGATCATACCCGTGTATTAGAAAATCAGTTGACAAGAAAACGCATCAAAGTTATTCTTAATCTTGGGAATGGTTAGGTCCCGGTGGGCCTCCCGGTCTTCAAAATCGGTGTCGGGTCGCGTTGCGAGCCGTGGTGGGTTCGACTCCCATCCATTCCCGCCTGATAACCCTCAGGTGCCAATACCCACAATTTTCTCAAAACAATCTTTTGCCTCAATGCACAAAACCACGGTTCAACCAGACAAAAACGAACATTATAATATCCAAAAACACTGAATTAAGTGACTGATTCTAATGATATAATCGAGAAAAACATATTTCCTCGTTCGTCATCCTGGTTACCTTATCGAGAAATAATTGGTACCGATGCCCTAATCTGACCAGGTTAAGATGGTCAGCAATAGATTCATCTTATCGATAACACACGAATAGCATATCCGGTGATAATAAATTTGAGGAAAATGAAATAGTGGAGGGAGGCCCCTGGAGAGAAAATCATCAAAATGTGGATCACTTAATCCAAACACAAACTGATTTAAGGAGAAATAACATGCAAAAGAGTAAATCTATCCCTTTACTGATAGCGATCATCCTGATCCTATCTCTGGCTTTAGCTGCCTGCCAGCAAGCAGCACCGGAACCGGCGCCTGAAGAATCCGGTGAAGTTGTTGTGCCAGAAGAACCTGTTGTCGAGGAACCCGCGGCTGAACGGAAAGTAGCCACCTTCATTTGGACCCAGGAGTTTGACAACCTCAACCCCCTCTACACCAACATGTGGTTCTCGAGCATCACCCAGCAGATCTGGAACGCCTCAGCCTGGAATTTCGATATTGAGAACAACCCCAACCCGGTGTTGGTCACAGAGATCCCCTCGCTTGAAAATGGCGGCATCTCAGCAGATGGACGCACCATCACCATTAAGCTGCGTGATGATATCGTCTGGTCAGATAATACACCGATCACAGCGGAAGATTTCGTTTTCACCTACGAAATGGTGACCAATCCAAGCAATATTGTCACAACCTCCTACCCCTACAACTTGATTACTGCAATCTCTACCCCAGACGAGCTAACTGTTGTGGCTGAATTCGAAGAAGCCTTTGTGCCTTGGGTGGCGAATTTATGGCGGTTTGTCCTTCCGAAGCACGTCCTCCAGCCGGTATTTGATGCTGAGGGCACCATCGACGCCGCTCCCTGGAACCTGGCACCAACTGTCTCTGCAGGTCCCTATGTCTTTGCCGAATGGGAATCCGGCAGCTATACACGCTTTGTGCGGAACGAAAACTATTACAACGAACCTGCCAAAATTGACGAGATCTTCTTCCGCTTTGTGCCGGATGATGCCTCTCAGGTGGCAGCGCTGCGCACCGGCGATGGTGATCTGGGAACCTTCATCTCCCAAGCCGATATCCCAACACTTGAAGCCGCCGGGGTAGAGGTGTTTGCTGTCGTTTCCGGTTATGACGAGGGCTGGTTCATTTACTTTGGCGAAGAAGCCCATCCTGCACTCTCTGATGTGCGTGTGCGCCAGGCCATTGCCCTGTGTTTTGACCGGCCAAGCATTAACCGCGACCTCTTATTGGGTCTAACAGAACCAGCAGTCACTTACTGGGATAACACCCCATACGCCAACCCCAACCTGGATGCTTACCCCTATGACCCAGCAGCCGGTATGGCGCTCCTCGATGAAGCAGGCTGGGTTGACAGCAACGGTGATGGTATTCGCGATAAAGACGGCGTCGAGCTCACGTTGATCCATGGCACCACCTCACGCGAGATCCGACAGGATACCCAGGCGGTTGCCCAACAGAACCTGGCTGAATGCGGCATCCAGCTGGATCTTTTAAGCTACTCAGCAGATGTTTACTTCCAGAGCTACGGCGGCGGCGGGCCATTACCCACGGGCGAGTTGGATATTGGTCAATTCTCATCAACCGAAGCCTTCCCGGATCCCGACACTAGCCGTTGGTTATGCAATGAAATCCCCACCGATGAATACCCGGATGGGATCAACGACCAAAAGATTTGTGATCCTGAACTGGATGAGCTTTTCCGCTTGCAATCCACCCAAATTGATTTCGAAGAGCGGCAGCAAACCATCTGGCACATCGGAGAGATCATGTACGAGAATGTTTACTGGCTGGGTGTCTGGCAAGACCTGGACACATGGGCAGTCAGCGCTCGCCTGACAAATGTTAATATTTCAGGTGCCGATCCATTCTATAGCATTGCCGAATGGGATATCGTCCAATAGTTCGTTAACAAATGATGATGAAGCTGGGTTGTTGAAACCCAGCTTCATCCTAATCCCAAGTTGGCTTTTTCCGCAGAAAAAGTCTTTCACTCTTATCATTCCTTATCGGAGGTGGCGCGATGACTCGTTATATCATCCGGCGTATCCTGCAATCCATCCCCCTCTTGCTCATCATCAGCCTGATCTTGTTTGTGCTGCTTAACAGCATCGGTGACCCCCTGGCCATGATGGGCGGCCGCAATCCCACCCGCCCAGAAGACAGAGCCCGCCTCGCGAGGCAGTTGGGCCTCGATAAACCCGTTACAACCCAATATATTTATTGGCTGATCGGCAACGATTGGACCTTGATCGATGTCGACGGTGACGGCATCCCCGACACACCAGGCATACGCAAAGGCGTATTGCGGGGCGATTTTGGGACATCCATCGTCACCCGGGGCAAACCGGTCATCGAGATCATCTGGGAGCGAGTGCCCAACACCCTGTTGCTAATGATCCCAGCCCAGATTGTGATCCTTGTATTGGGATTGATTGTTGGCACCTACTCCGCCCTGCGCCAATATTCCTGGATCGATAACGCCATCACCACACTTTCATTTGTCGGCTTTTCCATGCCGATTTTCCTGATTGCCTTATTGAGCATTTATTTATTTGCCGTTTTATTTCAACGCTGGGGGCTGCCCAACCTGCCAGCAAACGGCATGTTCGATCCCCAGGTGGGCAAAACCGCCGGCCAAGTCGCCAAACATATGATCCTGCCCCTCTTCAGCATTGCCTTCATCGATGTTGCCCGCTACAGCCGCTACATCCGCAGCGCCATGCTCGAAGTGATGAGCCAGGATTACATCCGTACCGCCAAAGCCAAAGGGCTCAAACGCTATTACATCATCTTTATCCACGCCTTACGCAACGCCTTTCTGCCCATCGTGACCCTGGTCGGTTTGGATTTACCCTTCTTGCTAGCTGGCGCGGTCGTCACCGAGCGGATCTTCGCCTGGCCGGGAATGGGTCGATTATTCCTAGACCATTTGCAGCGCGCAGATGGACCGGTGGTGATGGGCATTGTAATCATCCTGGCTGTTTTTGTGGTTTTATCTCAAATATTGACAGATATCACGTATGCAGCCCTTGACCCAAGGATTCGCTATTAATCATGATCAGGCACCGCTGCCGGAGAAATCAATGATTTCTGGTTGGCAAGGTAAAAGTTTGGAGAAAAATCATGGCAACCCTAGATAAACCAATGGATAACAAAATCCTGGAAAACAACTATGAGAACCCGCCGCTTAGCTTGGGACAAATGGCCTGGCGCCGTTTCAGACGCCATAAATTAGCGATGACCAGCGTCGCATTACTGGTGTTGTTAATGCTGTTCATCTTTGGCGGCGCACTGATTTATTCTGAAGCAGACGCCAATTTCAACGATACCACCCGTCGGCTGGAACCGCCCTCCGCAGAACATCCCTTTGGCACGGATACCATTGGGCGGGACATCTTAGCGCGCACCATTTACGGTGGTCAGATCTCAATCTTAATTGGGTTGACGGCTGTCATCGTCCAGATTGTCGTTGGGGTGCTGATAGGCGCCCTTTCAGGTTATTACGGCGGCTGGATCGATAGTGTGCTGATGCGCTTCACGGAGGCCATCATGACCATCCCCCTCCTATTCTTGCTGCTGGTGATGGCAAAATTCTTCGCCGGAAAATTCCCAAATATCACCCTTTTCGGGCGGACCTTTAGCGGCAGCGTGGTGGTGATTGTGTTGATCATCGGTCTCTCAAGCTGGCCGCGCCTGGCCCGCATCGTGCGGGCGGAATTCTTGTGCCTGAAGGAGAACGACTTTATCCTGGCTGCCCGTGCGACCGGCACGTCCAATACACAAATCATGTTCAAACATATTTTGCCAAATACCGTGGCACCTATCGTGGTGACTGCAACCCTGGCTGTAGCAGGCGCTATCATCTCGGAAGCGTATATCAGCTTTTTAGGCCTTGGCGTTCAACCCCCAACCGCAACCTGGGGCAACATGATCACGGGCGCCACCACATACATCGAATATGCCCCCTGGATCTGGTTTTTCCCAGGTGTCTTGATTTTGTTGACCGTACTAAGCATTAATTTTTTAGGTGATGGCTTGCGAGATGCGCTTGATCCTCGCAGCAGGCCGGAATAGGTGTATCATGGAACAAGAAACCCCTTTACTGAACCTGGTTGATCTCTACGTCCAATTTAATACCCCTGAAGGGACGATTTATGCCGTCAACGGTGTCTCCTTTGATATCTATGAAGGTGATGCCGTCGCCATTGTCGGTGAAAGCGGCTGCGGTAAATCGGTCTGTATGATGTCCATCTTGGGGTTGATCCCCATCCCACCCGGGGAGATACCGGCAGGGAAGGCTATTTTTGAAGATCGTGACCTTTTACAGCTTTCAGAAAAAGAATTGGAACAGGTGCGCGGGCAAAAGATCGGTATGATCTTTCAAGACCCAATGACCTCACTCAACCCGGTCCTGACCTTAGGCCGTCAATTGACCGAAGCGCTCATACGTCATTTTCGTCTTTCTTCAGAGGAAGCTGATCAACGGGCGATTGAACTGATGCAATTGGTGGGAATTTCCGATCCGGAACGGCGGTTAAAAAATTACCCGCACCAGTTTTCGGGCGGCATGCGCCAGCGTGTGATGATCGCTATGATGCTGGCCTGCAACCCCAAGCTGTTGATCGCAGATGAACCCACCACCGCACTGGATGTGACCATCCAAGCCCAAATCGTCGATCTCGTGCTGGAAATTCGCAAAAAGATCAATATGTCGCTGATCTGGATCACTCACGACCTCGGTGTGGTAGCAAACGTGGCCGACCGTGTGCTGGTGATGTACGGCGGCACGATTGTCGAAGAAGCACATGTCGACCAGCTTTATGAACAGCCCCAGCACCCCTACACCATAGCACTCCTGGCCGCCTTGCCCAATGTCAATCAACGCCGCTCTAGCCGTCTAAAATCCATCCCGGGTGCTCCACCGATTATTATGAGCGAACTAGTTGGCTGCCCCTTTGCCCCCCGCTGTGAATTTGTTATCGATCGCTGCCACCAAGAACGGCCGCTGCTAGAAAACATCAGCCACAACCACAAAGCTGCCTGTTTTGTCAACCCTTACACAGGAGAAGCCAAATGAATGATCGCCTGCCTTCCACACAAGTATTGGTCAGCGTAAAAGGGTTGAAAAAATATTTCCCGATTAAGCGCGGCATTATTTTTGAAAGAACGGTGGGGTTGGTTGAAGCCGTCAATGACCTGACCTTTGACATTTATCGGGGTGAAACCTTAGGCCTGGTTGGCGAAAGCGGCTGTGGCAAGACCACCGCTGGCAGGACCATCTTAGGCCTATACCCTGCCACCGACGGCACTGTCAAAATCGATGAAATTGATGTTTCAACAGCGCAGGCTGATGAAATGCATCAGCTGCGCCGTAAAGCACAGATGATCTTTCAAGACCCCTTTGCATCCCTTAATCCCCGCTGGACGGTCTCAGCCATTGTGGGTGAACCGATCAATGTCCATCACCTTGAGACCGATAGCAAGAAAAAGAACGAACGGGTCCGAGAATTACTCGAGATGGTGGGGTTAAGCGGCCGCTACCTGAACCGCTTCCCCCATGAATTTTCTGGCGGTCAACGCCAGCGGATTGGGATAGCCCGGGCTTTGGCGTCCAACCCCGATTTCATCGTTTGTGATGAACCCATCGCCGCCCTTGATGTCTCGATCCAGGCCCAGGTGGTCAACCTGCTGGAAGATCTGCAAGCCCAGCTCGGCTTGACCTACCTGTTTATCGCCCACGACCTGAGTATGGTTCGGCATATCTGCAATCGTGTGGCGGTGATGTACCTGGGTTGCATGGCTGAGCTGGCTGAAAGCAATACCCTCTATGAGCATCCACTGCACCCTTACACCCAGGCGTTGCTTTCTGCGGTGCCTGTGCCAGACCCGAAACTATCTCGCAAACGCCAGCGCATCATTCTAGAGGGTGATGTCCCCAGCTCAATATCCCCGCCGTCAGGCTGCCGCTTTCATACCCGCTGCCCTATCGCGCAACCCCATTGCAGCGAGGTTGTGCCAACATGGCGAGAAGTACAGCCGGGCCATTTCGTTGCCTGCCACGAGGTAGAACCAAAATCAATCCCGGCGCAACCCTAACCAACCTACAAAGGAAAGCCTATGCCGCACACAACTCAACTTGGAACAGCCGTCTCGCGCCCCGGAAGCATCCAGTATGGGCAGTGGGATGCCTTCACCCACGCCACCGGGCATATTGAATTCTTGCCGGTCATTATCGCCCAGGGGAAAGAACCAGGACCCTGCATCTGGCTGACGGCTGCCATCCATGGTGTTGAGCACACCGGCCCCTGGGTGCTCCATGCGTTATTGACCCAGGACCTGGTTGAAAAACTGCATGGGACCATTATCGCCATCCCCTCACTGTGCCCGGTTGGCTTACGGGTCAATGAATATGTGCCTTACATCGTTGAGAAAAATCCGAACCGGCTGTGGCCCGAGGACAAGCCCAAACCCGCCCAACCCGACCCGGAAAAGCGCCCGCCATTCCCCCTGGAAACTGCCTATCAACGCTTATTTGAAAGAATCAAGGAAACTGCCAATTTCCTGATCGATTATCACAACGCTTCGATCGGGTCGATTCCCTTCGCCTTTCGGGATCGCGTCCTCTACCGGGAAGACAAAAACCTGGAGGAAAATAAAACTGAAGCCCAGCAATTGGCAGGCCGCTTGGATAAAATGTTGACAGCATTTGGCTTCACGATCGTCAATGAAAACCTGGTTGAGAAATACATCGACGAAGATTTGCACCGCTCAACCTCTGGCGCCGTCCTTATGAAGGGGCGCATTCCAGCTTTCACCGTGGAATTGGGCGGCGGTCAAATGCCAGACAGGGCTATTGTCACAGCGGCTGTGGCAGGCACCCGTAATGTCCTGCGTTGGGCCGGTATGCTCCCTGGAGAAATGGAACCGATCAGCGGCATTACCATCATCGACCCAGGCTATCCAGTACGCACCTCGGTCCGCACCCGCATGCCGGGTCCAGGTGTTGCGATTCATCTCAAAGAACCCGGGGAGATGGTTGCCATAGACGAACCCATCGCTGAATTGCAAGATATTTGGGGGCGACCCCTGCCACAAAGCCCGCTTGTTTCTGACCGGGAGGGGTTTATCCTGAGTCGCAGCCATGGCATCTTCTTTGATCAAGGGGAAGCGATTTATCATATGGCCATCCGCGATGAAGAGCCCCTACTCGGTCCCTACCCACGGGACTTCTTCAAAGAAAATTAACGTATTTTCAAACACTGCCACACCACAACCCCCATCATTCAGTAACATGGCTGGCTGAACAGTTACAGGGATTCAATTAATCGTTTGTTCCTTCAATGGTCTCATTGGCATATAACTTGCAATAAAAACCTGGAAAATAAGGAACCCGAATTATGCGATTTAAACTTCTGCTGTGCCTGCTGTGCCTGTCTCTGCTGATTTCAGGGTGCGACATTCTAACCGAGATCCCTTTGCCGCCCAGTGAAACCCCGGTTTCAACCCCCACCCCGATCTCGCCGGAGGAGATCATACCATCGGCCACATTACCAGCCTATCCACCCCAGGAACCCACACCGGACCCGCTTATAAATGCAGTTTTCACCCTCCAGCCCGGGGGCCCATTTTACCTGCCGAATTTCAACCATCCTGAGGAAGGCTGTAACTGGCTGGGCGTGGCTGGGCAGGTTTTTGATGAAAACGGCCTCGAGATCCTCAATCTAACGATCCTTGCGGGAAACAGGCTTGCCGGTGAAGACATCCTGGCAGCGACCACCGGTGAAGCTACGGCATACGGACTGGGGGGCTATGAAATCAAACTAAGCAGCCAACCGGTCAACACATCCAACCTGTTCTGGGTCCAGGTCGTCGATTCTGCAGGTCAATCCCTGTCGCAAAGGATCTTTTTTGATACGTTTGAAGATTGTGAGCAGAACTTGGCCCTGGTCAACTTCATCCCGCTTGAAGCCCAAAACCTGCCCTGAACATAGCCATCCAAAGACAACAACTTGCGCCGGTAACCGAAATGTGCCTTGAAATAACTGCCCATTCTGAAGTCCACTGGGTCTCAGTCAAGAATGGCAAGATTTAACATTATTCATCAAAATTTCATCAAAAATATTTTCAATCTCACCTTCCCATGACACTAACTAATCAGTGAACTGCCCAAACAACTTCTAGGATTGGAGCACCTAAACCATCTTTCAAGATCGCGATTTAGTGGATGCCAAAAGGATGGTTTTGCGGTAGATTCATACGAAACAAAGGATTCGTGAGGGAACCAACGCGTTTACACCTGGAAAACCAATGAATAACAAATCATCACTGCCAATGATCCTGACCATCGCCCTGGTGGTGGCATTGTGCTGCCTGTGTATCAGCCTGGTCTTGCTGGCCAGCGGCGCGATCTTGATTGCCCAACCCGGAATAAATCAAGAACCCACATCCGTGGTGATCGAACAGCCCCTGCCCAACCTGGTTCCCCCAACCCTTGAGGCTAGCCCAGTGCCCCCAATAGAGCCCATGCCTGAAATCCCGTTTGATAGACTGGCCGAAAACCTCGAAACCCTCAAAGACACGGACGTACCGATCAATGATCCCATCGAACTGGCAGGACGCCTGGGCGGCAAGGGGGAGATCCCCAGGACCTTCCCAGACCCCCATGCACCTTATCAAGTCGGTGATTCGAAGGCGTTCTGGGCCACCAATGTCGACAACAGCGAAAACTTCCGCGTCACAGCCACCCTCCGCTACCTTGGCCAACATGTCTACTTTTGGATCGAGAACAGTGTGGATTACATTGAGGAAGATCTGATCGTATTAGGAGATACCTTTGACCAGCAAATCTACCCCACGACGCGGGCTTTCTTTGGCAGTGAATGGAACCCGGGTGTGGACAACGATCCAAGAATCCATATCTTGTATGCCAGCGGATTGGGGAAATCCTTGGCTGGCTATTACTCATCTGCAGATCAACTCCATCCAGATGCCCATGAGTACTCCAATGCACATGAAATGTTCCTGATCAATGCTGACAACATTCAGCTATGGCATAACAGCATTTACAGCACCCTGGCTCACGAACTCCAGCACATGATCCACTGGCACATCGACAAAAACGAAGAGACCTGGCTTAACGAAGGCTTTTCCATGCTATCAGAGATCATCAACGGGTATGACCCTGGCGGCTTTAATCGTTTTTACCTCCAGAATACAGACCTCCAGCTTACCGATTGGGGAGCCAATATCGGTGAGAATGCCCCGCATTATGGGGCAGCCATGCTCTTCACAGCCTACTTCCATGACCGCTTCGGTGAAGATGTCACCCGGGCGGTGGTCGCCAATCAGAAAAATGGCATGGAAAGCATCACTGCTGTCCTGGCTGACCTCGAAATCCGGGATCCACTCACCGGTCAAATCATGACTGCCGAAGATGTGTTCGTGGATTGGGCGGTGACCAATTTCCTCGCCGATCCAACCGTGGCTGACGGCCGCTTTACCTACAGCACCTTCGCAGATATTCAGCCCGCATTACCCAGCCAGAGCATCAACACCTGCCCAATGGATCTATCCACCTCTGATGTCGCCCAATTTGGTGTGGACACCATCAAAATCACTTGCAGCGGTGATTACACCCTGACCTTCGATGGGAGTAGCACAACCAACCTACTGCCGGTCGCGCCGTATTCGGGTGAGACATTTTTTTGGTCCAACCAGGGTGACCACTCCAACATGCACCTCCAACGCGCATTCGACCTGACCGCAATGAGTGGTCGAGTAGAGATGACCTACCAAACCTGGTATGACCTTGAGAAGGACTATGATTATGTCTTCGTCTCGGCCTCAACCGATGGCGAAAACTGGCACATTCTTAACACCACCTCCTGCACAACCGAGAATCCCTCCGGCAACAGCTATGGCTGCGGCTTGAATGGTCAGTCGGTCGGCTGGCAGCTGGAGCGGGTTGACCTGACACCTTTCGCAGGGAAGCTCGTCACCGTACGCTTTGACTACATCACCGACGCCGCCGTCAATGGGGATGGGATGGTGATTGACGATATCCGGGTGGAGGCCATCAATTATTTTACTGATTTCGAAGCTGATGATGGCGGTTGGCAGGGGGAAGGCTTTGTTCGTGTCCAAAACACCCTGCCCCAATTTTTCCGAGTTTCGCTGATCACGTATGGCGATGAGGTCAATGTGGTTCACCTGGAACTGGGCGAAGACAACCGGATTGAGGTGGACATCAAATTAGGTGAGGATATCGAATCGGTTGTAGTGGTCATCAGCGGTACCACACCCTACACACGTCAACGGGCAATTTACCAGGTGGGCATCGAGTAACCCAATGACTAATTCTTTAGATAAATTCTAATAAAATGATCTTAATGAATGTTTCTTCGGCGATCATCGAAATTGCTCATTAAACAAGGATGGTTTCATTACATTACCTTGAAGTTTTATCCAGTAAAAAATTTCACAATCTACGAATTGAATAAATCAAAGAACTTAACCCTGCCTGAATCTTCGCCAAGAAAATAGCACAAACAATTGAAAATAATTCATTATTCATCCAAGGGTTCAAATAGAGCACGTATACTTAAATCCTCATGAAAATAAACATCTAATGATTGATCATAGACTGTTTGCCCTGAAGAGAATTCCCATCCAATGAAACGATAACCGGGAAGTGGAAAAGCAGAGATATTGATCGGAATATTTTTAAAATATGTTCCAGACCAAAATCCAACATCAATAACTCCAGGTGTCTCCTCAATAATATCAATGGAGTTAATCCTTATATACCCTTCTTCAGAATCAACCAAAAATGTTATTTCATAAGTACCGTCTAGATCAAAATAATTAATAAGATGTTCTTTCATAACATCTGGACGGGAATAAGCAAAATCTTTCTTATTCCGAATATTTGCATACCAATCATCCAAAGATTCAGGTAAAGACCATCGATCAATATGAGTTTTTATATCTACTTCAATGACAGATTGCATTTGTTCAATTGTACTTATCACATGAGATGATAAAAAAGAAGTATTTAACAAATCAGCAAACCGATTCAGAAAATGATTTCGGAAATCCTCGTTCTTAACCAACGAGCGGAATAAAAAAGCCGATTGATCATCTCTTGCTGCAACCTTCATTAAGTTTAGAGAATAATTATGGAAGGCAAAATCTAAATCATACAATATCCACCGCCAACGTCCATCAAGGACATTTGGCAATCCTGGGGTATAAGTGTTTGACTTAATTCGCCAAAAAACATTATTATTTTGTGGCCAATCCATGTTTGCTGAAAAAATTTGAATAATCTGGAAGTCAATAAAATTATCCAAATCCATCATTGTCCCAATTTTCTCATAAACCTTAGGATTATTGATATCGTTTTCCGAAATCATTTCATAAAGTTTGTAATATTCTACTTTATCTTCTGAGTCACCAACGAGCCCCCGATTAGCCACATATTCTAAAATGGTAACTTCATTTGGATTAACAAGATAATGATTAGCAATGTAGTATTCGTCAATGCGTTCGCGAATATTAAAAATGCCCCAATACTCACCGTTGAGGAAAAGAATTGAAGGGCGATAACCTTGTGTGTCAAGTGTAGTTTGATCAGCTAAAGTTTGAACAAAAGCATCACGGAACATCGTCCGAAATTGCTCAGTTCCCGAGTTCCTTAATAGAATTGTTTCAAATTCGTTTACTGGCTCTCCGGTTAGCTGTTTTTTATAATTTGGAAATATCTCATAGTCAATAAATTTCTTCTCATCATAATCAACATTTGCGTATATCCGAAAAGATTTTTGAGGTAAATGCCTTGACTCAACACCATGGATACGTATTTCTACATTTTTACTAAAACCCAATATCCCTGTTGTTTCAAAGAATTCAATGTGAGCTGGTCGTTCCCATTTCATGCCTCTTTGTAGGTAATTACGCGCCACATAAAGTCCTGAATCCCCGTCAAAAAGATATTCCGGATTAATCGCCATTGACACAATTGGCAATGATGTCGAAATATCACTTGGTCTTCCAATAAAGTAACTCTGAGTCACAACTGGACTTACTTCATCAAATCCTTCGGAGAACAATAATGTGCGAACTATGGTCGCTTTTGGAAATTGACCAGTTCCTAATAATGCCTCATTTATCAATACAGGTTGACGATATTCATTCGATTTTCTTGATGGACTTGAACCATCCAAAGTATAAAAGATCCTCGCATTATCAACATCACTTTCTATTCGAAGAACAAAAGGTTCCGAATAGAAGCCTGCTGATTTTGATAAAATTGGTGGAGCCAGAGTAGCATAATTGAGAACGTAGGGATATTTCGTATGTATATTATCCCAATAAGGAACAAATTCTTTTAATGTCTCAGGGTCGTGTTCAAAATCATTGTCAAGAATATCTAAATATGCTTGGATTCCAAGTTCTGGGATATCTTGCAATGCTCCATTTTTCATTAACATAACCAGTGGAGATAAATCTGTTATTGAACAATTCCGCAAATTTAACCTTTCCAATTTTCTCAAATTCATTAATACACCCAGCTCATTGCCTACTGGAACATTTCTTAATAAAAGAGTTTCAAGATTTATCAGGTTTTTAATTGGATTTATACTGACAATCTTTGTATTTGAATGTAAATTGAGATATGTTAGGTTCGCCAAAGTGCTTAATGGTGAAATATTCTCAATATAATTATCTCTAAGATTAAGCTCACGTAGCTGCACCATATTCTCTAAAAAATCGATACCAACAATTCGATTTTCACTTATGTTTAAGCTGGTTAAGTTTTTAAGATCCGAAAGAGCCGAAAAATCAGAAACATGATTATCCGCTAAGTTTAATTCCTGAATGCTAGAGAATTGTCCTAAGAATTCTATGCCAGACAATCTGATCTGAAGATCGTTTTCATAAACCACTGCATTATGTTCCAAATTGAGAGAAATAATAGGAATATGTTTAATAGAATGAAAATTCGCTTGTTCAAGATTTACTATCTTGTTGTAACCAAGATCAAGCACCTTCAAACTGTACAATGTTTGCAGCTGACTCACATCCTCAACTAGATTATTGTGCAGATTAAGAATTTCTAGATTTCGAAAATGCTCAATACCTGATAAATCAGATATCTCCTTATCTTGCAAATTTAACTCAACAATATCGAGTAATTGACTTTGATAAATCGGCTTCCCAGAATGGTTTAATATTTCTCTAATAGTTGAATCAAGATTCGCATCAGGAAAGATTACTACTCGGTCAACAATAATTGAAGTTAATAACAAACTAATCAATAAGAGGATAAGGACAAAAAAATTAAATATCTTTTTCATTGAGTACAAATTACCATTAAACATTAGCTTCTTTCGATGTGCAATAATGGTTTATCCGATGATAAAATATTTACGATTATTCATAACTAAGATTGTTGAGAACTCCGCCTGAACCAACATTATTATCGATCACTCCAGCTGGGAACGATAAGACCAGGTTGGCTAGTCTGAATACCAAAAGCAAACTTGCTGTTCGGAACCAGCCTCAATCCATGGGATTTCACCACTTGGTGGAGCCATTTTTCAAGAGTGTTGGTGTGTTTGACTTCAAGCACAACCATTTGCTCATGATGCTTAAACCAAAACACCTTTTCTGGAAATAGCTCACATGAGGAAGCACTTTTTATGTGGTGATCAAATGTAATCCGTGTTCCACTCCCATCTCTGGTTTGATATCCTTCCCGATGATACTCAACCAAAGTTTTAGGTTCTAAGTTCATCATAAGAACATGTCGTTCAAACTCCGCCAACACTGGATCAGAATTATTCTGCCAATGACGCTGATTAATGAATTTCTGACAATCTTCAATGGTGGTATAGGCTCCATATTTTCTTGTTAAATTTGCATCACGCACCTTCATCTCAACCCGGATATCAGGACGATCACTCATCAAATCAGAATAAGTCCTAATACGGTACTTCACGCGATCAGAATTTCCACCACACTTCTCAACAAAGATTTGATAGTGAGCCGTGTCATAATACAAACTCCGCACTAGGTATCGGTGGTTCGGGGCTCTTTTTGTGTAATAGTCTTGCAGTATATAGGGATAGAGTGCATTCTTTATCGCGTAATATTGCGCATAGGTACACCTATATTTTCGCTCAAAACGGGATGTGGTTGAAAGAAGATCTTCAGCTACCATGATGCAAATATTATGTATCAGACAGGTAAAGCCAATTGCGGAGCCAGCAGTGAGACGTTCGATATCTTGTCAATTTGTTTTAACGCTTTCAGAAGTTCATCTAAAGCATCTTTCGTTTCACCAAGGTGTAATTCAAAGACGATTTCCCACATATCGTCATTGATGTTTTGTGAACGCATAACTGCATCAGAGGTGTATTGATTAATGATGTTCTTAATTGGTTCTTTGTCATAATCAGATGTCCCAGATACGACCAAAATATAGTCATGATTCTGAGATCGTCCATATTTAACCAAATACAAGATGAAAATCACAATCAGAATGATCAAAGATGCTAGCGCCACCATCGTCCAATTATAGGTTCCTGCGCCTAATCCTATAGCAATCACCCAAAACAAGTACACCATATCGCGAGTATCCTTAATAGGTGTCCGAAATCGGATTATCGAAAGCGAACCTACCAAACCCAATGACAACACTAAATTTCCCCGGATGAAAAACATCACCAAAGCAACGATCGGTGCAAGCATTACCAGCGATGTCATGAAACTGAGTTCATAATTGACGCCTCGATGGGTAAGTTTATAAACCTGGGATATGATTAATCCCAAGATTATCGCAACAAACAAAGAAAAAACAATGTTGAAAATATCATCACTGGTTAGTGCCATGCTGGCAAACGCTTTTTGGGCTGTAAATAATAGTTCATCCCACATATATGCACCTCTCTAACTCCAATTTAATACAATCTAATAATACTCTGGCAATACTTCAATAAAATAGAATTCACAAGTCTTCAATTCACTTCGGTAAGCAAATACTCGAATGGTTATTACCAAAATTGGTGCGTATTCCGGTGAAACCGACCAGTGGTTCAGGAAATTATTGCGAATACATTACTAAGTTATTATTTTTATCTATTATTTCAAGAATTTATGAACACATCCTAATTACAATTAAACAATTCGATTTCAAATGGATTCAATAAGGCTGACGAATACAGATTTTAGCATAACAAAAGGATACGGACAAGTTGTTAGATTTGTTTTGAAGTAGGAAATGGAAGATTGATGTCAATTTCGTTCGAATTCCGGATAAGTATATTAATTCTTGAGAATCCTGCTTGATATACCTTTTACACTTAAATTCTATCAAATAATTCATCCTTTCAGGTGGTGTTCTAGCAATAGCCTATTATCTATCATTCTTCTGGTATTCTTGAAAGCGAAAATTCTTTTTTTTCTTCAAGGAGGTTCTCTCATGGCTGCCCCATTCAAAATTTTCACCTAAACAGACCCCACACACCCTGGGTCTCAGACGATGACACCCGTATGCGCCATCCTGAATTTCTCTCACCCACAAATGTTTCGCAGCATCTATCAGAACCTAAATGGATTGAGGGAATTTAGGATCACGGCGCATTTAAGCCCTCAACCCGATGAATTTCCTAGGCAAATCTTGGCCCCCTTCCCGATCGAAAGTACTCTGACAAACCCCCAGGGCGTGTGAACAGCTGTCGTACCTTCGCAAATTCACAGTAAACCTCGCCTGGCTTGCCGAAATCGTCCTGCGCCATGTTGGCGCTGTCAATTGGCATTGCCGGGTCTTCCTCAATTCATAATTTGTTGGTGAACACTTTGGCGAGTTTGAACCTTTCTCCTATGATATCAGTGAATTATTGAGCGAAGGTAAAAACAACCTCGTCGTTTCCAATTGAGACCCCAGCGACAAATTGCCCATCCAACACGGCAAGCGGGTGCGTAAACCGGATTCCCCTGGTTCAGCGTCCATTCCGGCATCTGGTAAACCGACTAGCTGAAAGGCGTACCCAATACTTATATAGAAACCTTCAAAATCACATCGGAAATTATCAAGGCTTGGTGACCTTTGTTGCACAAATCACCCATACCGCTCAAGGCTATACCCTGCATGCCCGGTTTTTTAACCAGGGAGTTCAAGTCATCGAAGGCAGCTCCCCTTTGGTTAAACCGCTCATCCTTCCCATACCTGATGCTAATCTGTGGTCAACCGAGGACCCTCAGCTTTACGACCTGGTGCTAGCTCCCTTTATCTGTCAAAAGGCCATCGACCAGGTGTCCAGCTATTTCGGCACGCGAAAATTAAGCCTTTCTAGAGACACTTAAGTAACTTTGTGGTTTTGCCTAAACAATCAACCTCTGTTCCTTAATGTACGGCTCAACCAGGGCTACTGCCCATACAGCCTACCCACCCCGCCAACAGACCTGGCAGTCCAGTTGGAGATGAGCTTCAGCAAGCAAGGCGGCTTCAATATCCTCCGCAAGTACTCAATTTTGAACCCGCTGGCAATTACGACCATTGTGACCGGGCTAGCCTGATCGTATGGCAAGACATCGTTAGTGGTAGCATCAGCCCGAAACCCATCTGGTTCCTGTATGCGCGTCTGCTAAAATCCTTGCGGGTGACCGTGCTTATTGGCGGTTGGGGCGACAGCAAAAAGTCAGCCGCCAACAATTTTAGGACTGATGGCAGCGCATGCTTTCCAACCTGTACAACTTGGTATCAACTGCCATTTGTGGACCCTATAACGAGGGCTGAGAACAATTCGATGCCGCCCAATTTGCCGATAGGACTATTGAACTTGATCCTACATGCCTGGTCGATCATATCAGCGGTTGATTTGACCAGGGCGCAGGAGACTTTAAAATTACTTCAAACCCTTACCTCAACCCAAATTAGCCCTGACACGCGCCTGGGCTCTCTCAGAATTCGGCGGGTGCAGCATGAACCTGAAATAGCATGCATGAAACACGAATAAAGATTCCAGCTATAAGTAATACACTTCCAGAGAGGCCCTGACCGAGAGCTTTGTTTACCTTCTTGAAACCCAGCATATCACCGGGATCCAGGCCGGGTTATCAGCCTCATTCTATACCCAGCAAACGGACATCGAAACAGAAGTCAACGGCTTCCTGGCTTATAACTGTTAAGTGTTCAAGATAAACCTAGAAGCATTGGTTTCCGTCCACGAAAAGTTATCTCGAACAAACCAAGACCCATCATTACAATGAGCGGTTAATGCCTCTCCATATAAAAAGACTGTCCCAGATGGATGGGACAGTCTTTTGCTGTGTCGTTGAAGAGGTTTGGATAAAAATACCTCAGTGATTACAAATTACCGACCGCATCGATCAGGTCATCATAGACAGTAAAATAGGGAGCAATCCCGACCAGGTCCATTGACTCGCGGATACGTTCATCCATATGGACAAGGATCAGCTCCCCCCGATTCATCTTCTTGACCTCTTTTTGAACCCGGATCAGGGCCCACCAACCGGCGCTTGAGACAAAGGTCACCTCGCTCATATCAAAGATGATGTTGTATTGACCCTTTTCAATCAACTGGTTGAGCGCTTCTTCAACCTCGGGTGCGGTGTAGCTGTCAATCCGACCGCTGGTGGATAAAACTGTACTGCGTTTATATTCAGTGATTTCAAAATCCATTGCACCTTCTCCATCAAACTTGTGGACGTCTAATTATTATAAACGATAATTACCATAAAAAACAACATTTACCAGCTTTAAATCACAGTTGAATTGATCACACAATTCTTGCAAATGCTCAGCCGAATCATTAATATTATAAATTAATATCAGTGAGGTTTCCATAATTTTCACTCATTGACCCCGTCGAGTATAATCATGCCCTATGAAATATCATATTTGGACGGAAGGGTGCCAGATGAATGTGGCCGATTCTCGACGGCTGGCATCCGCCCTCGAACAGCTGGGCTACGAGCCCACACGCCAACCCACAGAAGCCGATGTGATCGTCCTCAACACCTGCGTTGTACGCCAAAGCGCAGAGGATAAGGCCATCGGTCGCCTCAGCTCTCTGCGCCCTTTAAAGGATCACAACCCTGACCTGGTGATTAACCTGATGGGCTGCCTGATCGGTGTGCGCGGTAACCAAAAAATCCTGGAACGTTTTCCCTGGGTGGACGTGGTCTCCGCCCCCTCAGATCCTGAACCGCTGTTAGCATACCTCGGACAACGTGGGGCAAAAACCAGCAGTGATGCTGCATACCAGCAACGCAATGCCCTCCTTGATGGTGAGATCATCTTGCCAAAAGCCGAACAGGGCACCCTGGTCTCTGCATATATCCCCATCGTTTACGGATGCTCCCATGCCTGCACTTATTGCATCATCCCCCTGAAGCGTGGGATAGAGCGTTCCCGCCCGTATGCCGAGATTTTAGGTGAAGCCCACAGCTTGGCACGCCAGGGCGTCAAAGAGATCACCCTGTTAGGCCAGATCGTTGACCGGTACGGGCTTGACCTGCCCAATCCCACCACTCTGGCGATGTTACTGGGCGACCTGCATCAAATCGAAGGCATTCAGCGCATCCGCTTCCTGACCTCCCATCCTAACTGGATGACAGATGAACTACTAGAAGCCGTCCAAGCGCTGCCCAAGGTTTGCCCGCACATCGAGGTGCCCATCCAGGCCGGGGATGATGACATTTTACGAGCGATGCGCCGTGGTTACACATCCGCAGCCTACCGCCAGCTGGTTGCAAAAATCCGGGAACGTATCCCTGGCGTTTCCATCGCTACGGATATTATCGTGGGGTTCCCGGGTGAGACGGACGCCCAGTTCCAGAACACTTACCAGTTGTTGGATGACTTACGCATGGATGTCGCCCACCTGGCGCGCTATTCACCTCGCACGGGCACCTTCTCAGAGCGAAAAATGGAAGATGATGTCCCCGACAAAGTTAAAATGGACCGTTTCCGAAGATTAGAGACCCTGCAGGAAGAAATTGCCAGCGAGATCAACGCCCGGCTGCTGGGAAAATCCGTACCTGTCTTGTTTGAAGAGAAAAAACGGGGACGCTGGCGCGGCCGCACGCCGACCAATAAGTTGGTTTTCGTTGATAGCACGGAAGACCTGCTGGGCCATGAGCGCCCTGTCCGCATCGAATGGACGGGTCCCTGGTCAATGATTGGAATGCTTGACAGCTCTCCACTCGGATAGCGTACCTAGCCTCCCAATCCACAACAGTCAGGGATAAACCCCAACCACAGGTTCAAGCTTCAACAGAAGAGCGGTTCTTCTGGTCAAACTGGCACAGGTCCTCGACTGGGCAGCGGTAACAGTGCCATTTGCGGGCACCGCACACCTCACGCCCCAAGCGGATCAGGTTCAAATGCAGATCATAAAAGGCATCTTCAGGGATGCGCTCTTCCAGGTAGGTATGCGTTTTCTCAACCGATAAGTTATACGGACGCAGGCCTATCCGCCCGGTAACGCGGTAGATGTGCGTATCCACCGGGAAGGCTGGAATCCCCAAGGAAAATAACAACACAATGGCGGCCGTCTTGGGTCCCACCCCTTTGACCGCGATCAACCATTGGCGGGCTTCTTCGATGGACATTTCGCGCAAAAATTCGAGACTGAGGTCACCCTGGGTGAATTGAGCGATCTCTTTCAGTGCATCCTGGATCCTGGGGCCCTTCTGGTTGGCCAGTCCAGCAGTTCGGATGGCTTCCACAACATCGGCTGTATCTGCTGCCATCACGGCATTCCAATCCGGGAAGGCCGCACGCAATTGCTCGAAAGCTGCATCCCGGTTGGTGTCGTTGGTGTTTTGGGATAAGATCGTTGAAACCAGCTCATCAACAGCCGGTAAAGGCTGCCGCCACTCTGGCATCCCATAGGCTTCAATTAAGCGGTTTCTGACCTGGTTGATATTTTCCATATAAGCATGCCGGTCTTCATCCATAACATCCCTCAATCGGCGAAATCTTGCCAGTTAAACGCAGGTCGGACCTCGCCAACCACCAGCTTTCGCCAATTCTGAACCGGCACATTCCCGTAAGCTACCATCCGTGCCTGGTCCTGTTCATCAAGAACCCCCAGGGCTTTCAGGATGGTTAAGCTGACTGCGGCGCGCGCCCGACCGCGTGGGTCGCCATCTGCAATCTTGATCGCAATTCCGAGACCGGGGGAACCTTTGGCAATCGCATCCGGCAGCACCCCAATGATCTGGTATCCCTCCGCGCCGCCTTTGCTGAAGACCTTACCGCCTGCTGCAATCATCAAGTCCGTGTCAAACTGTCCCACACCGGCGACCATCACCGGGTGGGCCATCATCGCGGCAGTGATCAGCCGGCAAGCACCCTGGCGTGGCACTGCCAAACCTGTAGGGTCTGCCAACTTCGCCACCGCCTGCGCCATCCTGTCCATCGAAATCGCATACACCGGAGCTGAACAGCCATCAATGCCCAGCGGCAGCGCTCCAGGCGGCAGATCGACCATATCAGCGATGGTCTCTCGAATACTGACCTGTACTGGGTGCAGCGGATCAAGGTAATCTTCTGTTGAAAATCCCCGCAGCTTAGCATAAGCCAGCATGCCGGTATGCTTGCCAGAGCAATTGTGGTTAAACACTGTGGGCGATTGACCTGCCAGTTTCATGGCCTCCCGTGCTTCGGTGTCATAAGGCCAGTGAACCCCGCAGGCAAGATCCTCACCCGTGGTCCCAATTTTTAGATGCATGCCTTCCAAAACAGCCTGGTGGAGCGGGGTGCCTGCATGCGAGCCGCATATGATGGCAATCTCCTCACCAAAAAAACCAAAATGCTCTGCGCCACCCTGCTCGATCAAGGTCAAAGCCTGGAAGGGTTTCAAAGAACTGCGGGGAAAGGTTAGATATTCGGGATTTCCAGCATGGGCATACAGGTTGCCGAAACGATCGGCCACGCAAAACGCGCCATAATGAACGGATTCAACAATCTCTCCCCTGGTTACCTCAACCAAAGGCACATGGTCAACACCCTGCATAATGCACTCCTTAAGTTTCTAATTTTGCCGCATTGTTACGTTGAAGCAGTTGTTTCAGCCCACGCACCAGGCGGCTCGTATAATGCTCTTTCAGATCGCGGTCGTAATTAATGTCTCGCATTAATTTCAGGGCGAATTGGTCAAGCCCTCCTTCAGGGTTCTCAACAGCAGAAGCTTCTAAAACAAAGGTTTTGACCGCACTGAGTAATTCGATCATCTTCCCAATGGATCTTTGCTGGACAACACCATTTCGACCACCAATAATTTTGTAACCTTGATACGTATCTGAACACAATTCATTCAATTCATCGATCCAGCGGTCAAGGTCACACCATCCCAGATAAGGCGGTTGTTTGACTACAACACTGTCGCCCACAAAAATCACCTTTGCAGGGTCATAACGCACCCAACTGCCTGCCAAGTGTGCGCCTGGTTGATGGGTCACCACCACAGGGTGTTCATCCCAGTGAATCGCCACCTGATTAGAAAAAGTCAAATCCGGTACTGCCCAGCGTACACTTTGCGGCAGGTCATACGTTTCAGGGTCTGAAGCTTCCTGCTTTTCAGAAACACGCTGGGTAGAGGGCAGCTCACGGATGATTTTAAGCGAATTTTCGTGTGCCAGGATGGGAAATTCAATCATCTGGGTACCATATAACCGGTCTGTATGCGTATCGAGCAGTACCATCAACCGTCCTTTTCCACCCCCCAGATCTCCCATTTGTTTTTGCCAGGCTTGTCGATCATCAGCCCGCATCGGGGCATCAATGATCAACAACCCCTGGCTCAATTTAATCACAGAGGATACAACCCCGGGACACCCCTTTTCAATAAAGATGTTGTGAGCAATCTCATCCATTAATCGCTAAATCCTTTTCTTTGCTGACGAAATGAAAAGCACATTCATAATAGATTATACACCCCACCTGGTTGACCAACCTGTTTTTTTATTATGGGCAGGCTGGAATATGATCTGAGTTCTCTTTTCCGTTCAAAACCATCCCAAAATATGGGGATGGATCCAGGGTGTTACCAATTTCCAATTCATTTACGAATTTTCCCTGCCCGTCATCCTTAACCATCGAAAAATGCAGATGAACCCCGGTGGGATTATCAGGGGTGCCAGAAAAATTACCCTGGAAGCCTAACAATGTCCCCGCTTCAACCCACACCTCGCTGGTACCTGCTGGAAAGTCTTCAACGATCAATGAAACACCGCTTTCATCCGCCATATGGGTGTAGTAGGTCCAGATTTGACGACCAGGTTGCAGCGGATCGGAGGGGATGCGAATGATCACGCTGGACTTCCATTCTGGCAGGCGAGTCAGGTAACCTTCATAAGCTGCATACACCGGCGTTTCACCGACGCCGGTACCAGAAAAAATATCGATACCCTGGTGACGATGCCCCGGTCGAAAAGAATCGTCCCATAAAAACCCAACCAAACCTGTCGTTGGCAGGACAAATGGCGCATCACCACAGCGAGTCAATGCGAGGATGACTGATCCCTGGTGTGTTTGAGGGTTGCGCAAGAATTCAAACACCTTGCGGGCACGTTGCGAAATGGAAAAATAGCTGCGGTAAAGAACGTACACCCCGAGCATGACAGCAACCGATATACCCAGGATGGTCAGCACGGTTCGTTTTTTCATGGTTGGAATTTGCTTAAGAATCATGGTGCAATTCTATCAAAACATCTTCAAAGCTTCCAGCACAAGTCGGAATGCTTACCCCCTCAGCTTGCGGGGGGATAGGGACCACCCTTCAGCAGTAGGACTGCCAGCATACATACCCGAATTCTTATATTTCTCAAATTTTTTGTAGACGAGCTGTTAATACAAACCCAATATGATCTTAAACAAGAACAAAATAAACAAACCAAGAACAAATGGAGGAACCAATGACCCTGTATATTAACCCTGTGAGACGCCCTTATCGCCGACGAATGATGGAAGAAATGCTGCGAGATTGGGATGAAGATTATGCCCCCAACCTGACCTTCCCTCTCGATGTCATTGCAGGCAAGGACTCATTCACCATTAAAGCGTTATTGCCCGGCGTTCAGCCTGACGACCTGGATATCCACATCGTCAACGAAATCGTGACCATTTCAGGCGAAATCAAAGTGGAGCGCGAGGAAAGCGAAAATTACCTCTTAGCGGAACGACCTTCAGGCAAGTTCCACCGAGTACTGACACTCCCCACACCCCTCGATTCCTCAAAAGTGGAAGCTGACCTGGAAAATGGCATCCTGACCCTGGTAGTGCCCAAAGCTGAAGAAGCCAAACCACGCACCATCAAAGTCACCAGGAAATAAATCATTCCTAACTCACCCTCACAACCGCCTCAGCAACTGAGGCGGTTTGTGGTTTCCATTAATGGTTATTAAAATAATCTGCCTATTGAAGTCCATCATTGAAATCCGTATAATTAATAAAGGTTTAACCGGTAATTCACCGAACAGGCTTTAGAAACGATCATGGAAAGCCAATCCTTACAACCGTTCACCCAGCCCCGAGCTAAGGGCTTTGTGAGAAGATATCAGATGAGCACTGTCGTAGAATGCTATCGGGGGCAAAAGATGTTCACTCGCTCAATTATGTGTGTCTTGCCTGCCCGAAAAAATATTAACAATCCCAGTAAATTACTATTTCCAGTTTTTCACAAACAACCCACAATTTTCTCTGAGTATGTTTTCAACCTTAATCGAAACCAATAAATGAATGACAAAAAAGAGGTGATCAAATGAAAAGAATATTGTTAACGCTCAGTATTGTCCTCCTGCTTGCTCTCATATCAGTCAGTGATGTGGTTCAGGCCGGGACCATCCCAACGATTTCTATCGTGGGCGTGACTCAAGATGCGAAAGTCACGATTCAAACCTATAACTACCCAGCCAATCAAGATTTCGACGTCAGAATGGGAATGATCGGCACCCGAGGTATTGGCGGAATCTTGGTGGGAACCTTCAATTCTGGAACAGGTGGCAGCCATAAATTCACCTTTGATATCCCGCCGGCGTTGCATACCAGCACCAGTATCGCCATCCGTCTCGATTCAAAAACGGGTGGCTACTACTCCTATAACTGGTTTTACAACACGACCTTTGGCACCCATGCGGGTGGGACCGCCATTGAAGGTGGCAAGGACACACCGGTCATCATGGTGGTCACCGTCAAGAAGGACACCCTGGTTACCATTGAAGGCAGCAGCTTTCCAAGCGACGAAACCTTTGACGTCCTGATGGGCAAATACAGCACCCAGGGTGTCGATGGCGTCAAAGTAGGCACCCTTACGCCCGAATCAGACGGCACCATCCTTGAATCCTTCGACATCCCGGCCAGCCTGAAATCCGAAAGCAGGATTGCCATTCGTGTCGAATCAACAACCAGCAACAAGATTGCCCACACCTGGTTCTTGAATGAAACCGGTGCTGCTGGGGGCGCAGGTGCCATCCCAGTTTCTCCCGGTTACACAGGCATCCCAACGATATCAATTCTATCTGTGGATGAAGACAAAAGCGTAACGATTAAGACACATAACTTCCCCGCTAACCGGGATTTCATGGTTTTGATGGACAAAATGGGAACACGTGGGATTGGCGGCTTCATTGTTACCACGATCGCTTCGGGTTCCGGGGGCTCACTCACAGAAACCTTTGAAATACCCGATGAATTGAAGGGTGACAATAGGATCGCCATCCGCCTGCAAACCTCTGATGGGGTTTACTTTGCCTACAACTGGTTCTATAACAACACTACTGCCGCACAACCTCTACCCGGGTATGCCGGCATCCCTACCTTCTCCATTACCGCAGTGGTCAAGGATGATTCAGTTACCATCAAAGCCAACAACTTCCCGCCGAATTATGATTTCAAAGTGTTAATGGGAAAAATGGGAACCAGGGGCATTGGTGGCACCCATGTCACGACCTTCAATTCTGAAATTGGTGGATCATTTGAGGGAACGTTCGATATTCCCGCAGCATTAGCTGGCGAATACCAAATCGCCATCCGCCTGGAATCAACCACTGGAGGCTTCTACGCATATAACTGGTTCTATAACAACACCTATCCATAAACAGGTGTATCCTGTTTTAATTTCGTCATAAGCGATTGGATAAAAATGCTAAAAACTCAACGCTGAAGGTCTAGTCTTGCCCCTTTTTATGTGGTAAGATGCGTGCGAGGTTAATCATACATGGATAACAAAATCACCATCATCGAAGGCCCAACCCCAAATTTTGACTCCGTCGAAACCGACTTCATTATGGGCATCAATGGGTGGACAGCCGGCTTAAGCGAAGGTCCCTACCTTTACGACACAGCACGCACCACCTTACGCACCTTCAATGGGCAAGCCCTGATTAATCGCTGCCATAAAGCTTGGGCGCACAAGCTGACCATGTACCTTGAATATCGTGACCCAATCGGCATGAAGAAAGAAATCCCGATTGTGGCAGCACGCGCAGTTGACGCTGAAAACGGGAACCTGCTCATTTTGTGGGTCAGGCGAGATCCTGAAGAATTCGAGGAACTCGAAGACGACATCGATTTTGATGATATGGATTCAGACTGGTAAGCGAAGAAAATTAAACACAAAAACAGGGCTGGCGGAAAAGTCAGCCCTGTTTTCTGTTTAATTCAAGACCGCCAGCTATCTTTACAGCAGATCGGCAGGTGAAATGTCAGATCTCAATGTTCAGTCGGGGGCTGACGCGTGAAAGGGGAAATCGTTTTGCTGTCAACCGATAAATCAATTCTCGGAAACAAATGGGCGGGCATTACGTGCATCATACGCCCCATTTTTCTTCAGCTGGTTGATCCAGTAAGCTTGGGTGACCGGCAGCAATAGCACCAATTGAAATAAAGTCGCTAAAAACCTGGGGTAGTGTTCTGGCTTGGCTAGGTTTTCTAATCTCGCTTGGTCAAACTTTCCACCCTGTGCCAGGTCGACACCCAGCTCGCATAACTGTTTGAAAAGCGCTTGGTTCATCTCTTGTGGCCGTAATCGTACACCCTCGCACCCCCCTTTGATGACCGTCCCCGCATAAGGTGCGTTCAACCGTTGTGCCAACTTCTGTAAATAGCGTTCGACAAAACGGCTGTGTTGCGCCTCAGGGAAACCAGACTGCACCAGGAAGGCCAGGCGCGGGTTGTCCTCGAGGCCCTCAAATGGTGCCAGGCTTTCAATGAATGCTTTGGTCAACCCGGGCATCGAATCGGTATACAGAGGAAAACCTAACACAACAACATCCGCTGTTCTGAAGGCTTTCGGCGCAGATTCACGATCCCGGACATCATTCAGATGAAACCAGACGATTTCCACCGTACCGGTGGATTCGATCCCTTCCACCAGGCTTTCAAGCAAAATGGCTGTGTTTCCGCTTTTACCTCGCGGGCTGCCATTAACAACGCAATATCGCATCCACCACATCCTCAACAGCATGGTCAGTCAGCATCGTGAACACATTCCGGGTCCTGAGGTTCAGCATCGTCCGAGCCTGGATCGCCTGGATGATCTCAATATCCTCGTGGTCAGTGCCAGGGGTCTTTTCCAGCAGCAACCCGCCAAGGGGGTAATCCTTGGCTGCATAACGACACCGGTGGTGAGCTTCTCCCTGTACAACCGTTGTATAGGGATGAACCAAAGGGATCAGCTTGTCCATAAACTTCTTCAGAACCGCACTTAAAAAACCCATCCTAATCGGGGAGGCAAACAAAACAAAATCGCTGTTGATCACTGCCCGGCAAACGAGATCAGAATCGTCAGCAAAGGAACACCGGCCTGGTGTTTTCACCCAGCACGACCAGCAGCCGGTGCAATAACCAGCATCCAGCTCCCGCAAGTTCAGAAGCTCACACTGGTTTCCTCTGCCGGTCAATAATCCTTGAAGGTTTCGCAGGTATTGATCGAAAGACGAATTCTCTTCAGCAGGATTCCCATTCAAGATTGCAATTTTCATTTTGCCTGCTTATTGGATCGTTAAATAAAGAAATGCTCCAGGAGGGACTCGAACCCCCAACCTAGGCGTTAGGAGTGCCTTGCTCTATCCTATTGAGCTACTGGAGCAAATTTGCGTGATGATTATATCACATATCAGGGCAGCACCGTCCACGGATTAAGGAAGCCACCCAGGTACCTGACCTCAAAATGCAGGTGAGGACCGGTTGAATTCCCGGTCGATCCCGCACGACCGATGATGTTTCCCTGGGCTACATTCGACCCGCAGGAGACATTGATTGCGCTGAGATGGGCATATACCGTATGGTAGCCGTTCATATGGTCGATCATAACCACATTCCCATAACCGTTGCTGTTCCAGCCTGCAAACACCACAACACCCGCGTCAGCAGCGTAAATTGCCGCGCCTGTACCAGCTGCGATATCAATCGCCAAATGGCCAGACCAGTAATCATTGCCGGAGAGATATCGATTATCTGCCGGCCAAATAAACCAACCGCCACCATAAAATACTGGGCCAGTGACCTCACATCCCCCTGGTAGAGATGAGGTGCCTGAGCGTCCAACAGCATAAGTGGGCACAACCCATTGTTGAAATTCACGCTGACCGCCCGGAATCATCACCAATGCACCCTCATCAATCTCTGGGTTTGTCAGGTCTAACCGATTACCGGACCAGTTTAGGATGTCATCAACAGACGCTTTGAAATCCCTGGCAACAGCTTCCAGGGTGTCACCCTCGCGCCATTCATACAGGATGCCATTGGTGGGAGGGATACGTAAAACCTGGCCAACATCCAGGGTGTGCGGGTCGTCGCGTAAAACCGCGTAATTCGACCACAGCAAAGTCTCAGGTGAAATATTAAACTTGTGGGCGATGCTGAACACCGCATCACCGGATAAAACTTCATATTCGATCGGTTGGCTGCGCGGGCGTGTCGGTGCAATCGTGTTTGTTTCAGGTAACCGCACCAAGTACGCGTCGTTCTGCTCTACCTCAAAATATGGCATGCTCGCCAGGGCTTCTACTGAAGGATCAGACACGGGTTCAACCGAGATTGAATCTGCACCGCCATTGCGTTCTGCCAATTCTTGAGCCAGGATAGGCTGCCAATAAAGCACTGAAACCAAAACGGCTACCAAAATCACCGTCACCAACCAAGAAGTCCATACCTGCCATTGATGCGTAGATGATGTTGATTTTCCGTCTTGTTTGGTTTGATCAGTCAAAATTTATCACCTCTCACTAGGTTACATATCACCGTTCAGTGATTCAAGAAAATCCATGTTGTTTTTCGCCCGAATCATTTGCTGAAGGACCGCTTCCGTTGCAACGGATGGGTCCATACCCGCACCATGCGGTGAACTGGCGATCATTTGTAAATACATCCGCCGCATCAACCAAGCCCGCTTGAGGATATCCGGACCCAGCAAAAGGTCTTCCCGCCGGGTTGAAGAGCGCTCAATGTCAATCGCCGGGAAGGTTCGTCGTTCCTGCAATCGACGGGACAGGTGTAATTCCATATTACCCGTTCCTTTGAATTCTTCAAAGACCACATCATCCAGGCGAGAACCCGTATCTACCAGCGCCGTGGCGATGATCGTCAGTGAGCCGCCCTCTTCCAGGTTACGGGCTGCACCAAAGAACCGTTTGGGTGGATAAAGTGCAGAAGGATCCAGACCGCCAGATAAAGTTCGCCCGGAGGGGTTGACCACCAGGTTATAAGCACGCGCCAGACGTGTTAATGAGTCCATTAAAATCACCACATCATGACCGGATTCAACCAGCCTCTTTGACCTTTCCAACGCGATCTCAGCCATGCGGACATGCGCGGTTACGGGTTCATCGAAAGTTGAAGCGACAACTTCAGCTTCAACAGAACGATCCATATCTGTGACTTCCTCTGGTCGCTCACCGATCAAGGACATGATTTGTCGTACATCTGGGTGATTATTAAAAATTGCATTCGCAATCTCTTTTAAGATGGTCGTTTTACCTGCCTTAGGTGGTGAAACGATCATCGCCCGTTGACCACGCCCAATCGGCGCAACAAGATCAATGACACGGGTTGAAAGCACATTAGGATCAAATTCTAAGTTAAACCGTTTTTCTGGGAAAATCGGCGTTAATTCTTCAAACCTCGGTCGTTGACGTGCCTCTTCCGGGGTGAGGCCATTGACGTATTCGACTTTTAACAAACCATAATGCCGTTCAGATTCACGCGGTGGCCGAACATGACCAATAACCATATCACCGGAACGCAGTTCATACCGCCGTAACTGCGCCTGAGAGACATAGACATCCTCAGATCCTATCTTATAATCCGAGCGCAGAAAACCAATCCCTTCGTTCATAATCTCTAAAATACCGCCCCTCACCTCCAATCCCTCAGCTTCGCCCCAAGCGCGGGCGATTTGTAAGATCAGGCTTTCTTTTTTAAAGCGCTGAGGGCGGGAAAGGTTAAGATCTTGCGCAATCGAGCGCAATTCGGGAAGTGTTTTTGGTTCTAATCCTAAAATATCCATAGTTTTTTCTTCTCTTCTTTAAGACATGTTCAAATAAGGTTGCAAGGTAACATCATCTCCGTTTTCTCAATCACCCTCTGAGAAACTTAGAAATGATACAAATAATTTTTGATATCCAACGATTTTTAATTTCGAATAATTTTTTTCTTTGGACAAGTGCTCATCCCATACGCTGTCCCAATCATGCGTTATTATATTTTGGCAGGTCTTGCCTTGTTCTTTGTAGAGGACATGCGGGAAATAATCTTTCGGTCAACGGCCGAGACGTTAAATTCCTGACTTGTATCGGCTATCTAACATTGGGTATTGAAAATATTATAACAGAAGTTAAAATCCCTCGCAAGTTAATAATTTTTACTTCAATGACATCATCTGGTGTTTTCCTGCTACCCTTCATAATACTAGAATTTTTCCAGCGGTCAAGACCTGAAGAGATCAAATATTAACTCGATTTTCAAACTGGCGACACAAGTACCTTGGCTGCCATCACAAACCGTGTTCGGTTGATCAAAGCTTGCTATGCTATAATCCTTCACAGGATCTTAAAAATTCGTCCTAGGAGTTAAATATGGCGCGCCGGCCAATCAAAACATCCAAAGCTAAATCGGGCAGCAAAACCAAAGCGAAAGCAAAGCCAAAACCAAAAGAACCGCTGCTTTCAGGGGTCTCACCTCAAAGACGTATTGATATTTTTGCGATCATCTTCCTCTTAGTTGGCACGTTGACCTTGATCAGCCTATTCACCCAGACGAGCGGCAGCCTGACCGGTTGGTGGGTCAAGAACCTCAGCCTGGTTATGGGTTGGGGCGTTTACATCCTGCCATTGGCGTTGATCATCATCGGTGCCTGGATGCTTTTCAGAAATGTGGAGCACCTGCCCCGCTTATCGCCTGAGCGGACCGTCGGCATCACCCTGTTCTTTATTAACCTGACAGCCTGGTTTCACCTGATCATCGATGGCGGCTATCCGCAAGCGGCATTGGGCACTGGCGGCGGGTATATCGGCTCAGCTATCAAGCTGGGTTTGGTCAGAACCCTGGGAGAGCCGGGGGCGATCGTCGCTTTGATCGCCTTGCTGCTGATCAGCCTGATTCTCACCCTCGATCTGGTTATGGCCAACATCCTCAAATGGTTCGGCGCGCTCTGCAAAAGTCTTGGGCAGCAAATCCAAGGGGTGGTTGCCAGGATGCACACCCAACTTCGCACCCGCAGGGAAGTTCGGAAGCAAACGACCGAGGCTGAAGCAGTGCCAACTCCTGCTGTCGCCTCCCCACAACAAGACCTTCCTGCCAAACGGACCGCTGAAACCGCAGCAGACATGGACCGACAGTATACGGACACGCTTCCAGCAGAGCCGGTATGGGTGTTGCCAGACCCACATGAAATTCTTGACCCGGCGGTTGAGCCGCCCGATGATGCAGAAAATGACCGCCACCGGGCGCGCGTGATTGAAGAAACCTTGCGCTCCTTTGGTGCCCCAGCTCATGTGGTCGAAATCCACCGCGGTCCGACAGTCACACTGTTTGGGGTTGAACCTGACTTCATCGCCTCACGTAATGGCAAAACCAGGGTGCGGGTATCCAAAATCACCGCCTTATCGGATGATTTGGCCCTGGCGCTGGCAGCTGCACGTATCCGCATCCAGGCGCCTGTTCCCGGCAAAGGATATATCGGGATCGAAGTCCCCAACCGTCACATCGCGCTGGTGTCCCTCCAGGAAGTGATGGACAGCCCGGCTTTCAATAACATGTCATCACCACTCAAAATTGCGATGGGAAAGGATGTGTCTGGCAATCCCGTCGCAGCAGATCTGACTGCCATGCCTCACCTATTGATCGCTGGCACAACCGGCGCAGGTAAATCTGTGTGTATCAACGATATCCTAACCTGCTTTTTACTCAATAAAACCCCCGACGAACTTCGCCTGGTGCTGGTCGATCCCAAACGGGTCGAACTGACCGGTTATAACGGCATCCCTCATCTTTTATCGCCGGTGATTGTCGATGCTGAACACGTGGTTGGCGCCTTGCAGTGGATGATGCGCGAAATGGATAACCGTTATCGTAAGTTCTCCGAAACCCATACCCGGAACATCGCTGACTATAATTTGCGCTGTGAACAAACCCATGAAAAGAAATTACCCTATTTACTGGTGGTCATTGACGAGCTCTCTGACCTGATGATGCTAGCCCCAGACGAAACAGAACGCGCCATCACCCGCTTAGCACAGTTAGCTCGGGCAACCGGCATCCACCTGATCATCGCCACCCAGCGTCCCTCGACCGACATCCTGACTGGCTTAATCAAAGCCAACTTCCCCGCCCGGATTGCCTTTGCAGTCGCCTCATCCGTCGATAGCCGGGTTATCCTCGATCACCCAGGGGCTGAGCGCCTGCTCGGTCGTGGCGATATGCTTTTCCAGGCACCAGATGCCCCGGCACCCATCCGCATCCAAAGCGCTTATGTCTCTGATGCGGAAATCAACCGCCTGACGGCATATTGGCGCAGTTTCACTGTTTCAGATCACGCGCCAGAACGCCCAGACCAATCAGCGGCCTTTCACTCGAACCGGGGAGTCGCCCTGAAACAAGTCCCCCTATGGGAAGAGGTTGAAGATCAAGATCGCGACCCCAAATATGAACAGGCACTGGAAGTCATCCGCGAAGAAGGGCAGGCGTCCGTCTCAATGCTGCAGCGCAAAATGCGCATCGGTTACACCCGGGCCGCCCGCTTGATTGACAAGCTGCAAGAAAAGGGCATCATCAGCGAACCCGACCCCAAAACCCAGATTCGGACCATCCTCGAATCCGGCCAGGATGATTGATTGAATACGCTTATTTTTTTAACGGATTTTGGTAAATTGACAATTACCACTTAACCGGTACAATAGAAAGGCTGATTATCCATTTTGTAATGGGAGCAATTATCGCGCGAGGGTTGTCAAGAACTTAATTAACCCTTATAATCAGTGAGAAATTCAACTCTGGAGTGACTTATTTTATGGACCAAAATGATGTAGTGAAAACAACGGGGGAAGAGGAAAGCCAGGCGCAACCTGTAAATAAAATGGAAGCCTTATTAGCTGAAGAAGGATTAACCATTGACTTTCCGAAGCGCGGTGAAATCCGCAAAGGTACGATTGCCAGCATCAGTGACGGGCAGATCCTGGTCAGTGTTGGCGCGAAATCAGAGGGCATTCTTGCTGGTAAAGAGCTGGATGCCATCGATGAGGAAGATCGACAATCATTCAAGGTAGGCGAAGAGATCACCGTTTACGTCATCACGCCGGAAGACTCAAACGGAAACCTGGTTCTCTCGTATACGCGGGCTATGGAAGAAGAGAACTGGCAGACCGCTGAAGAATTGTTGGGATCTGAAGACTCCTTCACTTCCAAGATCGAGGGTTTCAACAAGGGCGGCCTTTTGGTGCCCTTGGGAACCATCCGTGGTTTTGTGCCTGCCTCTCAAATTGGCCTGAGCCGCCGCTTGACGATCACAGGCAATTCGCCTGAAGAACGTTACAGCGAGATGGTCGGTGAACAGATTGAAGTCTGTGTGATTGAAGTAGACCGCGATCGCCGTCGTCTGATCCTCTCTGAACGTGCTGCCAGCAGCGATACCCGCGATACGATCAAAGATAAGGTCATCGAAGATCTTAAAGAGGGCGAAATTCGCACCGGCCGCGTAACCAGCCTGGCTGATTTTGGCGCGTTTGTCAACATCAGCGGCGCCGATGGCCTCGTCCACCTATCTGAACTTTCTTGGGAACATGTCAATCACCCCAGCGAGATCTTAGAGGTCGGACAGGAGATCAAAGTTAAGGTGATCAGCATCGATCCGGAACGCAAGCGGATTGGGCTGTCAATCAGGCGCCTGCAGGACGACCCCTGGGAAGACCAGGTGGGTGCGCTGACAGAAGGGCAGTTGGTTGAAGGCAAAATCACCCGCCTGACTAATTTTGGCGCCTTTGCCCGCTTGCTGCTGGATGACGTCGAGGGCGACCTTGAGGGTCTGATCCACATTTCTGAGATTAGCGAAGATCGCATTGAGCATCCCAAAGAGCTGCTCAAAGAAGGTGATGTGCTCACCCTGCGTATCATCAAAATTGAAGAGGATACTCACCGGATCGGACTGAGCATGCGCCGAGTGGACTCACCGGCTTACACCGACCTTGACTGGAAAACCTTCACAGAAGAATTCGACCTTAGTGAGCTCTCAGAAGATGATCAGGACGAAATACCTGCAGAGGATGCAGTAGCTGATGTTGAATCGCTTGAAGAAGAACCAGCAGACGAATTAGCTGAAGTCGAAGCTGAAGTTGAAGTTGAAGCTGAAGCTGAAGTCGATGCTGAAGTTGAAGCTGAAGTTGAAGCTGAAGTTGAAGTTGAAGCTGAAGTTGAAGCTGAAGTTGAAGCTGAAGTTGAAGCTGAAGTCGAAGCTGAAGTTGAAGTTGAAGCTGAAGCTGAAGTCGATGCTGAAGTTGAAGCTGAAGTTGAAGCTGAAGCTGAAGTTGAAGCTGAAGTTGAAGCTGAAGTTGAAGCTGAAGTCGAAGCTGAAGTTGAAGCTGAAGTCGATGCTGAAGTTGAAGCTGAATCTGAAGTCGATGAGGATCCTGCTGAAGAGCCAGCACCGGAAGCAGAGACACCTGACGCAACGGATGACGAGGTCCTCTTAGAAGAAGGTACCCCAGAATCCGAAGAAGAATAATTCATCAAGTATTCAGGCGCTCCGGGATTCCGGAGCGCCATGCTTTTAACCTCATGACACTTATCATCGATTCCCACCAAGATTTGGCATGGAATATGATCAACCTCGGACGCGATTATGCGGGTTCTGCATTCGCGATTCGTGAGGCAGAAAAAAACACCCCGATACCAGCGTATAACGGCAATTCTCTGCTCGGCTGGCCGGAATACCAAGAAGCGAACATTGCCATTGTCTTTGGTACGCTTTTTTGTCTACCACACCGCCTTGTTGAGGGCACATACGACATTCAATGCTACCAAACCCCGCAAGAAGCGCATGATTGCTATCGCCAAAACCTAGATGCCTACCTGCGCCTGGCTGACCAGCATCCGGAAAAATTCCGTTTATTACACAGTAAACCTGAACTCAACGAACACCTGTCGCAATGGCAGTCGCACCAAGAGCAAACATGGGAGGTTAACCCCCCGGTTGGGATTGTGGTTTTGATGGAAGGCGCAGACGGCATACGTGAACCCGCTGAGGTTGAGCAATGGTTCGCGTGGGGCGTCCGTATCATCGGACCTGCTTGGGCGGCCACCCGTTACTGCGGCGGCACACACGAACCTGGTCCCCTAACCAAAGCAGGCTATGCCCTCTTAGACCACATGGCAGAACTGGGCATGGTCCTTGATATCAGCCATATGGATCACCTATCCGCACGTCAGTCTTTAGACCATTACGCGGGACAAGTGATTGCCTCCCATTCCAACGCCGAAGCGTTGATCCCCGGCATCCCTTCAAACCGGCATCTTAAGGATGAAACCATCCGCCAACTTGTCGAGCGCGACGGTGTGATGGGTATTGTGCCCCTGAATGGGTTCCTGGATTGGGAATGGCGAAACCATGGTGGGCGTGAAACGATCAGCCTTGAAAAATACATCGATCAGATCGATTACATCTGCCAGATTGCCGGTGACACTAGCCACGTCGGCATTGGAACTGATTTTGATGGCGGTTATGGCGTTGAATCAGTCCCATATGAAGTCGAAACCATTGCAGATTTACCTAAAATGATCCCACACTTGGAAAAAAGAGGTTACAATCAAGAAGACATTGAGCGCATATTAAACGGCAATTGGCTCAGGATCTTAGATAACAACCTGCCCACTTCATGACACACCCAACAGACCCTAACCCACAAAACACTGACCAGGCATTTTTACTGCCCTATTCTGATGATCAACCCTCAGAATTGGAGCTGCCCACATCAAAAAACCGCATTCGGATTGGCTTATGGTTGGCCATGATCGGGTATGTGATCTTTTTGCTTGGCGCTCGTCCCAGCTTGTTTGGCCTGGACCGCAGCCCGGTGGTGGGTTTCGTCCAGATCTCTGTGTTCCTAATCGGTTTAGTTTTCATCATTTTGGGCGGTCACCTGACGCTCTCCTCGCTTTGGCCTGAAGGGGAAAAAACCATCGCAGCCCAAATCGGTTCTCGCCTGATCAGCACCGGTTATGTGATATGTTTGTTTACCGGGATGGCGGATATTTTTGGTTTGGGAAGCCACCCCCTGCCAAACGTCTTTTTTGGTCCTTTGCAAGCCCAGGGAATGGCTCTGGGGATGATGACCATCGCTGTGGGTTTCTTGCTCATGATCCGCTATAAACGCCGAATCAATGGGAAACTATCAAACCACGCTGCTCAGCCCGACGAAAATCAGGCAACAGACCATCAGGATGCAGATGAAGGTGAGGCGATTAATATTTCCTTATCGACTCTTTTTCAATAGCTTCCAGCATCGCTTCATTTGAAGAAAATTTAAATTCTGGCAGCCCTTTTTCAAGGGCGATTTTGTTTTCAAGGGCCCATAAAATTTCCAGGTCAGGGAGATCAACCATTCTCTTATCAATTTCTGGCAACCGACCCAAAGCATCCTCAATTTCAGTCTGTGGTTTGGACATCAGTGTCTCCAAGTAATCCAATATGGCCCTGGCACCCCGTTCAGCATCCTTGCGCGCTAACCCAACAATCCCTTCACTGGCTAAACGCGCCCACCCACAGACGAAGATGTCATCACAGTTGACACACAGATCGGGGTTGTAAACCTCGTATGAAATGCCGTCAATTGGAAAGCGTGGTTCAGGTGAGGTGAGGTAATTTCCCTGCGCAACAGGCAGACCTAACCCTGGATCCACTTGCGATCCGATCGAGAAAATAATCGTATCAGCAGACACAGTCTCATATTGCCCCGTACCGCGTGCAAGGATAAAGCCATCTTTTTGCACCAACTCGTTGATTTCAAACTCAATCGCCCTGACCCGGCCTATCTCATCACCAATCAGCCGGCGGGGAGACCGCAAAAAACGCATCCGGAAGGTCATTCCGCTAGCACAATCCTGGGATTTTTCCCGGGCCTCCGCTAACATCAAAAAGAAATCAGTTGCATCTTCACCCACGCTCTTCAAAGTCGGGGCAGCCTCATCTACGGCTGATTTAATGGCCGTCAGGTCTAGACAGCCAGCCACAGGTTCCAATGTTTGCGTGTCAAACTTTACCGCACCTGGGCCGCGTCGCGCATAAGCGGTCATCTCACCGGGATGCTGATCTCGTTTCAGGTAATGCACAATGTCCAACATCACGTTGCCCACGCCAATCACCGCAATCTCATTACCAAAATCGAATTGTTGATCAACCCGTTCGGGCAGCTGGTTGTATTGAAACACAATATCGTTGGCGTGGTAAACCCCATCCAGGTCTTCACCAGGCAACCCCAACCAGTTATTTTCTTGGGCACCGGTCGTCACCATGATAGCCTGGAAACCTGCCCGGCGCAGCTGGTCAAACTTGATCTGACCGGACTGGCCTACAGTCACGTTCCCCAGGTACCTGACAGATGGCATCCTTATAATGCGTTTAAACTGCGCCATTAAGCCGGTGCGCATTTTGTGTTTGTCAGGGAAGATTCCGTACTCTGCCAGCCCGCCTGGTTTGATATCACGGTTAAATAAAACCACCTGCACGCCCTGGCGAGCGAGATACTGAGCCGCATATAACCCCGCCGGGCCGGCTCCAATCACAGCGACAAGATAATTCATTTGGGAATGCACTGAATAATTACACCTCAATTTAAAGTTTAGACGCCTTACTTGTCATTATTCGCATATAATCATGGTTACAATAGCACTCAATATTATACTGGATTGACCATTCTCATCTTAACCCTGTTCAATCCTTGGGAGAAAACACTAAAGCAAATCTATGACGAATTCAACTCAGTTCATAACTTTATCCAATGGATTGTCAATCCACCTGAAGGAAATCCACACGGCACCGATTATCAGCACCTGGGTTTGGTATCGGGTGGGATCGCGGAATGAAACACCCGGAAAAACCGGTATCTCCCATTGGGTCGAACACATGCAATTTAAAGGCACCCAGGCCTTTCCAGCTGGCATTCTCGACCGGGAGATCTCACGAGTCGGTGGTGTGTGGAATGCGCTGACTCACCTGGATTGGACAACCTATTTCGAAACCTTACCTGCCCACATCTTTGACATCAGCCTTTCGTTAGAAGCAGACCGCATGATCAACAGCCAGTTTGACGGTCTGGAGGTTGAACGAGAGCGGACGGTCATCATTTCAGAAAGGGAAGGTAACGAAAACCAACCCCTGTTTTTATTAGGAGAAGCCGTCCAAAATAAGGCATTTTCACAACACCCTTATCAACACGAGGTGATTGGTGAAAAAGAGGACCTTCACACCATCACACGCGATGACCTGTACCATCACTATCGCCGGTTCTACCAACCTGCCAACGCTGTCTTAGCCATCGCGGGGGATTTTGAGACCCAGTCCATGCTCGAAAGGATCAACCAGATTTTTGGAGAGATTCCACCGGGGGAGTCTGTCAAACAAAAACTTCCCCTGGAACCGCCCCAGACGGGTGAGAAAAGCGTGCACGTCACCGGGCCGGGGGAAACCAGTTATATGCAAATCGCCTACCATGCACCCAGTGCCAGCAACCCGGATTTCTTCACCCTAACCGTACTGGACAGTCTGCTCACCGGTCCCAGCAGCCTTAATATGTTCGGTTCTGGCGGGACAAGCAATAAAACTAGCCGCCTGTACCGCGCCCTGGTTGAAGGCGAGATCTCGGTCTCGTGCCAAGGTGTATTGCAAGCCACTCTGGACCCTTACCTGTATTCCATCAACCTGACAGTCCATCCCTTCCACACGCCGGAGGAGGTGCTGAACGCCGTCGACCAGGAGATTCAGCGGGTTTTAGATTCCCCGGTAACCAGCGCAGAAATCGAACGGGCCATCAAGCAAGCCAAAGCTTTATTCGCTTTCAGCAGTGAGAACATCTCCAACCAGGCTTTTTGGCTGGGTTACGCTGAGATGTTCGATAGTTATGATTGGTTCGAAAACTATGTGGATCACCTCGCCCAGGTCACACCAGAAAAAGTCCTCGAAATCGCCCGAACCTACCTGCACCCAAATAACCGCGTGGTCGGTTTTTACACCCCTGAAGGTGGTTAGCCAGCAATGATGAAAACGCCCATCTACGAAGAACACCGCAACGCCTTGCCTGGACCTGATGATATCACCCGCCAGGTCTTACCAAACGGGATCACAGTCCTCTCACGTGCCAATTTCAACAGCCCAACCCTCTCGATAAAGGGCTATTTACACAGCGGCAGCCTGCTAGACCCGCAGGGTAAGCTAGGGTTGAGCTACTTGGTCGCTTTTGGGCTGATGACGGGTACGGCCCACCACGATTTTCAAAGCTTGTATAACGAGATCGAGTCCATTGGCGCCAGCTTGAATTTCTCCTCCAGCACTCTGACCACCTCCTTCAGCGCCCACTGCCTGAGTGAGGATCTACCCGTGATTCTGGGACTAATCTCCGATTGCCTGCGTTCACCGTCTTTCCCTGATAAGGAATTTAACCGTCAAAAAAACCAGATGCTGACCGCCCTGGCGATCCGTGCCCAGGATACGTCCGCCATGGCTTCGCTACTTTTCGATAAAATCGTCTATGCCGGGCACCCCTACCAGCATCCTGATGAAGGCTATAGCGAAACTGTCCAGGCAATTGAACGGGATGACCTGGTCGATTTTTACCAACGCACCTACGGCCCCAAAAACATGGTCGTGGTTATTGTGGGCGCCATTGATCCCCAAGTTGCGGTAGACGCGGTCAACCATAGCCTGGGTGACTGGACCAATCCCACCCAGGCGCAGCTGCCAGAGATCCCAGCAATATCACCATTGCAGAAACGCACCCAAAAAACAACCAGCATACCGGGTAAATCGCAGGCAGATATCGTTATGGGCAGTCATGCTCCTGACCGCCACTCACCGGATTTTCATGCTTTGCGAATCGGTAACAACATTTTAGGTGAATTTGGCATGATGGGCCGCCTCGGCCAGCGCGTTCGTGAAGATGCCGGCCTGGCATATTACGCGTATTCATCTCTCAGCATCAGCCTGGGTCCAGGCGCCTGGGAGATGATTGCCGGGGTCAACCCAAGCAATATTGATCAAACGATTGCCTTGATCACAGACGAAGTGCGCCGTTTTGTTTCTGAACCGGTCACTGAAGATGAGCTTTCAGACAGTAAATCCAATTTCCTCGGTCGCATGCCACTTTTACTGGAATCCAACAGCGGTGTGGCTGTGTCGCTGCTGAACATCGAGCACTTCAACCTGGGATTGGATTATTTCCTAAAGTATTCCAATCTCGTGCAAGCGATCACCCAGGAAGATATCTTAGTCGCCAGCCGAAAGTATCTTGATCCTGACCGGTTAGCAATTGCTGTAGCGGGACCATAAGGGGGATGAGGTGATCTTACGCAGCGGCATCGACATCCTGGAAATCTCCCGGTTAGACGAGATCAACCCGGCAATACGTGAGCGTTTCATCGCCCGTGTATATACTGCGGATGAGATCGCCCAGGCAAAAAACCATTCCGATACATTGACGGGATTGTTTTCAGCCAAAGAAGCAGTATCCAAAGCCCTTGGCACCGGGATTGGCGCGGTACACTGGCAAGATATCGAGATCCTGCACCTCCCCAGCGGCCAGCCAATCGTCATCCTGTACGGTCAGGCCAAGATTATCGCCGACCAGCTGGGGTTAACAACCTGGTCCGTGAGCATCAGCCACGATCGAGACAGGGTTGTAGCCTTGGCGGTCGCCATCGGGGAGTGACCAGGCTCGTTGTGCATTCTACAAAAATTACCCTTTACGGTCTTTATGTCCTAGAATTAGATAATGAACTTGTTAACGGTCAGTGATGTTGAAAGCTCGCTTATCTACAACCCGCGTATTCGTGAGCGTTTTCACGACATCGACCTGGTTATCAGTTCTGGGGACCTTTCCTATTTTTACCTTGAATATATCATCAGCACCTTAGACGTTCCATTGTATTTTGTGCGCGGCAATCATGCCAGGGATATTGAGCACGGTTATGGAGGTACCCGCACATCACCCTGGGGTGCAGTCAATCTCCACAGGAAAGTGATCCGCGATAAAAATTCGGGATTGCTGCTTGCAGGTATCCAGGGGTGTTTGCGATACAACCAGGGCAGCTATCAATATACCCAAACAGAAATGTGGTTGTTGGTCATGTCATTGGTACCTGCTTTGCTGTTAAACAAACTCCGCTACGGCCGGTACCTGGATATCTTTGTGTCTCATGCCCCACCCTGGGGTATCCACGACGATACAGATTTGGCTCACCAGGGAATCAAAGCTTTCTTATGGCTGGTGAAGGTATTCCAGCCGACTTACCATTTACACGGTCATATCCACATCTACCATCCGGGCACTATTTTCAAAACAACATTGGGCAAAACCCTGATCTACAACACTTACGGCTTTCGCAGGCTTACGATCCCCCCCATCAAACAATAACCCGTGTGGATTAAATCTTCCACACGATTCCAGCCTACGCACACAATGTGGATGAATTGCTCCATTAGTCCTGAAAATTGACGCCCCTCAAGAATTTGAAGCTTCTGGGCGATGAACCCCAATCCAAAAATGATGCGGCAGCACCGTGCTGTTTGAATACACAACGACCTCACCTGCATCGGTCTTTTCGTCGGGCGTCATACTGGGATGCACAAAACACAGGTTGGCTTCCTGTCCATATTTTTCTTTATAATATTCGGCTGCCTTGTGCACCTTGCTCAACAAATCCAACCGGGGATCATTATCAAACCACAACATGCCAATTTCCATAGCTGCCTCCTTTATCCTTAATCACCGAGAAGCGGCAGGCGATAAGTGCGCCAATCCGTTTCTGCCCACACAGTAAACCTCCCGGGTGCCAATTCGGCTGCTGTTGGGTTTGAACGCAATGCCAAAATTTCGGTATTTGCTTCACTTGTGATCTTTCCAATCACCCGGGTGCGGAAGGTGTCCACCCAATACCGGAAATCTACGGCTTGGTGGGAATTGATCGCAGCAAGCACCCACACCCCTGAGTGAACTCCGGATTCGAGCAGCCAATGCAGGTTAACCTGGGCTTCATAGCTCAATTCCTCTATAAAGTTCAGGTCATCCAAAATTAACAACACATCCGCACCCGAACGCCCACCATCACGGCGCGCTTCTGCCAGGTCAACCATGGTTCGGATGAAGCCTTCTGCCCATGGGTCATACCAGGCATATATCCCTTGCAGGTATTTCATCCGTTGCGGCTCTGATTGCCAAGCCTGCCACTCTTCGGGCTTGAAGGTCAAAACCCCAAACTGCAGACTGCTGGGTGCGTTCAAGCGCAATGCTGAGTCAACCATGACCTGCAATTGATGGGTCTTCCCACAACCTTTATCGCAGCTGACCAGGATTGCACCCATCTCCGGGTCCCCAAGCTCGACCAGCAAGGGACGTCCATCATCACACTGTCCCAAGAGCAGCGATCGAGAAGGACCAGGTTGGATGGTTCTGAGCAAGCTCCCCACAGTAGCTGACCCTAACCATGGTTTCCTTCTTATCGGCGGTAAATACCGGGGCCGAACACGTGGCATCGGCCGGGTCTCCAGGTTTTGGTGTAACTGTGCTGTATCAACATAGGTATTGATAAGTGCGCCCATTTTTTTGCTCCTAATCCTAAAAGAGAACTTATGTTCTAATTATACAGAACTTTTGTTCTATGTCAAGGGTTTCGAACCTGTTAAACAACATTTAACAAATCAAAACCTGTGCAACACCGATTAATCATGGTATAAACTTCTCCAACAACTAAATATCTTACCTATTCCCCCTTATGACCGGCTGAAGATTGCGTTGATCAAAGCGGGGTACCCGAGGAAATCAAGCGGCTGAGTCTCAATACTGGGGGTTGTGAGATGACGAGGTGGAGGTTCCTCTCTTCGCAGAGAGCGCTAACCCGTGAAAGCGGGGAAAATCGAAGGATCAGCGGATGCCTCCTGAGTCTGCAACCGGGCTCAAGTTTTCCTTTTTAGATATGGATGTCCAAAACTGTATGGCGACGTACAGGCCAAAGCAGCCATAGTGGTCATCATGCCTGATCGGGTTCACCTGTGATGGCTGTATGGGGTGTGAGTGTCTCATTCACAACCCTGAACCATTCCTGTATTGATGTCTAAAAAGGAGACAATCATGGACAGCAAAGATTTACTCGAAAGAATTAAGCAAGATCAAATCAAGTTCATCTCTTTCCAATTCACAGATGTGAATGGGGTGGTGAAAAGTGTAGATGGTCCCTTGAACCAGATTGAAAAAGCGCTTAAAAACGGCATCTGGTTCGACGGTTCATCAGTGGAAGGCTTTGCCCGCATCCAGGAGAGCGATATGCACCTGGTGATCGACCCCGACACGTATGCCATCCTGCCCTGGACACCCACAGAGATGAAACGCGCCCGGGTTTTATGCGATATTTACCAGCCCAATGGTGAACCCTTTGACGGTGACCCACGCGGCGTCCTCAAACGACGTCTTGCCCAACTAAAAGAGGAACGTAACTTCATCATGAATGTGGGTCCTGAACCCGAGTTCTTCCTCTTCCTCCAAAATGGGTCAGAAACGATCCGCCCTGTCCCCCATGATGTTGGCGGTTACTTCGATTTCTCTGCCAACGACCAAGCCGTCCGGGTGCGCACTGAATTGATGGCCGCCCTGAACGAGATGGGGTTGGAAATCGAGGTCGGTCACCACGAGGTTGCCCTGGGACAGCACGAAATTGACTTCCGCTTTGCAGATGCCCTCAAGACCGCTGATAACGTGCTCACACTGAAATACGCGGTCAAAGCCATTGCAGCCCAGCACGGCTTGATCGCTTCATTTATGCCCAAACCGGTCTTTGGCATCAATGGCTCCGGCATGCATTGTCACCAATCCATTTTCAGCCAGGCTGGCGAGAACCTGTTTTACGATCCAGGGGACCGCTTCCGGATTTCTCAACTGGCTTACCGCTTCATTGCTGGTCAGCTTGAGCATGCCAAAGCCTTATCAGCTGTACTTGCACCTACAGTAAACTCGTATAAGCGCTTGGTGCCGGGCTATGAGGCGCCGGTCTACATCGGGTGGGCACAGGTCAACCGCTCAGCCCTGATCCGCATCCCCCAACCCATGCCCGATGACGGTGAAACCGTCCGCGCGGAACTGCGCTGCCCTGACCCCTCAACCAACCCCTATTTAGCGTTCAATGTTATGCTGGCTGCCGGTTTGGATGGTATCGACCGGGAACTGCCCTGTCCAGAACCCTTGAACAACCTCAATGTGTACGAGCTGTCTGATGAAGAGCGGCGTGATCATAACATCGATATGTTGCCGGGGTCCCTATTTGAAGCGGTGAATGCCTTTGAGACAGATTCTGTGCTGCAGGAAGCATTGGGAGAACGCCTGACCGAAGCCTTCTTGAACGCCCGTCGAACGGAATGGGAAACCTTCCGCACCCAGGTCACTGATTGGGAGATCAAGCGGTACCTGACCACGGCATAATCTCGAACTGACCATTTACAAATAAACACCAGCCCACAATAAACAGGGCTGGTGTTTCGCTTAAACCAAGAAGTTCGTTACTTCTCAGCCTGGAACGAGATAAGGGCTCCCTACCACTCAGCAGCAGATCTGCCTGAGCTATAACATAAGTTCTATAATAGATTTCGTAATGGCAGTGCGAAAAATGGCGTCAACATCTCACCCGCACTGAGCCCCCCATGCCGGCCTGCCATCAAATTCGGCCTTGGCGACCACCATAGGTAGGCATCACCCTTCGTAATCGCGATCAAATCTCCCAATCTTTCAAGCACCCCAGCGACAAACGGCCCTTTTCCGAATAAACCGCTTTCGAGCGCGGCCTCCGGTTCGATCAGGATAAAATCATCCGGCCAGGTCTTAGCAAAGTACGCTCGAACCGCATCAACTTGACCGGGTTTGATATACAGGAATGGAAAACGGTGTTCACAGGTCGGCTGCATCACCAAGCGGGAGACCAATTCAGGATGGTTGGCCAGGTCAAAACGCGCATAAGCCGGCGTCGCAATCGAGCCGTGATCTGCTGTTACGATCAGGAGTGTCTCCTCAGCTGCCTCATGCGTTAATTTTTTTAAAAAGCCGCTTTCAAGCATTTGCGAAAATGCCGTGAATTGAAGCATCACGCGCAGGTCGCTGGCATCATAGCGGTGCATCAAACTGTCTACATCCGAATAATAGACATAGACGAACTCACGTACACCGCGCCGGCTGTTAATATGATCTACCAGGCTGACGCACAGGTCGGCTTCGTCGACAAAAGCTTGTATGCGTACATCTCGCATCTGCATCACGGATAAACCGGAATGGGCAATCGAAGAGTGAATGAAGGTCGTCGGTTTGATCCCATAGTCACGTAGGTGGGGTCCCAGCAGGGGTTTATCCATGAACACCGCCGGGTCAAAACCAGCCCGTGACAGGCCGCCCACATCATTTTTTGAGTTTGCCGGGGCATGCAGGATGTTGTTGATCACCATCCCAAAGGTCTTAGACCACATCTCGTAACCGATAACCCCATGCGCCCCTGCCCCCTCCCCGGTCCACAACGTGGTCAATGCGGAGGCAGTGGTACTCGGGCAGATGCTGGTAATTGGGCTAAAAACAGCCTGATCAAAGTACCGCCCCCACACTAAATCGCGATCAGGTTGGATCATGTCTTGGAACAGGTGGTACCCCAACGCGTCCACCAATAGGAACACAACTTTTGTATACGGTCCATCCAAATGATCAGTGATGATCGCATCCAGTGGCGCTTGTCCAAACGTAGGAATTCCCAGCAGTTGGGTCACCGTGGCTGGCAAGTTCACCAAGGAGAACCCTTCGTAATGCGGCATGACCAGATCGTCAGGCAGCGATAAACCCTCTAAACGGTGCGCTTGTATTTCCGGTAAGACTTGCGATGATAAATCTGGCATATATTCTCCTTTTTGGTCTTCAGACGTAACTGCTCAGGCAAACCCGCTGCTCAAAGTTGGCGGGGTGTGCCCCCAATTCCCTCGCATGCTGAGCCGGTTCCTTCAGACTATGATACTATATTTCATCATGATCCAGTCCTCGCAAAGCGACCTCCTAACATTCCAGCGAATTTGGCTGGTGTATTTCACCATCGTCCTGATGGTCCTCGCCGGCTGCCAGACGTCTGCCTTCACCCCGACACCGACAGACTCGCCAACACCATTAACCTCGCAAACAACCCTACTTTGGCCCAGCCCAACATTACCAATCGCTACCCCCATATCCACCTCAACACCCACATCTGGGCCCAGTCCAACCAGCACCTCCCTGCCCGACCTTGTGCCAAGGTTCTGGCAGAGTCGACCGATCATGGTGGAAGCAGCGCACATCGACTCAGACCCTTTGGCGCCCTTCAGTTACACCCCCTTATTTGTGCTGTATGGGGATGGCTGGCTGGTCAAACGCGCCTGCCAGGATGGGGAGTGCCGCTATCTGGGTTCCCAGCTTGACCCCGACACCCTGTGCCGGCTGGTCAACACCATTGACCGGACTGGTTTTCTCGCTGCAGACCCTGCCGCTTTCACCCTCCCAAGCGGGACCGGCGCGACCATACGATTGTCAGCCCAGCTTTATACAGAAAATAACGTTCAGATCCCCGACCTTGACCGTTGGATCGAAAATCCCAACTGGTATGGGGCTTTCGCTGGTTGCCTGAACTGCTTCCAGCCTCCCCAGATCGACCCGGCATTCATCGACCTCTTCCGGCTGTTGACCTATTACACCGATCCATCCCTGGCGGGGTTCCAAGCTAATAGGTTGGCTGTCTGGCTGACCCAACCGGTCATTGCCGGGTTTCCCCAAGATTGGGATCCAGACCTGGTGCCTTTGTCCGAGTTAGCAGACCGGTCGACTTGCCCGGATGACCCCGCCAGGTCACAAGCTGTGATCCTGGAGGATACCGCGGCACGCGCGGTTTCAAGTTTCCTGACATCATCCGGCGAAAGTGTACCGATCTTCTCTGAAAACGGCAGGGTATGGCAGGTGCACAGCCGCTGGCTGCTCCCTTATGAAATGCCGCAAACCTGTGAGCGTGAGCCTGGTCTCTATCCGCCGCACGAAGGTGCTACCCAAAACTGGCAATGCGCACCGAATATGGGCAGCATCCCCACATCCACAGCCACCATTACGCCTACGCCATCGGTGACCCCCACCCCCCTCCGCTAATTGTTTACAGTTCAAAAACTGCCTGTGCTGCCAGCCAGAATAAATTCCGACGGATCTCCTCCCGCGTATGCCAGGTGCGCCCATCCCATCCACCGGGGATGACCGCGTCGCCGCCGTAGAGGATCTGCCCAAAAGCCACCTTGCGGAATTTTGCCACCGCGAAAAAGGCGGCCGCTTCCATTTCGACTGCCAGGCAGCCCTCGGCCAGGTAGGCAGCCGTTTTCTCAGACGTTTCCCGATAGATGGCATCCGTCGTCCAGGTTTTGGTGCGCAAATAATCAATCCCCTGGCGTTGCAACACAGCTTCGATTGCGGCCACGCCAACCGGATCCGCCTCAACCTCGCGAGCTGGCGGGAGGTAATGATATGATGTACCCTCATCACGGATGGCAGCCACCGGGACCAACAAATGCCCCACAGCAATTTCAGCGTCCAGCACACCACATCCGCCGCACGCGATAAATTTTTTACATCCGAAAGCGATCACCTCCTCCAGCATCCCGACCGCCAGCGGTGCGCCCACACCCGGATGAAAGAAAGCCAGCCGCTTGCCCTCAAATTCGATCTCATATAGCGGGTGCAGCCCAATCTCCGATTGTGAGTGGGCGATCACCCGTGCATCATGGTGCGCCACCAGCCAGGCGATCACGTCGGCAAAGAAACATACCACACACTGCTCTGGGACATCCCGCTGTTGAATCAATTTTTGCGGGTCAATAATCGCTTCTTGGGCCGGGTCAAATTCCAAAATGGGGAAGGCTGCTTTTTTCATCGGGAAATTACCTCCATTTTTGAGCATAAACCAGTGTGTGCGTATCTTAAAACAGGTGTACACACGAGAGCCATCGCATCATGGCTAAGTATAAATGAAGTTCTGTCATCAGTGGCGAACCCGGTCTAACTGGTGTAAAATGAGACCATCCATCCTCTATGGCCTACCTGAATTGAACTGATGACTCTTCCAGAACCCAGCAATACCTCTGAGCAACCGGCGCAGCCGACACCCGACATCCAATTTGGTGAGGAAATGATCGTCGAAGAAGCTGGTTTTTCCTTTAAACCAATTGTTGGTTTTGAGCTTGAAGTTGATGACTCGGTGTATATGTATTCTGATGATGGCAACCTGGAAATCGTCATGATTGGGGGTGAGCTGCAAAACGACACCTCCATCGCAGACCTAAATGATGAACTGGCTGCCGATTTCATGATCAATTTTGATCAATTTGAGCTGGTCGAAGCTGGTAAGGAAAGCGTTCAAGGGATTACGGGATTTCTTAACAGGATCCGCTTTATAAACGCAGAAGAAGAAGGTTTAGGTCAAGCATTGATCTGCTCCCCACACATCAACCAGTTCTTTTTCTTGCTGGTGATCTCATCAGCAGATTACTGGGATCAAATTGGCCAAAAGGCATTCACTTTACTAAAAAACCAGATCCATTTTCACGCCAAGTTTACACCGACAGCCGCCGTCATCGAAGATGATGTCCACCCTGACCTGACCATCGAAACCTTCGAGTCAATCCAAGCCGATGAGGATTTAATCATTACCATCGAAAAAGGGGATGTGTTCTTATTATTAGCCGCCCGTGCTTCCACCGCCAAAGATGAGATATCGATTACAGACATCAATGCCCCAGGTGATCAAAGCATCTATCACTACGACCCCATCTCTGGTGATTTCTACAGCACCATTGCGAAAGGTCCGCTGACCAGCACCGACGGTGAGGTGTGTGTTGCCCTCCCCTGTGCTGACCAGTCATCCCTGCAAAGCGGAGACTACCGCTTTACCTTTTCCACCAGCAGCGGGTTGCCCCTGGGGGAAATCCAGGTAATTATTCGCCACACCCGGGCATTGGACCTACAAAATATTGACCTGAACCTGTGGATGGCACTGGAGAATGAACGCTTCAATGACCTCCATTACCTGGCCCAATTTGAAGCACATCTGCGCGCAGCATTGGTCGAACATTTACAGCCAATCAACCTGGTGCCTGGACGGATTGAATACTACCATCCTGCACCAGATGAATTGGGAACTTTTGCCTGCATCAATCTTGACACCGATTTAGCGGATATCAGCTACATGATTGCCGAGAGTGTCGAAAACACCCGGGCGTTGAATATCGGCCTGGTTGATCGCTTCACCCAGGGGGATCCACCCATCGATGCGGAAGTTTCAGCCATCAGCTGCGGTTCACCGGGGATGATCCTGGCCCCTGTCTCACCCCATGCGTGCATCCTCGTAAATTATTCCGCCTTCGAAGAGAATTACGCCGCCCTGGCACAAGCCCTGGTCGAACAGCTGATCGTCTTCAGCGGGGTCGATGAACACTGCGCACAGCCGGATCAACCCCAGGATTTAAGCCAAGAAATCGAATGGCGTCTGCTCCGGCATCCGATCTTTTACGCAGCAAATTAAGTACCTACCCCGATCCATTCAATGGAATCATCATCCGCAAAACGCTTCTGCATCACGGCGATCGCCTGGGGATTATTATCCACCAGCACAAATGCCCGCCCTAATTCCAAACAGACTTCGCCAACCGTGCCGCTGCCGGCAAAGAAATCCAACACGAGATCCCCCGGGTTGGATGAAGCCGAGATAATCCGCCGCAGCACGCCGGCAGGCTTTTGAGTGGGGTACCCGGTTTTCTCCTTACTGTTGGTTCCCACAATCGTATGCCACCAGGTATCGGTCGGGAACTTGCCACGGGCGGCCTTCTCTTTACCAACCAAACCAGGCGCCATATAAGGGATGCGTTCCACCGCATCCCAATTAAACGTGTAATGCTCGGGATCTTTGGCATAAAACAAGATGTTATCATGCTTGGCCGGCCAGCGGGTTTTTGAGCGACCCCCATAATCATAAGCCCAGATGATCTCGTTGATGAACGCTTCCCTGCCAAATATTTCGTCCAGGAGGATCTTGCAATAGTGCACTTCGCGGTAATCAATATGGAAATAAAAACTTCCCGTAGGCGCAAGCAGGCGGTAAGCTTCCCGCAGACGCGGTTCCAAGAAACCCAAGTAATTATCAAAATTATCCCGGTAGGCACGTTCCCCCACCACCGTGGTCTGATAGCGGTTGCCGCCAAATCCCACCCGGTCACCCTGCGCATCCTTCTCCACCAAAATTTGGGTCCGCGCCTGCTGCTTGCCGGTGTTGAATGGCGGGTCAATATAGATCAAGTCGACCGACTGATCCCCAAGTGTTTTGAGGGCTTCTAAATTATCGCCGAAAACGATTTTATTTTTCATCCTTCTATTTTAACATCACTCCAACACCTGAGTGTAATTATCCCAAACGCCCGCTATCCCATCTTGATGATTTTTAAGCAGCAAACCAAAACACCAACCTCCTGAGTCTCTCATTTATTAATGTGTTAGCCATTTTTACATGTAAAAACATGGTTTCCAGGATACTAATATAAGAAATTTTTGAGAATAGCCACCCCTTCACTAAAGAAGGCGCATGAAAATGGATATATCCCAAAAGTCAAAATAGAATTGAATATAAACACTTACGAAAAAGCCTTCCCCTGGGGGGAAGGTGGCACGCCGAAGGCGTGACGGATGAGGGGTGATAAGATGTTTCCAAATTTAATTTTTATCTGCAGTAGAAAAAAGTATCTCATCATAATAAAATTATTCTCGTAAAACCTATGGTTATTATCCCTCATCAGTCTGCTTCGCAGACAGCTTCCCCCAAGGGAAGCCTTAAAACACCAGACCTTTGTCATTCTCGTGTAGATAACACATATATTAACATTAGGGAAAGTTAATTATTATCAACAAAAATTAGAAAATCTGATACACGAGTTTCACAATTTATCAAATATTACCAATTTGTCGGTAAAATACGAGATTTCAGGACACTAATTTGATAAACTCAGATTTTAACATCACTCCAACACCTGAGGGTTAAAATCTCAAACGCCTGCCATCCCTTCTTAATGATTTTTAAGCAGCAAACCAAAACGCCAACCTTAAAATATCTTTTTTGGTCTTGACATACTGTGTAATATACTGTATTATATATTACATCATTATAGACATTACATTATGAAAGGCGATAGCGTATGACAGACACCACCCTCCACGATCAAACCCAAAGCTTAGTGCAGGAGCTGCGCCGCGGGGTGATCATCCTGGCCGCCCTCAGCCAGCTGCATGAAGAGCAATACGGCTATTCCCTGATGAAACGGCTTGAAGAACAGGGCATGCAAATTGACCAGGGCACCCTCTACCCCCTCCTGCGCCGCCTGGAGGAGCAAAACCTGCTCCAAAGCGACTGGCGTGTCGATACTTCCAGGCCGCGCCGCTACTACGTGCTCAGTGAAGTCGGCAAACAAGTGCTGGAAGAAATGACCACAGAATGGTCAAGAATTAAAAACACAGTAGATACCTTATTATTCAAATCACAGGAGAATGAAAATGAAAATCTTAAATAGCTACCTTGAAGAACTCCGCCATCATCTGCCAGCTAAAAACCGGGATGATATTATCGCAGAAATCCGTTCGGTGTTGATGGACATGATTGAAGAACGCAACCCCCACCCAGGGTCTGAACCCGATGAAGACCTGATTAAAGCGGTATTGCTGGAATATGGGCCGCCCAGGAAGGTCGCCCAGCAGTACAACAGCCAGCAACGTTTGATTGGGTCGCACATCTTCCCCGTCTACCTGCAGGTGTTAAAGATTGTGTTGGTTGTCGTGGCAGCGCTGAATGTGTTGGGTGTGATCGTCGCCATCGTGAGCGGATCAGCCGGAGACAGCGGGTTCTTCGTCACCATTCTTGAAACCCTGGGCGGGATGATGAGCAGCCTGTTCACCGCCTTCGGGATTGTGACCCTGTCCTTTATCCTGATTGAACGCACCACGCCCCAGCAGTGGCGGGTCGAGATCGATGAGGACTGGTCACCGGACGACTTAGCGGAGGTTGAGGATAAGAAGCGGATCAAAATTACAGAGCTGGCTGTAGAAATTACCTTAGGCATTATCTTCATCGTGCTGATCAATGTCTACCTTGATCGGATCGGGATCTATTACCTGGGCGATGCCGGCTGGGTTTCAGCCCCCATCCTGAATGAGAATGTCTTGCGCTATATCCCCTGGATCACAGCGTATACAGTTTTAGATATTGGATTGAACCTCTACCTGATCCGCAAAGGGTTCTGGGATATGTCTGCATCGATTGGAAAAATCCTCACCAATGTTTTCAAAATTGCAGTGATGTTCGCTATCATTGTTGGCCCAGCCATCATCACCATCGATCCCGCAGCCTGGGAAGCACTGAGCTTTGATCTCAGTCTAACAGCCCAACGGCTCAGCGGCCAGATGAACACGGTCTTGGATGTGCTGTTGGGCTTAGGCATCTTCGGCCTGGTGGTCGATTCCATCAAGCGCCTGGTCCCCTTTTTGTTCAAAAAGACGCCTGCCGGGATTAAACTCAGCACCGATTAAGAAAAATCGAAAAACCACATATTTGGGGTTGCCAGATATGCAGCCCCAAATACATTAATCCAGAAACCGCTATTGCTGTTATACACCTTGTACCCATCTAGGGCGATTGCAAAGTCAAATATTTTCACAGAATCAACGATCTTCACTCTGAAAACACCCCTTCCCGCCCTACGGGCACCCTTCCCCTCCCCGAGGGGAAGGGCTGGGGATGGGGTCTGTTAACTCGCGAACAGTGATATTACAGACATTTCTCTCACTTTGCGATTGCCCTGTGTACCCATCAATCTGGCTGGATTTTTGATATATAATGGGATCAAGTCAGAGATGCATGCTGGTTAGTTCACCACCAACTCTTACACCTTAGGCTATATCTGGTTGGATCATTATTCAAATTAAGAAAAGACTTGATATTTCCTAAAGTTGTTATTTGTCATTCGAACATTATCAGCATCAACACTTTAGATCTGCATCCAGAAAGGAGTGCACCATGGGACATTTTTCAGATGATCAAAACAAGGATGAATTTATGAACGCCTCAGCTGAGGAGTGGAGCAAGCCCTCCACGCCCCCTGAAAGGCCGAGTGTCAAACCCGAACCCACCGACCGCTGGGGGTCGCCCATTCCAGACACAACCCCAGCCAGTGATCCTACCCGCTGGGGATCAGAAGCCCCTGCAGCAGCCACACCTGGTGTAAGAACCCAGAAGTCTGGCTCAAAATGGTGGATCATCTTAATCATTGTTTTGGTTGTGCTGTGCCTGTGTGCCTGCCTGGTCATATTTGGGTTACCGGCTTTAGGGCTCACTTTACTACCGGCCAATTTCCTTCAGTTCTAAACTGGGTCAACAAAAATACCGCACTCGTGACCACCGGGTGCGGTATTCTGATTCAATATGTCGGGTACGTCAGCGTTGATCCAACAGCCATTCTTGCACATCCAGGAACCGTTCACCTTCTTCAGTGGGTGTGCGCACATAACTCCCATCCGCCGTCATACGCCAGGCTTTAATCTCATCACTTAAATAAACCTCCAACACCTGGTCTCGCAGGTGGCGGATCAAATCTGGGTCTTCGACGGGGAACAACACTTCCACTCGCTGGTTCAGGTTGCGCTGCATCAAGTCTGCGCTGCCCATATAAATGATTTCCTGGCCGTGGTTGTGGAAGTAATAAATCCGGCTGTGCTCTAAAAAGCGCCCGACCACGCTGATCACACGGATATTCTCGCTGAGCCCGTCCACACCCGGCCGCAAGCTGCAGATGCCCCGCACGATCAGGTCAATTTTAACCCCCGCCTGAGACGCACGGTACAGCAAACGGATCATACCCGGGTCGACCAATGCGTTCATCTTCAAGATGATCCTGCCGTCGCCGTGCTTCTTCTGGTGCTTAATTTCCCGGCTGATCAAGTCATCAAACTTCTCCCGCAGCAAGAAGGGTGCAACCATAATCTTGCGGTAATCCTGTTTGGCGGAGTAACCGGTCAGGTAATTAAATAGGTCGGTAGCATCTGCGCCGAGATCATCGTCGCTGGTAAACATGCCGATGTCTTCATAAAGTATGGCTGTATTGTGGTTATAATTTCCCGTCGCCAAGTGCAAGTAGCGGCGGATGCGCTCCCCTTCTTTACGCACCACCAGCGTAACCTTCGAATGGGTTTTTAAGCCCATCAACCCGTAGGTGACGTGTACCCCTTCCTGCTCCAGCAATTTGGCCCACTCAATATTGCTTTCTTCATCAAAACGGGCTTGCAACTCCACCAGCACAGCCACCTGCTTTCCGTAATCTCGCCGGGCGCGCAGCAGTGCCCGCACCACGGGAGAATTCCGCCCTACCCGGTACAGCGTCTGCTTGATCGCCAACACATCAGGGTCAATCGATGCATACCTCAGAAAGTCCACCACCGGGTCAAAGGAATCATACGGGTGATGAATTATGATATCCTTGCGGTTGATCGCATTAAAGAAATCGCTTGGTGTGGCATCGTGTTCCATTTTAAGTTCCGGTGGTATCGCCGGTGAAAACGGTTTGTACTTCAGGTCTGGCCGGTTAACCTGGTAGAGCTGCATCAGGTGCCGCAGGATGATGGGTTGGTCATAGGTATAAATAAATTGCCCATCCACATCGAGGTTGTCCACCAGGATCTTGAGCACATAATCCGACATATCCGTCCCCACCAACAATTGCACAACGGAACCAAACCGCCGGCGACGGACGCTTTCCTCCATCACCTCCAACATATCCATCACTTCCAAGCCTTGCAGCTCAATTTCAGCATTGCGCACCACATAAAATGGGTAGGCTTCATTCACCTTCAGCCCCTGGAACAGGTCGCCCAGGTTAGCGATGATCACTTCTGTAATGCCAACAAAGGCGTGCTTGCGCGCCTGCTTCGCCCGGGGGGAGGTATCATAGGCCGCCTTGTGAACCGGCAAAAAGTTGGGCAGCGAGCCTGGTACCTTCAGCCGGGAAAAATGCTGCTCACCATCCAAATCCTCAACCAGGATGGCTAGGTTATAACTCAAATTCGAGATATAAGGGAAGGGATGGCCCGGGTCGAACGCCAGGGGCGTTAACACCGGGAAAATCACTTCTTTAAAATAATTGTCCACCCTTGATCGCTGGGATTTGTTAAGCTGATCATATCCCAGGATTTCAATACCCACTTCAGCAAGCTGGGGTTTAAGCACCTCGCCATAGTAATCCTGGGCGTCACGGATCAGTTTACGCGCTTCCTTTCGGATCTCAGCCAGCTGCTGTTGGGGCGACATGTTCTCAAAGTAGAACCGTTCCTTGCGGTCATTCAGGGCCATGGTCAGGCTGCCGACCCGTACCATGAAAAACTCGTCCAAAATTGACCCGACAATGCCCAAAAACCGCAGCCGCTCCAGGATCGGGTTAGCCGGGTTCATGGCCTCAAACAGCACTCGCCGATGAAATTTCAGCATCGACAGCTCCCGGTTGAGGTAATTCATCGGGTCATCGAGGGCATGTTTATCCGGTTTCCCATCCAATGGCTTATCTTTTGGCATGATACACCCAGCTTTGTTTCTGAAAATTTGCGTCACACAATCAACCTATGCCGATAATCATATCACAGGTGATCGCTGCAATTCTTTTGCCAATCACAGGGTAATCGCAAAGTCACACACTATCCCAGGTTCAACGATCTTCACACTGTAAACCCCCACATTCCTAGCC